>NZ_QGTV01000021.1:0-75662 GCF_003182335.1 Chryseobacterium sp. AG844 | reverse complement strand
ATTGTATCGAGTTTGCAATTGGGATTTTGTATATAATCCCCGTTCATATTCAGAGACAACTTGTCGTTTGAATGCCTCACTGTATTCTTGGACAGGGGACGATGTTTTTTTTAGATTCATAAGGATGACTAATTTTATGGTTTTTTAGTCAACCTTTTTCAGGACGAGACAAACAATAAAAAATCCCGAAAGTTACTTTCGGGATTTTTGTTGTATTACATTGGGCCGCCTTGCTGGTCATCACCTGCTGCATTGGAATTGATATCCTTTTTCTTTTTAGGCTGTTCGATTTTTTCTCCCTGCTTAAATCTGTAAGTTAAGGAAATAGCAAACTGTCTTGGCTGCCACTGCATATAGTTTCTTCGTGTATAATCATCATTGAAACTGAATATTTCTCTGCTTCTTGTATTGAATATATCCTGGATATTGAAGGAAATTGTTCCATCTCCTTTCCAGATCGTCTTGGAGGCACCAAGATTCAGAGCATACATATCCTCTGTATTCTGGCTGGCCGTTTTCTGTGCTCCTCTATAGAATCCCTGTAATTGTACACTTAAAGTTTTGTCAAGCTTAAATGTGGTATTAAGACGTGCTCTGGTAGAAAATCCGTTTCCTGTGAAATCCATATTGCGGGTTTGCTGCAGCTTATTTTTATCAATGGCATCGTAATAAGCAATTCCACTTGTTTTATATCCGAACATATCCAGACTTCCCATGATTTTCAACCATGCAAATGGATCATAAGTAAAGTTCAGATCCAATCCATAACGGTCATCATTTCCTAAGTTGATTGGTTTTGTATAAAATACACCCAGGCTTTCATCAGGTCTGTATACCAGCATTTTGGTATCATCAGTGGCGTGTCTGTAGTATAGGGTAGGATTAACCGTGAATTTTTTTCGGGTAATATTATATCCTACTTCAAATGAATCTACGTACGATGGATTCAGGTCTATGTTTCCTTCAAAAATATTCTGGCTGTTGCTGTAATTCGGGAAAGGAACCATAAAGAATGACCTTGGTCTGTCTATTCTACGGGAATAATTAAGCAAAATCTGATTATTTTTAGATACGTCATAGCTTAAGAATACACTTGGAAATAAATTGTTGTAGTTTTTTGTTTTATTTAATTGCGGATCATTAGGATTTTGATTGATGTAATTGATCTTTACATTGGAAAGTTCATCTCTTAAACCGAGCTGATAAGCAAATTTTTCACCGATTTTACTCTTAAATTGCAGATAGAAAGCATTGAATACTTCTTTATAATCTGTATTGTTATTGTAGCTTGGAATAAAAGGATTGTTGGAAGTACTGCTTACAAAATTATCGTAAGTATTATCATTCACATCCAATCTGTATCCTGCTTCAAGCTTGGATTGTTCTCCTATTGGCAGCTCATAGTCAGCTTTACCAATGATTGTTTTACTTAGTGAATATCTTCTGGTAATATCCTGTACATCAGGACGAAGGTCGTATATTTCCAGAATATCCGCATTATTGTTACTTCTGTTTCTTTGCAGACTTAATGATACGGATAAATTTTGCCCGTTATCATCAAATTTGTGATCTAATCCCAGATCTCCTTGGAAAGCAAGGTTATTGAAGACGCTTTTAGAATCTCTCCTTCCATACGGATTTAATAAATTCCATTTTCCTGCTGTAGTACTTGCATCCGGTGAATCTCTGAAAAACCTGTAAAAACTGTCATATGTATCAAGAAGTTCATTTCCGTCTCCTTCAAATGTTCTTACCAATCCCGTAAAATTGATTGAAGTCTTATCAGATAAATCATAGACAAAACCTGCACTTACATTATAATTTTTATTATACGTTTTATTCTCGGAGTTTTGCAATTGATGTTCAAGAACATCATTAGGCTGCTGGAAAGGAATCACATTGGGAAATGTGAGATTGTGATAGGTTGTTTCCGAATTATTCTTCGTCTTGTTTTCCGTGTAACCGCCGCCACCATTCAGGAACCAGGTCCAGTTGTTTTTTCTCCAGCTAAGGTTCGTATTAAGGGATGTTCTTGGAAAATATCCCAGTGACCCTACCACACTACCATTAAATCCTACCTTTTTGTTCTTTTTAAGGATGATATTCAGGATACCGGATGTTCCGCTTGCTTCAAATTTAGAAGAAGGATTGGTAATTACTTCAATTCTTTCAATCTGGTCAGCCGGAATACTCTGCAATGCATTAGCGCCGTCATCTATTCCAAGAAGGGCAGAAGGCTTTCCATTGATCAGAAATTTCACATTGGTACTTCCTCTCATAGAAACTGTTCCGTCCGTATCTACAGACACTGAAGGAACATTGGTTAAAACATCCTGAAGATTTCCTCCTTTGCTCACAATGTCCTGTGAAGGATCATATGTTTTCTTGTCAAGCTCTACTTTATAAGCTTTGGCTGCTGAAGCAGTAATAACAACACCCTGAATTTCTTTTGTTTTGCCATCAACCGTAGAAGAGGGCTCTGCTTCAATAGATAATGCACCGATGTTACCTGCTGTTGCAATATTTTTGCTGACTACACTTTTTTTGTAATCAATGGCTTCTACTGTAATTTCGTAATCGCCGGGCATAAGTTGCAGCTGATACTGTCCTTTTTCATCAGTCAGCACCGCATCACTTAAAGTTTTGTTGGTCTTATTGCTGAAAGTTACAGAAGCGTAAGGAACGGGTTGATTTTTTTTGTTGACAATGATTCCCGAAACTCCAGCCTTCTCCTGTGCAAAAGCCATTGCTGCCGCTGAAAGTACTAATGTAAGTCCTAAAGTTTTTCTGGTGAAAATAGTGACAATTTCTGTCTTATTCTTCATAGGTTATTTTTTTGTATAAGATCGTGAAAGAATAACCCTTAATATTTTGAATATCCATATCAATTTGATAGCCAAAACATTATGGTTGTTTGTTGTTTTCTAACTGTATAAGTTTCCTGGTGCTTTTTCTAAGCTTATTTTATATTTTTCGAGTTAAGCCAATCCTGATAAGCCTTCGCATTTACAGCATGTTCTTCTGCACTTGCCGTAAACTTGTGGTATCCGAATCTTGCCGGATCAGCACACATAAATATATAATTGTTGTTTTCAGCATTTAAAACAGCATCTATTGAGTTTTTATCCACTACACAGATGGGGCCCGGAGGAATACCTGCATTGGCATAAGTGTTATAAGGTGAAGGTGTCGATAAATGCTTATATAATACTCTTTTTATAGGTTCTTTAAAATTGGTCTGTTTATTAATCGCATAGATTACCGTAGGATCGGACTGAAGCTTCATTCCTTTTCTGTAACGGTTTAAATATAATCCTGCAATGGTTTTCATTTCATCCTTTTTCCCTCCTGATTCTTTATAAACAATGGAAGCTAAAGCATAGATCTGATCTCTTGTAAGACCGGACTGCTGCTCCTTGTTCTTTCTTTCACTCGTCCAGAAATCATTATACTGATTTTCGAACTTCGCAAAAAATTCTCTCGGACTTACTGTCCAGAAAAAATTATACGTATCGATGAAAAAATATTTTTTTAAATCTTCAACATTTTTATAGCCTTTCTCCTGTGCCACGGCATCCAGATCATTCACAAAATGTAATGAATCAATTTCCGTTTTTTTGGTCACCTTACCAATCATCTGATACATATCTCCAAAATCCCCGATTCTGTAAGAGTTGGCTGTCTGGTTACCTGCTTTGATCATATTGACAAGGTTTTTATTGCCTGTTCCGCTCTGGATGTGATAACGTCCTGCTTTGAAATTGGTATCAAGACCTTTTTCTTTAGCCACAGCTTCAAAAGATTCCCTGTCTTTAATATAAGGAGCAATAGAATCCAGGATCTGTTTAAAACCTGCTCTATGAGGAATCAGAACATAACCATCTTTTTCTACGTTGTTTCCTAAATATTTATTATAAAATCTCAAACCAAAAAATCCTGCCACTACAAAAACCAGCAGAATGATAATGAGAATAGCTTTTTTCATTCTTAAATGTTGATTAAAAGTTTTTTGTTTTAAAGAAGATCTGTTTTACCTCTAAAAACTTGCTTTGCAGGACCTTCCAGCCAAATATTCTGGAATGCATCACCACTTTTTTCAGCATATACCTTAAGGTTTCCGCCTAAAGTTTTAACTTTTACAGAGGTTAGATTATGTTTTTGCAGAAAAGTTAAAGCGGAAGCTGTAACTCCTGTTCCACAACTGTAAGTTTCGTCCTCAACGCCTCGTTCATAGGTTCTTACAAAAATTTCATTATCTGAAATTTTTTCTACAAAATTCACATTGATTCCTTTTTCTTTATATTTTTCAGAATTTCTGATGCCATATCCTACGTCATAAACGTCGTAATCTTTCAGATTGTCTACATATTTTACGTAGTGTGGAGATCCGGTATTCAGAACAAAGTCATTTCCGTCCTGTGAAACGGTGTCTACATTAATCATTTTTAATTTAATGATTCCGTTATGGATTTCAGCTTCATGTTCACCATCTGTCGCAATGAATTTGCATTTGTCTTCAAAGATGTCAAGAAAAAAAGCAAAAGCGACAAGGCATCTACCTCCGTTTCCACACATCGTACTTTCTCCGCCATCAGAATTGTAGTACACCATTCTGAAGTCATAATGAGGATCGTTTTCCAAAAGAATAAGACCGTCAGCACCTATTCCGAAACGTCTGTCGCATAATTTTTCAATACTGTCTTTATCTTTGGTAAACTGCAGATCCCGGTTATCTACCATTACAAAATCATTCCCTGTTCCCTGATATTTATAAAATTCCATATTTTTTTGTTAAATGAAGAAGCAAAATTACTATATTTAAAATAAAAAACGAACAGTGTTAGCTGTTCGTTTTCTTATTTATAATCGTTTTATCTAAAGCCGCCTCCGCTGCTCTGCTGTCTGTTTGAACTGCTGCTTTGGCTGCCTGAACTATTCCTGAATCCACCGCCGGAAGATTCTGATCTGCCGCTGTTACCATTGGAGTTTCTGAACCCGCTGTTATTCTGGTTTCTCTGGCTGTTCTGATTACCATTGTTTTGGTTTCTGAATCCGCTGTTACCATTGGAATTTCTGAACCCGCTGTTATTTTGGTTACCCTGATTGTTTTGATTACCATTATTCTGGTTTCTGAATCCGCTGTTGCTGTTGGAGTTTCTGTTGTTATTAAATCCTCCGTTATTGTTGTATGAACCGTTACTGTTAGTTGTACGCGTATTCTGGAATCCGTTTTCAGGTCTCGAAGATGAAGAAGATCTTCTTTCTACGTATACTTTTCTTCTGGAGTTATTATAGCTATCATAGTAATAAGGAATACCATTATCATAGTAATAATTAATATTGTTTCTATAATAGTAGCCATCATTACCCCAATATCCGCCACTTCCGTAATATCCTGACGGAGCATAGTAATACCCGTTGTTATAATACGGATCTCCATACCCATAGCTTCCGTTGCTTCCGTATCCGTCGGTATATGCTAAACAAGAGGTTAAACTGGTAATAGCAAAAATACTGAATGCTATTTTAAATAAATTTTTCATGACTTTATTGTACTTTTTTTTCTTTAAAACTTTTTTTCCAATTGACGTATCCTAAGATCGCCATTATAGTAAATACCAAATATTGAACCGAAGTGATTCCAAGTCCCTTAAAAATCATCATAGGGATGCAAATCAAATCTCCGATAATCCAGAAAATCCAGCTTTCAATGCGCTGTTTGGCCATCAACCACATGCCCACTAAAAATATTGAAGTTGTAAAAACATCCATCCAGTTGGCCCAATCCAGATGATACAATCCAAAACTGGTTCCTTCCATCGAAAACTGATGATCAATATAAGGTTTATAATAATAGATAAGGGTAACAAGTGCCAGGCTCAGTATAAAAAGGATGCTGGCATAGATCCATTCCTTTCTGGTGGCCCAGCTAACATCGACGTGAATATGATCATCAGAATTTTTTGCCCATAAAATCCATCCGTAGATACTCATTACAGTATAATAAACGTTGATCAGGCAGTCTCCGAGTAAGCCGAAGTTGAAAAGAATATAAACATAGATCAGCGTAGAAACAATACCGGTAGGGTATACCCAGATATTTTTTTTAATCGAAAAATAAACACTCAGAGTTCCAAGGACGGCGCCCGACGTTTCCAGCATAATCTGTAAAGTATCATAACCTTCATAAGGCTTTATGAAAAGATCATATAAATTCATAGTATCAAAAATAAAGAAATTTTGCTTTTAAGAAGTTTCCTGTTATTTATTAATAATAAAGTTCTGGTAAAATTTCCGGCTTTTTGAAAAATCAACGGGGAAGTGATACCTAATCAGAAAATCTATTTTTTCTGATTCTAAAGCAATTGTCAGATCATCATCAAATCGCTGTAGTTTTTTAACTATAAACGTCATTATTTATCCTTACAAATATTTTTTTTATAAAACTACGGATTACGGCATATTTGTATTATTACTGACTTTCTGATTTTGTGGATCAAAATCAGAACAGGAAAACTTCATGTCTGTAGAATACTATGAATAAGGTGCTGGTCAGGTTTTTAAAGTCTTTAATGTAAAATAAATGATGAAATTTTAACGATTAACGTGAGAGTTTCTAAATTTTTTATATTTTCGTAAATCCTTAATAAATAAAAAAACATGTCGAAAATTTGGGTTAAAAAGCCACTAAGTGCCTATGAGGCAGATATGAAGAAAAGTGAGCTGAAAAAAGTCCTTGGAAAATGGAGTTTAACAGCAATTGGAGTAGGTGCTATCATCGGTGGTGGAATCTTTGTTCTTACAGGAACAGGAGCCTATTATCACGCAGGACCAGCACTTGCCATTTCCTTTATCATTGCAGGGATCGCCTGCGTTTTTGCTGCATTATGCTATGCAGAGTTTGCATCCATTATTCCTGTAGAGGGTTCAGCTTATGCTTATGCATATGGAACAGTAGGAGAAATTTTTGCATGGGCCATGGGATGGTGTCTCATCCTCGAGTACGCGATGGCGAGTATGGCCGTCTCCGTGAGTTGGTCCGGTTATTTTAATAAATTTTTGAAGATTTTTAATATTCATTTGCCTGCCTATCTGACATCAGACCCGGCAAGTTATACAGGAGATGGTTTTTCAATGAACCTGCCTGCATTTATTCTTGTTCTTTTGATTACTGCATTATTGGTAAAAGGAACTAAAGAGGCAGCAGGAGCGAATAACCTGATCGTTTTAATGAAAACTTCAGCGGTTATCTTTGTAATTATCGCCGGAGTATATATCATCTTCTCAAATACAGATCTTTATAACGCTGTAGATGGGGTTAAAAACTGGAAGCCTTTTATTCCGGATCCGATAAAGATCAAGAATTCCGAGGGCGATATGGTCTCGGCATATGGTATTAAAGGGATCATTTCCGGAGCAGCAGCTATTTTCTTTGCTTATATCGGTTTTGATGCTGTTTCTACACAGGCTGGAGAAGCTATTAACCCTAAAAAAGATGTACCTTTCGCCATCATCGCTTCACTATTGATCTGTACAGCATTGTATATCTGTGTATCTCTTGTATTGACAGGGATGATGCATTATACAGACTTTAATCCTGAAGGAAGATATCCGGATGCCATCAAAGCGCCTGTTGCGTATGCTTTTGAAATTGCAGGAAAGCACTGGGCGAGTAATATCGTAACGATTGCTGCTACCGTAGGGTTGATTTCTGTTGTAATGGTAATGATGATGGGGCAGTCCAGAATCTTCATCGGTATGGCAAAAGACGGGTTGATTCCTAAATTCTTCGGACAGCTTCACCCAAAAACAAAAACACCTTACAAAGGAATTATCCTGTTAGGAATTGTAGTAGCTTTAATCGCTGCATTTACACCAATTTCTACATTGGCAGATATGACAAGTTTCGGAACCCTGTTTGCATTTACACTGGTTTGTATCGCAGTTTGGGTAATGAGAAAGAAAGAACCTAATCTGATCAGACCTTTCAAAGTTCCTGCTTATAAAATCGTAGTGGCATTAGGAGTAATTATCAACCTATATTTGATTTTTAACCTAAGTGCCCATGCATTGGAACTTTCTGCAGTATGGTTATTCTTAGGAGGTTTGGTATACTTCCTTTACGGAAAATCAAACAGTAAACTTAACAACCCTGAAAAATATCAGAATCAGGATTAATAATAATATAAACCGCTTCGGCGGTTTTTTTTGTCCCAATATCAGTATATGAAAAAACTTTTTTCCATTGTATTCCTATCCGTAGGTCTTACCGCGTTTTCCCAGCAGGTGGAAAGCCTTGAAACCATTCTTAACGATAAAATCAGTATCAGAGCGCTGGAATTATATGATAACAAGGTCTGGTACAGCGGTACGGATTCCAAATTCGGGTTTGTAGATCTTAAAGACTATAAAAACCAGAAACAGGTCAGGCTATCTGAAGAAAAACTTCAGTTCAGAACACTAGGACAGAATAAAACTTCTTTCTATGCAATCAATATTGAAAGTCCTGCACGTTTTTTCAAAATTGATAAAAAAGATCTGAAATCACAGGTGATTTTTAAAGATACTGCAAAAACAGCGTTTTATGATGCTTTGCATTTTGTGAATGATAAACTTGCCTATACCTTCAGTGACGCAGATAAAGATCACCTGCTGAAACTGGCAGTATATAAGGATGGGAAATGGAACATGTTTAAAAATAATGTAACGTTAAATGATGGCGAAGCTGCTTTTGCCGCCAGCAATACCAATATTTCATCCTCTAAAAAATACTTATGGATTGCGACTGGAGGAAAAGCTTCAAGAATCTTAAGAATGAACCTGAAAGATGATAAAATAGAAGTGTTCAATACCCCAATCATACAAGGAGAATCTTCTCAGGGAATGTATTCCATCGATTTTTATGAAGACCGTTTCGGAATAGCAGTAGGAGGAGATTATACCAAACAGGATGCTAATATCAATAATATCGCAACCACAACTGATGCCGGCGAGACCTGGCAGATTCAGGCTTCAGGGCAGAACGCAGGATATACAACCTGTGTGAAAATTAAACCGGGATCAAAAGGAAAAGAAATCATTGCCGTAGGAGATAAACATATCAGCTATTCTTCAGATTTTGGGAAGACCTGGAAAAAGATTTCTGACGAAAAAGGATTCTTTGTCTGCCAGTGGATTGATGCTAATAAAGTGGTTCTTGCAGGAAATAGCAAAATTGCGGTGATGAAATTAAAATTTTAAATATCAGGAATAGAATTTATCACTATTGGCCAAAAGCCTGATCATACGTATTTAGACTCATTATAAAATAGAACCTAATATAATTCATAGGTTAAAATTCATAACTAATGGTTAATTTTGTAAGATGAATTTTAATTATGTTAAATTTCATACCCTTATAAAATTTAATTTTCACAATGAACTCTTTAATAGATAAGTATAATATTCCCGGACCGCGTTACACTTCTTATCCTACCGTTCCGTATTGGGATGAATCAACATTTTCACCGGAAAAATGGAAGGAAACCGTAATCAGGTCTTTTCATGAAAGCAATGCAGAGGAGGGAATTTCTATTTATATCCATTTGCCTTTTTGTGAGGCATTGTGTACGTTTTGTGCATGCCATAAGCGTATCACCAAACAGCACAGTGTTGAAGTTCCTTATCTTGAAAGTGTTTTAAAAGAATGGAAATTATATCTTGATCTTTTCACTGAAAGACCTAAACTGAAAGAATTGCACCTTGGAGGAGGAACACCCACGTTCTTCTCACCTGAAAATTTAAGAACATTGCTGGAAGGGATCTTTTCATCAGTGGATATTGCAGAGCATCCTGAATTTTCTTTCGAGGGACATCCAAACAATACAACGAAAGAACATCTTCAGACTTTATACGACCTTGGTTTCAGAAGAGTGAGCTTTGGAGTTCAGGATTACGATCCTAAAGTTCAGAAAGCCATCAACAGAATCCAGCCTTTTGAAAATGTGAAAAACGTTACAGAATGGGCAAAGGAAATAGGGTACAGAGGAATCAGCCATGATCTGGTTTTCGGATTGCCACACCAGAATTGGGAAGCAATGGAACATACCATCAGAAAAACAATGGAACTGAAGCCGGATAGACTTGCATTTTATTCTTACGCCCACGTTCCATGGGTGAAAGGTGTCGGACAAAGAGGATTTGATGAAAATGATCTTCCAAGCGGTGAAGAAAAACGCCGTTTGTATGAAGATGGGAAAAAGCTTCTTCAGGATTTAGGATATATTGAGGTTGGGATGGATCACTTCTCTCTTGAGCATGATGATCTGTATCAGTCTCTGATTCATAAAAAACTTCACAGAAATTTCATGGGATATACATCAAGCAAAACCCAGCTGATGGTAGGACTTGGAATGTCTGCTATTTCGGATTCATGGTATGCTTTTGCCCAGAATATAAAAACAGTGGAAGAATACCAGAAAATGGTTGAAGAAGGTGAAATTCCTGTAGTAAAAGGACATGTTCTGAGCGAAGAGGATCTTACGGTAAGAAGGCATATTCTGAATCTGATGTGCCAGCTTGAAACCACTTTTGATATCAACAACTCTTTCCCTGAGCTTGAAAATGCACTGGAAATGCTGAAAGAGATGGAAAATGACGGTTTGGTTGAGATCAATGGAACTGAAGTTAAAATCACAGAAGCCGGAAGAGCATTCACAAGGAATGTAGCCATGGTTTTTGACCTGAGAATGATGAGAAATAAACCTGAAACAAGGATTTTCTCCATGACAATATAAGGAAAAGCGGTTCAGTTCTGAACCGCTTTTTTATTGACCCGTGGGCTTATTTTGAACTTGTTTAAACTTTTTTGAAACATTAAGATTGTAGTAAGGTGTTTAGAGTATTAAGATGAGCTTCGCTTTAAGCTTAAAAATAGAATGATTTATCTTAACTTAACGATGCTTTACTGCTTAATCCTTCTTAATGGTTTATGAAATATCCAATGCTTTTTGCTTAGTGAAAAGCCTTTGCGATCCTTTTTCATAGAATGTAAAAACCTTAGCGTTTCGTCTGCGCTTAAAACCTGCTATTACTATTTGATAATCAATTTCTGACTATATGATTTCAGTTCCCCGGATTTCAGATTAATATAATACACTCCGGCAGGAATCCCTGAAATATTAATTCCTTTGCCATTAATAATCTGATCCGTTTCCATCACTTTTCTTCCCTCTGCACTGATGATTTCCAGGGTTGCTTTTTTATCTTTCACCCCATCAATGAAAACTTCTTTGGAAGCCGGATTTGGATAAACTTTTATGGTTCCCGGACTACTTTCCTGGGTTCCCAAAGTACCTGTGGTTACTTTAAAAATCTTTCCACTGTTTACGGCAGCTACGTACAATCCTTTTTGGTAATCTTCTCCGAAAGTGGAAAAGTTATTTCCGGAATAAGGAGTTGTCCATGTGATGGCATTATTGCTATCCAGAATTCCGATCTGGGTAGAGCAGTAATCGGCAAAAAAATATTTTCCCTGAAGTGACGGGTACTGCGTTCCTCTGTAGACATACCCGCCCGTGATGGAACATTTGCCACCGGAATGGTCGTATACGGCAACAGGGAAGGTCATGGTGGACTGTGCGGCACATCCTGCAGTATTGTACGCATTATTCCCTTCATAACATCGCCAGCCATAATTTAATCCGGCTGTAGTAATGGGCATTTTGTTGATTTCTTCTATGGCTCCCTGGCCAACATCTGCAATCATGGCGTTTCCTGTTGTCAGATCAAACGAAAACTTCCAGGCATTTCTGAGTCCGTATGCCCAGATCTCGTCTGCACCATCCACTCCGGCTCCTGCAAAAGGATTGTCAGGAGGAATGTTATAGGGGCCTGTAGCATCTACATCTATTCTCAACATTTTCCCCAGCAGCGAATTTTTGTTTTGAGCATTGTTATTCGGGTCACCACCGCTTCCTCCGTCTCCGGTGATAATCCAGAGTTTTCCGTCAGGAGCGAAATGAATACTTCCTCCGTTATGATTGTCGAATGGTTTGGGAATGTTCAGCAGAATTTTTTCAGAAGCAGGATCTGCTACGTTTGGGTCTGTAGAACTCACACTGTATCTTGCAACAATAATATTCCCCGAAGGGTTGTTGTAGTACACAAAAAAATACCCGTTAGCAGAGTATTGAGGATGAAATGCAAGGCCGAGAAGACCTCTTTCGCCGCCAAAAATGATCTTTGTTCCGATATTGAGGAAATTGGTAGCGTTAATTGTCCCATTGGGTTGAATAATTTTAATGATACCGTTCTGTTGAACCACAAAAAGACGGCTGTCATTGGCATTCGTAATCTCTACAGGACTCGTAAGTCCTGTGGCAAATTCTTCCAAATTAATGCTTTGAGAATTAACAATTAAGGAAGAAAAAACACTGATGCAAAAAAGTAATTTTTTCATAATATTTTGAGAGTTAGTGTGTTGGAAAAGTAAATGAAAATTTTATACCAATCGATTTTGAAGACTTCATTATGATAGCATGAAAAAATTGTTAAATCTTAAATAGAAATCACCACACCAATATATCTGGAAATAAACCATTTCTGTTGTTAAAAATTCATAAAATACAAGAAAATCATTATATTTGCCGACTTAATTTAACGTAGTTATAACAAAATGCAAGGAAAAGGACTTATTACAATTGTCGCTATTGTACTAGGGTTGATTTGCTTAAACGAGCTATTACCAACATGGTACGCCAGCAAAATTGAAAAGCAGGCGACTGCTTTTGCAGGAGACAATCCGGAGAAGTATCAGAAAGAAATCGCAAGACTTTCTAAGGATACTTTGAACTTAGGATTCACAAAACTTTATTACACTAAAGCCAAAGACAAGGAAATGAAACTTGGTCTTGACCTGAAAGGAGGGATCAACGTTCTTTTGGAAATTAACCAAAGAGATCTTGTGAATGATTTAACTAATTATTCTACAAATCCTGTTCTTATTGAGGCTTTAAACAAAACTGATGAAGCACAGAAGAATTCTACCAAACCTTACATCGACAACTTCTTCGAGCAGTTCGATGTAATTAACAAAGCTAAAGGTACCAACCTGAAGTTGGCAGATCCCGAAATTTTCGGAAACACAACGCTTACTGAAGTGAAGTACAATACACCTGATGATCAGGTGAAAAGCATTGTTAAAAGAAAAATCGATGCATCTGTAGGAACCGCTTTCGAGGTAATCAGAACGAGAATTGATAAGCTTGGAGCGATCCAGCCAAACGTTCAGAGAGTACCTGGTACTGCGAGAATTTCTGTAGAAATGCCTGGTATGAAGGACATCGATAAAGTGAAGAAAATGCTTCAGACTTCTGCAAAACTTCAGTTCTGGGAAGTACAGCAGGTTCCTGAAATTGCACCTTATTTCCAGACTTTGACAACTATGGTTGCTACAAAAGGAGATTCTATGGGAGTTGCAAAGAATGTGAACTTCATGAGCCTTTTACAGCTTGACAAATTAAGAACAAATGGTGTTGCCAATGTAAAATTATCCGATACTGCTGTTGTAAACAAAATCTTAAACAGCAAAGTAGGTCAGTCTTTACGTCCGGCTAACATTAAATATACACAGTTCATGTGGGGTTACAAGCCTGAAGCTACCGATACTGAAAGTTTAGTATTGTATGCGATCAGAGGTAACATCAACCAAAAAGCTCCGGTAGACGGTGCTGTTGAAACTGCAAACATCAGCTACGATGAACTAAGCAGAGTAGTGGTAGATATGCAGATGGACTCTAAAGGAGCAAAAGAATGGAAAACATTAACCGAGAAAAACGTTGGAAAACCAGTTGCTGTAACTCTTGATAACAGAGTATACACAGCTCCTAACGTTGTTAATGCTATCCCTAACGGTAGAACCCAGATCTCTGGTAACTTCTCTCAGGAAGAAGCTAAAGAACTGGTAGACGTGTTAGGTGCCGGTAAATTACCTGCAGGTGCAAAAGTAGTTCAGGCTACGGTTGTAGGTCCATCTTTAGGACAAGAGGCTATTGATTCTGGTTTAATGTCGTTCATCATTGCATTTGCGATTATCATTGTTTATATCATTTTCTACTACGGTGGAGCTGGGGTTTACGCGGTAATTGCGATGGTGATCAACTTATTCTATATTTTCGGTATTATGGATTCGGGAGACTTTACGCTTACGCTTCCAGGTATCGCAGGTATCGTTCTTACGATGGCAGTGGCGGTCGATACGAACGTTATCATTTACGAAAGAACCAAAGAAGAATTATTCGCCGGGAAAAGTATTCTTGAAGCTTACAAAGATGGTTTCAAACATGCATTAAACGCGATTATTGACGGCCACACTACGACTTTCCTAACGGCAGTTGTATTGTTCTTCTTCGGAACAGGGCCTATTAAAGGTTTTGCATTGACGTTGATGATCGGTATCTTAATGACATTATTCACGTCTGTATTGCTTTCAAGAGTAATGATCTTCTCAAGATTAAATAAAGGAAAAGGACTTTCTGTATGGACTCCGGCAACGAAGAACCTGTTCAGAAATACATGGATCGATTTCATCGGAAAGAGAAAATATGCTTACATCGTTTCTGCTGTTCTTACAGTTGTATGTATTATTTCTATCGCAACACACGGTTTCAAATACGGTATCGACTTTACCGGTGGTAGAAACTATGTCGTTAGATTTGATAAAGATGTAAAAGCTGAAGATGTTGAAGAAAAATTAGTAGCATTATTCAAAACTGAAGATGGTAAAAACTCTTCTGTAGAAGCTAAAACTTTCGGAAACAACAAACAATTAAAGATCTCTACAGATTACCTTATCGAAGATGAATCTTTAAAGGCTGACCAGATTATCGAACAGAAATTATTCGAAGGTTTAAAATCAAACTTACCGGCAGGAACGACATTGAAAGATTTCAAATCTGCTGATAAAGACCACGCAGGAATCATTTCTTCTGAGAAAGTAGGACCTTCTGTGGCTGATGATATCCAGACTCACGGTATCTATGCAGTATTAGCGGCATTAGCAATGATCTTCATCTATATTCTTGTAAGATTTAGAAAATGGCAGTTCTCTCTTGGAGCGGTTGCTGCATTATTCCACGATGCGGTAATTATTTTAGGAGCCTATTCATTGCTTCACAAATATATGCCGTTCAACATGGAGATCAACCAGGATTTCATCGCTGCAATTCTTACTGTGTTGGGTTACTCAATCAACGATACGGTAATTATCTTCGACAGAATTAGAGAATACCTGAGAGAGAAAAAATCTTTAACATTGGCAGGTCTGTTTGATGACTCTATTTCAAGTACATTGGGTAGAACATTCAACACCTCATTTACAACGATTCTGGTGATCCTTGCGATCTTCATTTTCGGTGGAGATAACTTGAGAGGATTCATGTTTGCGATGTTAATCGGTATTGGATTCGGTACTTACTCATCCATCTTTATTGCGTCTGCAATTGCTTACGACTTCCTTAAAACAGGAAAAGAAGAAGAGGTACATGGAAAGTCCACTTCTGCAAAAGAAGAACTTGCTTCAAAGTAATACAAACTACAATAAATTAGTAAGGGCCGTTTCGAGAGAGACGGCCTTTTTTTAAAGTTAAAGTCAAAAAATCACGAGCAGCTATTCATGATCATGTTGGCTTTACTTTTTTTTAATAATCATATTAACTATTCATATCATAATTTAGAATCATTATTTTTCAGATTTGATTAATTTTGCACCATCATGGAAAATTCAAAGAAAAAAGCAGCTATAGGCTTCATATTTATTACTTTACTGATCGATATTACAGGATGGGGGATCATCATTCCTGTTGTTCCCAAATTAATTGAGGAACTTATTCATGCAGATATTAGTGAAGCCGCAAAATATGGTGGCTGGCTCGGATTTGCCTATGCATTTACCCAATTTATATTCTCTCCGTTAGTCGGAAATCTCAGTGACAAATACGGACGAAGACCCATCATTCTGATCTCTCTTTTCGGATTTGCAGTAGATTATATTTTCCTTGCGCTGGCTCCCACGATCTGGTGGCTGTTTTTAGGAAGAATCATTGCAGGGATTACGGGAGCAAGTGTCACTACTGCCAGTGCTTATATTGCCGATATTTCCACTGATGAAGACCGTGCCAAGAATTTTGGACTGATAGGGGCAGCCTTTGGTCTTGGATTTATCATTGGGCCGGTTCTGGGCGGAGTTCTCGGGCATTATGGAGCAAGAGTTCCTTTCTATGCTGCGGCAGGCCTATGTTTACTTAATTTCCTTTACGGTTATTTTATCCTTCCTGAAAGTCTTGATAAAGATAAAAGAAGAGAATTCGACTGGAAACGGGCTAATCCAATAGGTTCATTTAAATTTCTGGGGAAACATCCTGAGATTTCCGGTCTTATTGTTTCGTTGATATTAATTTATATTGCAGGCCATGCTGTACAGAGTAACTGGAGTTTCTTTACCATGTATAAGTTCAGTTGGACAGAAAGAATGGTAGGAATCTCATTGGGAGTAGTAGGTTTGCTGGTAGGTCTTGTACAGGGCGGGCTTATCAGATATACAACACCCAGGCTGGGAGAGCAGAAAAGTATTTATTACGGATTGGCTTTCTATGCTGTAGGAATGCTGTTGTTTGCGTTTGCTTCAGAAGGCTGGATGATGTTTGTGTTTCTCGTTCCTTACTGTTTAGGAGGAATCTGTGGACCGGCTTTACAGTCTGTTATCACGAAAAGTGTTCCCTCTAATGAACAGGGAGAACTTCAGGGGGCATTAACGAGCTTAATGAGTGCTACATCCATTATCGGACCTCCGATGATGACGAACTTGTTTTACTATTTCACGCATGATGAAGCACCATTCAAATTTTCAGGGGCACCTTTCTTTTTAGCCTTTATTTTAATGGCAGTAAGTGTTGTGATTACGTATTCTGCTTTTCAGAAAAAAAATAAAAATTTAGTTGATGTAACCTCGGAAAAGGATTTTCATAAGTCATAGTTCTATTGATGAGCTATAATTGATTTTCGGGTTATCTTTCAATAATTTTACAAGTCTTTTTTATGTATTTTGAAACAAAAAACCAAATTATGAATACATCAGATCTGGAAAAGTATTTGGAACGGATTCATTTCTCCGGAACTCCTGAATTGAGCATGGAAACATTAAAAAGGATCCATCAGCTTCATCCGAAACATATACCCTTTGAGAATATTGATCCTTATACAGGCACGGTTCCTTCTTTAAAGTTAGATGATGTTTTCAGAAAACTGGTGATCGAATCCAGAGGCGGATATTGCTATGAACAAAATCTGCTTTTAAGTGAAGTTTTAAAAACATTAGGTTTCAATGTAAAGCTTCAGCTTGGAAGGGTAGTGTGGGGAAGGCAGGAAGACAGTATGGCGGCACAGACTCATCTCTTGCTTATTGTGGATTTTGATGGTGATCAATATGTGGTAGATTGCGGATTTGGAACAGCTACGCTTACTTCACCCATACTTTTAAATAAAGAAGATCAGCAGCAAACACCCAACGGAATATTTAAACTTTCCCACAAGGAAGAAACCTATACACTCTGGATGTCGAAAGAGCAGTGGCTTCCGGTGTACCGGTTTATTCCTGAGCATGTAGAACTTATTGATCTGGATATTTCCAACTGGTATCTGTCTACCCATCCGGATTCCCATTTTAAAAACAGACTGATTCTTTCAAAAGTAGATGAAAATGCCCGCTATACCTATACGGATCACGTGCTGAATATACGCTCCGGCGATGGTGAAAAAGAAGCTGTAGCGATAGAAAATGATGTACAGCTTTATGAAATACTGATGAATACTTTCGGCCTTAAAGAAAATGCAATAGAAGCACTAAAGTCAAAAGTCAAAATCTGGTAAGACTTATAAAATATAATAAACGGGAAGCTCACTGAGCTTCCCGTTTTGATTAAAATCTGATTTTTATGAAAATAACTATGGATAAAGGGATTTTGTCCCGTTACTTACAATATTGCTGCCCAATCCGGAGAATGACACAGAGAAATTAGTGGAATTAAAGCTTAAAGAACCTGTAGGAGTACAAAGTCCAAGGGCATAACGGCATTGTCCGTAGGCACCTGTTCTTTTTATAATTTTACTCTCACTTTTCGCTTTTCCTAAGCTGATGTATCCCCAATCACTTACATCTGCATTGGAAACGGTGGATCCTGAATAATAAATGGTAATCTTATATCCGGCTTCACCTCGTTTAGAACCCCAAAGCCAATTGGCTGTCCACCACTGTTTATACCATGTAGAAGCTACTTTTGAAGCTTCGCTGTCAGATGTTTCTGAATTTCCCCGGGTATCCATCATCACAAGACCTCCGAAGATATTGTCCCAGATAATTCCTGAGTCCCCATAAAAACACAATGTGGTAAATTTTCCGCTTTTTCCGTTCCATGTTACTTCCATAACCTGAGTGCCCGGTTTTACTTCTTCGGTGATGGCTTCTTTTAATCCTTGTTGTGCAGTTGTCAGATCCTCTCCGGTATACAAATCTCCGATTTTTCCGATTTTTACAGAGGATGGATCCATTATGTTCCCGGAAGCAATGAACTGATTTTGATCCGTAATAAGGCTTTTGGAAAGTTCAACACCCTGTTGGGTTGAAATTTTTCCCAGCACCGTTACTCCGGTAATCTGTAAATCATTTTTTAAATAGGTTTCGAGATTTTTGCCGGACTCATTCAACTGATGTTGTACTGCTTCAGGAACCATCTGGGAAGAAGAAGGAGTGATCTCTTTTTTCAGATCGTCTACGGTTACCTTAGCCTGAATGGTTTCCTGCTGGTTCACCTCATTGTTTTCATTCCGGCAGCTGTGAAGTACCATTACCGATAACACGGCAAAAACTTTAAAAGTAGTTACTAGTTTTTTCATAATTAATATTGATTTGGTTGTGTATTATAAATATACATAAATATTATTTAATTCTCATTGTTTTGAATTAAATATTTGTTAATTAATAAGTGGAGGTTGCAGGTGTTAGGAGCTACGTTTGAGAGTTTGAGAGTGGAAGAGTTTGAGGGTTCAGAGTTCTAAGTTCAAGTTTGTGGGTAAACAGGAATAAAAAGAACCCGCAACTCGCCCTCGTAACAACACCAAAAACTCGCTACCAAGCAACCTGCACCAAAATAATCGCGAAACCCGCAATCCGTCTAAAAAACATTAAACCTTAAACCTTGAACTTTGAATCCTGAACTTCATTATAAAATCTTAAAATTTGTTTAAATTTTTAGTTTACAGTCCATAAATGCAATAATCTTTCGTAATTTTACGCCATGGAATTAAGCATTGGAGAAATGGCACTCATTGCCATTGCAATCGTTGTATTATTCGGTCCGGATAAGCTGCCCCAGATTGCGCGTGACTTAGGTGCAGGCGTAAGAAAGATGCGTGGAGCAGTGGAAGATATTAAAACTGAAATTATGAAAGAAACAGATAATCCTGTTTCTGAAATCAAACGTGAGATTGAGAAGGTAAAAGATGCTGCAAAAGATTTCAATCCGATGAATGATATTCAAAAAGATATTCTGACGGAACCTTCTTCTTCTGTTGCTTCCAATGAGCCGCCAAAACCAAAGCCTGCAGATGATGAGACTTATGAAGGACCTGTAAGCAGATAATCATGGAGGAAATCATTCAGGAAGATAAGAAGGTATTTCTTTACCTTAATAATTTGGGAGATTCATCTTTTGATCAGTTTTGGATGCTGATTTCAAGTACCTGGATCTGGGTACCTCTCTATATTATATTTCTTTATTTTTTATACAAAAACCATCAACTAAGATCATTAGTTTTTATCCTTATATTTCTGGCCATCGGTGCGACGGTTTCTGATCAGCTGGCCAGTGTTTTCAAATATGGTGTAGCAAGGTTGAGACCCTGTCATGACCCTACACTGGAACATCATATGAGAATCGTGAAATGCGGTGGGCAATATGGTTTTTATTCTGCTCATGCTTCCAATACATTCTTTTTGGCATCCTTTTTAAGTATTTTATTAAAAAATAAGCTTAAATGGTTTCCATATGCTATATTTGTATGGGCTCTGGTGGTTTCCTACAGCCGGATATATTTAGGAGTGCATTTCCCGATAGATATTTTGGTGGGGGCGTTTGTTGGATCTTTATTGGGAGTGATATTTGGTGCACTCGCCAAAAAAGTGATCAACAAACAAACTATAAACTCATGAAAAAAACTTTACCAGCAGTAATTTCCCTCTTTTTCGCTCTTCATTTCTATGCCCAGAATAAAAAACTGGCGGAAGAATGTTTCCAAAAAGCTGATTATAAGTGTGCAGAAGAACAGTATTTAAAACTGGCAGAAAAAGAACAGATCCAAAAATTTCAATCTGAATATTACGATTACCTCGGAACAGCTCAGAGAAGACTTGGAAAAACGACTCAGGCTTTTAAGTCTTATGATTCTGCTTTAAAAGCAAACCCTATGTCAATTTCTGTATATGTGAATCTGTCATCGCTTTACAGCCAGAAAGGAAACAAAGTAAAGGCATTGGAATATGTAGAGAAAGGACTCAAAGTAAATCCTGAAACAGCAGATTTGTATCTTACCCGTTCCAAAATATACGACAGCCAGGGGAAAAAAGATCTTGCCATTAAAGATCTTAATCAGATTCTCACTTTCGCTCCGGACAACATTTTTGCAAAAACAGGGCTTGCCAATCTGAAAAAAAATAATGGTGACCTGGATGGAGCGTTGAAAGATTATAATCAACTTCTTGCTGAAAAACCGGAATCATTACTTTATAACGGAAGATCAGACGTCTATTTTAAAATGAAAAAATATAAGGAAGCGCTGGCAGATGCTAATAAAGCAATTTCCATAGATCCGAAATTTGCCCAGTCTTATGTAAGCAAAGCCATAATTCTCCTGGACACCTCCAAACTTAAGGAAGCCTGTGAAAACCTGGATAAAGCAGTGGCTTTAGGCTATGAAAAAGCCATCCTCAGTGATTCTTATGCTAAATGTGTAAAGAAATAAATTTAAAAAAATATTCTGCCAAATCATTAAAATAAATCCACACTAAAACAAATAAAGAGATAGAAAGAGATGTTGAATATTGTTCTTGTAGAGCCCGAAATACCCAATAATACAGGAAATATCGGAAGATTGTGTGTAGGAACCGAAAGCAGATTACACCTGGTTCATCCGTTTGGATTTGTAATTAATGATAAAAACCTGAAGCGTTCCGGATTAGACTATTGGGTGCATCTGGATGTTTCTGAATATGCAGATGTGGATGAATGGATCAGTACAATCCCTGACAGGTCACGGGTTTTTTTAATGAGCTCCCATGCCGAAAAATCATATCTTGAAACTGATTTTCAGGACGGAGACTGGCTGGTTTTCGGAAAGGAGAGTGTAGGATTGAGTAAAGAGGTTCTGGACCGTTTTGAAAATCATCTGACCATTCCTATGTCAAAACTCATCAGGAGCTTTAATATTGCCAATTCCGTTGCTTTTGTGGTGGGTGAAGCCAAGAGGCAGATCAGTATGAAATAAAAAAGAGGTTGTTTCAGAAATGTCATTCTGAACACAGGCTGAAAGTCTGCGAACGTAGTTCAGAAATGTAATAAAGAATCTCATGCTTCTGTTTGTCAATGAGATTCTTCCTTGGTCAGAAATCGAAGATTCGACGTAGTCAATGACAAAAAAACAATTATTTGACTTTTGAGATAATACCTTTTGTTTTAATCGTTATGATAAGGTTTACCCTGCAAAATCTGGTCAGCGCGGTAAAGCTGTTCTACAATAAACAGACGGATCATCTGATGGGTAAAAGTCATTTTGGATAAAGACATTTTTTCATTGGCTCTGCTGTAGATTTCTTCGGCGAAGCCATAAGCGCCTCCGATCAGAATATGTACTTTCTTGACAGAAGAATTCATCCAGGTGTCAATTTTCTGTGAAAACTCGCGGCTGGTAAACTGTTTTCCTTTTTCATCAAGAATCACCACCAGATCGTTTTTGTCAATATGGTTTAAGAATAATTTAGCTTCTTCCTTTTTAAGAAGGTCTGGGGATAGGTTTTTGGCATTTTTCACATCCGGAATTTCTGTAATTTCAAAATTCCAGTGTTTGGGTAAACGGTTGAGATAATAATTGATTAAAGAGGTAATTTCCTTATCATCTGTTTTTCCGATACAAAGTAAGCTGATTCGCATTGTAAGAAGTTTCAAAGGGCAAAGATAGGGTTTCCCGGTTAATTTGTTGCCGGTTTTGGGGTTGCAGTTTCGGGATTCAAGGTTATTTGTTTCGGGTTTCGGGATTCGAGTTGTAGGTTATATTAGTTGCGGGTTATCATGAACCTTTGACTCTCAACGTTAAACTCTCAAATTCTCCCACTCTCAAATCCCTAATCCCTAATGCCTGATCCCTAAAACCTGCCACCTGCTACCTAATATCTGCCACCTATCTTTTCCCATTTAATTTAATTCCCCTACCTTTGTATAAAGACAAACAGATCGATGAGTGTAAAGGTTCCTAAATTTATTTTAAAGATTCAAGATTTTTTTGACAGCATCCATATTCCTGTTTTGGGAATATCACTTTGGCAGATGTTTCAGATTTATATCTCCGGGATTTTTAAAGGCAAAATAGGGAGAAAAGCGGCTGCTATTTCGTGGAGTTTTACCATAAGTCTGTTTCCGTTTATTCTGTTTTTGCTTTCTGTACTGCCTCATATGCCGCTGTATGATGAACTTCAGTTCTATATTTTTGATGTGTTGATGCATAATGTTTTTCCATCCAACATGGAAGGAGACGTGAAAGGATACATTGTAAGCAATATCATACCAAATATGAAAGGAATCAGTAACCTGACCATTCTTCTGGCTCTTGTTTTTGCAACGAACGGTACATTTTCCCTGATCAACGGATTTAATGAAAATACAGATGAAAAATTAAGTGACGTAAAAGAGTTTATCCTGTCATTTTTTATTACGATAGGCTTTATTACCATCGTTTTTTTAACGCTGTTCGGGGTGTATTATGCCGAGGTCGTGATGAAACTTTTTACGCCGGCTTATGATGTAACCTGGCTGGTAGATAACCTTTCTAAAATTATCGGATTTGTTTCTTTTCCGCTTTTTTATTTTATACTTCTGACCTTATTTTACTGGCTGGGCACTGTGAAGATTACAAGATTCCGACAAGCGGTTCCGGGAGCTATTCTGACTACAGTATTGTTTGTGGTTACAACGTATATTTTTGCCATTTATGTAAAGGATATCGCCCGGTATAATGTTCTTTACGGATCCATTGGCAGTATGATTCTACTGATGGTTTGGGTAAATGTCAATGTATATCTCCTGTTATTCGGAAATGAGCTGAATATGGCGATCCGAAAACTCAGAATAGAAAAGCTGCTGTCTGATGAGATAAAGAAAGAAGCCTCAGAATATCATGCTCAGGTTACTGAACCTGACTTTGATAGTGATGAGGAACACAAAAGAAAATTGGAGAACCGGAAGAAAGATTAATTCTCTTCCAGTTCAGGGTTTTCTTTTGAGCTTATGCTCAGTATGGTAAATCCGGCAATAGCAGCAATAAAGGATGCAATAAGAATCGCAAACTTCGCTTCGTCCTGGATAGGAATTTCTCCTTTGAAAGAAAGCAATGCAATAAAAATAGACATGGTAAACCCGATTCCGGCTAACAATCCTACACCAATCATCTGAAGCCAGTTACTGTTTTGAGGCAGGGAACTGAGTTTTAATTTAATAGCAATCAATGAAAACAAATTGATCCCGATCAGTTTACCTAGAACCAATCCACAGATAATTCCCAGTCCTAAAGTACTTGTAACTCCTGCCACCATTTCACTGGAAAAAGTGATATTCGTATTCGTTAAAGCAAATATTGGCATAATTAGAAAACTTACCGGAATATGAAGCTGATGCTCCAGTTTTTCCAAAGGTGAGATTTCTACATTCGAAGCATTGGTAGGAATGGAAAATGCCAGTAAAACACCTGCTATCGTCGCATGAATTCCGGAATGATGAAGGAAATACCATAAAAACAGTCCCGGAATGATATAAAATATAGTTTTGGTTACTTTTAAAAAGTTTAAAATAAAAAGTAAGGCTGTTACCCCAAAGGATAGCAGGAGATAGCTCCAGTGAATTTGTTCTGTATAGAAAATAGCAATCACAAGAATCGCTCCCAGATCGTCTACAATAGCTAATGCTGCCAAAAATATCTTGATAGAATTGGGAATCTTTTTACCTAGCATCGAAATGATAGCCAGAGAAAAGGCAATATCAGTTGCCATAGGGATTCCCCAGCCATTGCTGTATTCCGTTCCTGTATTGAAAATACTGTAGATAACGGCGGGAATAAGCATTCCGCCTACTGCTGCAAAAATAGGAAGGGAGGCATTTTTAAAAGAAGAAAGCTCACCTTCTACCAATTCCCGTTTTATTTCAAGGCCAACCAGAAGGAAGAAAACTGCCATCAGACCATCATTGATCCAGATGCTGACAGGATATTCCAATCCAAAAAGATGCGTTCCCACCACTTTGTCTAAAAAATGCTGAAAGTTCTCCGCCGCAGACGAATTGGCAATAAGCAATGAAATAAGTACACAGAAAATAAGAATAATTCCTGAGGACTGACTGTTGTTGAAAAATTTTTTAAAATAAAGAGATAAATTCATGTTTACGATTGTACCCGTCTCACTCTGGAAACACCATTAATATTTTTAAGTTTTTTAAAGGTCTCTTCCAACTGACCTTTATTTTTGACTTCGAGGTTGATATTTCCTGTGAAAACACCATTGTTGGATTCAATAGACATACTTTTCATGTCCATCCCCATACTTCCGCTGATGACAGTCGTGATATCATTGATCATCCCCATTCTGTCAAGTCCTTCAATTTCAATTTTTACTCTGTTTTTGAAGCTTTCCGCATTCACCCACTTGGCAGGAATGACACGGTAATCGTACTGTGCCCTCAGATTGATCGCATTCGGACAGTTGTCACTGTGTACCTTGATTCCGTCTGAAATTGTTATGAATCCGAAGATTTTGTCTCCCGGAATCACGGTACAGCATTTTGCATACGTGTAGTTAAGTTTCTCTTCATCCTTCCCAAACACAATCATGTCCAGGTTTTCCTCTTTCGGCTCGTCAAAATGCAGATTTTTATTGGGCGATTTTCTGAATCTTGAAAGTAAGTTGTTGAATACGTTTTTACTTTCTATATATTTTCTCAGGCTGCTTACATCCAGTTCATTACTTTGGAATTTAAGGAAGAGCTCCTGGGAGGATTTTAAATTAAAGAACTTCTGAAGTTTATTAATTTCATCATCATTAAAATTAATTTTCGCATGACGAAGTTTTCTCTGCAAAATTTCTTTTCCTTCTTCCACCAATTGGTTTTTCTGAGAGTTCAGATAACTTTTAATCTTGGATTTGGCCTTAGATGTCACAACAAATTCCAGCCAGTCCGATTTAGGTTTCTGGTTCTGAGAAGACAGGATGTCTACCTGATCTCCGTTTTGAAGGATGTAGGAAATAGGAACCAGTTTTCCATTGATCTTGGCACCTAAGCATTTCATTCCCAGATCGGAGTGAACAGAGAAGGCAAAATCCAGAGCGGTAGCATTAGTCGGAAGGATTTTAATTTCTCCTTTTGGCGTAAAGACAAATACTTCTTTGGAATATAAGTTAAGCTTAATGTTATCCAGAAGCTCCGAGGTGGAAAGATTCTGCTGCTGTTCCAGTACTTCACGGATCTCAGTTACCCATTTTTCAAAATTTCTGTCATCAGAACTCTGTTTGTAACCTTCTTTGTATTTATAGTGTGCGGCAACCCCTTTCTCAGCAATTTCATCCATTCTTTCGGAACGGATCTGTACTTCAATCCATTTTTTATCAGGGCCTAAAACCGTTAAATGTAAACTTTCATATCCTGTAGAACGGGGCTGGGTAATCCAGTCACGCATTCTGGAAGGGTTACTGTGGTATACATCCGTAACGATAGAGTAAATTTTCCAGGCCAGGAATTTTTCATTTTTCGCATCCGATTTATAAATAATTCTGATGGCGTAGTTGTCAAAAACCTCTTCAAAGGAAACTCCCTGTTTCAGCATTTTTCTGTAGATGGAAGAAATAGCTTTCGCGCGGCCTTTGATTTTAAAGTTTAAGCCTTCTTCATGAAGCCTTTCGGATACTTCCTTCTTAAATTCTTCAATATACCTTTCACGGCTTTCCTTAGCCAGTTCCAATTTCTCCGTGATCTCGTTATAGACTTCGGGATTATTATACTTTAAAGAAAGATCTTCCAGCTCGGATTTGATATTATACAATCCAAGACGGTGAGCCATGGGAGCATAGATATACACTGTTTCCGAAGCAATTTTTTTCTGCTTATCAGGAGCCATGCTTTCCAGCGTCCTCATATTATGGAGACGGTCTGCAATTTTAATCAGAATCACTCTGAAATCCTCAGATAATGTCAGTAAGAGTTTTCTGTAGTTTTCAGACTGCACAGAGATATTCTGGTGGTTCATGATGGAAATTTTCGTCAGTCCATTCACGATATTGGCAATCTTTTCTCCGAATATTTTTTTCAGGTCTTCGTAAGTATAATCAGAATCTTCAATCACATCGTGCAGAAGTGCACAGGCAATAGAAGTAGCACCCAGCCCAATCTCTGTTGCTACAATTTTAGCAACAGCAATAGGGTGGTAGATGTAAGGTTCTCCGGATTTTCTCCTTTGATCCTTGTGGGCATCCAACGCGATATCGAATGCCTTTCGGATGAGCTTGTTATTTTCCTCATCCAATGTTCTGTATGTATTAGAGATCAGGTCCTTATATCTGGCAAGGATCTCTTTATTCTCTTGTTCTAAATCGTAGCTCATTTGTGCACATGCCTATAATTAGACGAAAATACGAAATTTTTTACTTTTTTCAAACATAAAAGATCCGCAGTATAACACTACGGATCTCCGGCTATTAGATTTTATATCGATTAGAATTTCACTTCAGAATTCATACCGTCACTTGACGTTTTGATTTTAATATCAGGGCTGCTGTGGATTTCTGCTCTGTTTCTTGCATCAATATATTTTTTGATGGTATCATAATTGGTTTCATTGATCTTCATATTTTCAAATAAATAGGATTTCAATGCTGCATTCTGAATAAATGCATTACGTGCAAGATCAATCTGATTAAGGTCATTTACGGTAACACTTGCCAGAAATTGAGAATTACCGGAACCATCAGTAAGGTATACAATATAATCTGAGTTTTCAAATCCTGAATTTTCCAGATCACTTTCCAGTTTTTTGTAGTCGCTGTGATGACCAAATACTCCAGCTAATATATGTGACATAGTTAATTGGTTTTAAGTTCCCATTAAAGTTACTAATAATTTTCTGATTATCATTGCATTTGAGTCAATATAATTTGTTAATTAATATTTGGTTTTCAATAGATATAGGTAATGTTTAAGAATAATTATTGAACGGGTGTTTAATTTTAAAAATTGGATAATGTGTGTGTTTTTAAAACCTTGATGCCTCTTTCGCTTTATTTTGCATTTGAAGACAGAAGACCATAAACAAAAAACTTCACAACTTGCGGGGTCTTTTTATTATCTGCGCAAAGTTGGGAGACTTTGTGCAACAGGTTCAGTCTTGTTTAAATTGTATATTATTACATTTATTTTTCTCATACCAATGCAACCAAATCTGCTTATCTTTTTCATAGGCACCATAAGGATATATTCTCGGGTGGTTTAAAGCCATAGATCAAAACATCAGATTGAATTTATAAAAATTTTCTTTTTTAATGATCTAATATTTTTAACAGCAGCTCTTTATTATTCTGAATCCGTATATCAAATCGATATTGACTTGGTAGTATAAGTTCCAAACGAAAGGATTCGTTCGTTAACAGGGTTACTTAAATTTCATAAATGTATACTTTAAAATGTTTCCATCTTTTTGTTCTAATGTTTGTGTATCTTGAAAAGTTTTTTTTAGAACTTTATCTCCTTTTTTAGCAGTTAAAAAGAAAATATTATTTTCATTAAGTGTACTTGTTAAAGGGTAAAAGATAACTTCATTATTCTTAAAATGCAGTTTTACGCCTCTTGAAAATTCATTCAAATCCAGAATAGTATCATTTATAGACATTTTATCAAATTGATTGAAATTTTTTTTTCCTCTATTATCCATGTAATTTCCCCCATAATATAAGTAAAGTAGTATCACAGATACAAAGCCTAATAGAATTGGTATTTTCTTATTCACTATTGTTAGTATTAAATAGTTGCAAATTACAAATTAAAGTTATAAAAACTTGTAATTAAAGTCACTTGAAAAAAGCCCCGAAATAAATTCCGGGGCCCACTATTGGTTAAATAATGATTAATTAAATTCTTTCGTTTTTGATTTCCTCTACAATTTCAGGATTTAAAAGTGTACTGATGTCTCCGAAGTTACTGAAGTCACCTTCTGCAATTTTTCTCAGGATTCTACGCATGATCTTTCCGGAACGGGTTTTCGGAAGCCCGGAAACGAACTGTATCTTATCCAGTTTCGCAATGGGTCCGATCTGATCCGAAATTAACTGATTGATCTCCTTTTTAAGATTTTCCTTATCACGTCCTTCTCCGGTTTCTTTAAGCATTACATAGCCATACAGCGCATTTCCTTTGATGTCATGAGGGTAACCTACAATGGCGGATTCTGCAACAGCCGGATGCTGGTTGATGCTGTCTTCAATAGGAGCTGTCCCAAGATTATGCCCTGAAACGATAATTACATCATCTACACGCCCGGTAATTCTGTAATAGCCCACTTCATCCCTCAAAGCTCCGTCTCCTGTAAAATATTTTCCAGGGAAAGCTGTAAAATAAGTTTCTTTATATCTCTGATGGTCACCCCAGATGGTTCTTGCGATTCCGGGCCATGGAAAACGGATACAAAGATTTCCTGTCACTTGATTTCCTGTGATTTCATTGCGCTTATCATCCATCAGAACAGGTTGTACACCTGGTAAAGGAAGGGTAGCGTAAGTAGGTTTTGTAGGCGTTACAAAAGGAAGCGGTGAAATCATGATTCCTCCTGTTTCCGTTTGCCACCATGTGTCTACAATCGGACATTTTTTCTTCCCGACATGGTCATTGAACCAGTGCCATGCTTCATCATTGATAGGTTCACCTACTGAGCCAATGACTTTCAGGGAGCTCAGATCATGTTTGTCTACCCATTCCGTACTTTCTTTTGCTAAAGAACGGATCGCAGTAGGTGCCGTATAAAACTGAGTGATCTTGTGTTTTTCAATCACTTCCCAGAAACGGTCCGGTTCCGGGTAAGTAGGAACGCCTTCAAAAATCACTGTAGTAGCACCATTCAGCAGCGGCCCGTAAAGAATATAGGAGTGTCCGGTGATCCACCCGATATCTGCCGTACACCAATAAATATCATTTTCTTTATAATTGAATACATTTTTAAAAGTATATGCGGTGTACACCATATACCCGGCGCAGGTGTGCAGCATTCCTTTTGGTTTTCCTGTAGATCCGGAAGTATATAAAATAAAAAGAGGATCTTCAGAATCCATAATGACAGTAACGAAATCAGGAGAAGCTTTTTCATACAGATTGGCCATCCAGTAATCTCTTCCTTCTTTCATTTTAATTTCGTTGTGAGTTCTTTTTACAACAAGAACTTTCTCCACGGTCGGCGTTTTTTCCAGCGCATCGTCTACAATGCTTTTCAGATCCAGAACCTTATTGCCTCTGTAGCTTCCGTCCGATGTGATAACCATTTTGGCTTCACAGTCGTTGACCCTTGAAGCCACTGCTGAAGCTGAGAATCCTGCAAAAATAACAGAATGTACAGCTCCCAGTTTTGCACAGGCAAGCATCGTAACAGCCAGCTCAGGAATCATAGGAAGATAAATGCAGACCCTGTCTCCTTTTTCAATACCCATATCGCGCAAAACATTGGCCGTTTTATTCACCCGGGTGTATAATTCGTTGTAAGAAATATGCTGTGCTTCTTCCTTAGGATCATTGGGTTCCCAGATGATTGCTGTTTTTTCCCCTCTTATGGTAAGATGTCTGTCGAGACAGTTTTTGGTAATATTGAGTTTCGCATTTTTAAACCAGGTGATCTTCGCTTCATTCATGTCGTACTTAACAACCTTGTTCCATCTCTGATACCACACGAAGTTTTGATCTGCAACTTTATCCCAGAATTTTTTAGGATTTTTGATAGACTTCTTATAGTCTTCAAAATATTGTGGTAAATCTTCTATTAAGTAATTTCTCATATCCCTTTCGTTTTTTGAAATTTGAATTTATTATATTTTTAAATTTATGTTTAATTTCCCGTTTAAGCTCTATAAACCTGGATTTTTTCCTGGATTTCTTCAATGATTTTTTCATCATCAATGGTAGATGGAATCTGAAAATCTTTACCGTCCAGCAGTGTCCGGATCAGCTTTCTTAAAATTTTTCCGGATCTCGTCTTGGGTAAACGTTTGACAACCATTACATTTTTTAAAAAAGCAACTGCTCCGATTTTGTTGCGAACCATCTGAACGATGTCTTTTTCAATATCTTCTTCAGAAATCGCCGAGCCGTTTTTCAAAACCACCGTAGCAAAAGGAACCTGTCCTTTTAAATCATCATCAATGCCTACAACAGCGCATTCGGCAACATCAGGATGTGAGGAAACAATTTCTTCCATTTCGGAGGTCGAAAGCCTGTGTCCTGCTACATTGATCACATCATCCACTCTTCCTGTAATGAAAATATAACCGTCTTCATCCTGAATAGCACCGTCTCCCGAAAAATAATACCCTTTATACTGAGACAGATAACTGCTTTCAAAACGGGCGTAGTCTTTCCATATTCCAAGCATGGCGCCAGGTGGGAGGGGCAGTTTGATCACCAGATAACCTTCACGGTGAGGATTGAGTTCGTAACCGTTTTCATCAAATATTTTAATGTCATATCCCGGAACAGGCTTTCCTGCAGAGGCCCTTTTGATCTGATAATTTTCATCATGAGTCAACAACCCCAGCATTGGCCAGCCGGATTCTGTCTGCCACCAATGGTCTATTGCAGGAACACCGATATGTTCTGCAAACCAGTCCAAAGTGGCAACATCGCATCTTTCACCAGCGAGAAACTGTTTTTTAAAATGGGTTAAATCGTATCTTTTTACCAGCTCTCCGTTCGGATCTTCTTTTTTAATAGCTCTGATAGCAGTAGGGGCTGTAAACATCACCGAAACTTTATATTCTGAGATAATTCTCCAGAAAGTTCCTGCATCAGGAGTCATGATGGGTTTCCCTTCAAAAATAATGGTCGTGTTCCTGTTGATTAAGGGTCCGTATACGGAAAAGCTATGGCCAACCGCCCATCCGAAGTCTGAAGCAGCCCAATACGTTTCTCCCGGTTCTACACCATAGACATAAGTCATTGAGAATTGTAATGCCGTGGCATAACCTCCTGTATCACGAACGATCCCTTTAGGTTTTCCGGTAGTTCCTGAGGTGTAAAGCAGGTAAAGCGGATGAGTAGATTCTACAGAAACGCAGTCCGCAGGAGCTGATTTTTCTACCAGTTCTTCATAATCAATAAGACCTTCAAACATCTCATCCTGATTATCTACTAATTTTCTGTTGTATACAACGATATTGTCTACTTTGTCCTGAGCCAGCTCGATCGCTTTTTCTACCAGCGGCAGATAGGGGATTCTCTTTGCAATTTCCACACCGGCTGTGGCTGTGATTAAAACTTTCGGTTTGCAGTCATCAATTCTGACAACAAGCTCATGAGGAGCAAAGCCTCCGAAAACCACATTGTGAATCACCCCGATTCTTGCGCATGCCAGCATGGCAAAAAGTGTCTGAGGAATCATAGGCATATAAATAACGGCTGTGTCTCCTTTTTTTAGTCCTAAAGAAACCAATCCTCCTGCCAGTTTTGCTATTTCCTCTTTTGCCTGATGAAATGTGTAGGTTTTCTTCTGATGGGTTACAGGAGAATCATAAACGATCGCAACCTGATCACCAAAACCGTCTTCAATGTGTCTGTCAATGCATAAGTAGCACATATTGAGCTTTCCGTCAGAAAACCACTGTGGGTAATCGTTCTCACCATTGGAAAGAATCTGCTGCGGAAATTCAAACCATTTGATTTCTTCTGCTTGTTTTTTCCAGAAATCTTCTTTGTTTTCTATGCTTTGTTTAAATAAGGTATCTGTATTCATATCAATATCAAGGTCAATAGTTGTGTTTAGTGTCTGCATGTCATTGCGGCCGAAGGCGAAGCGATCTCTTAAAACATCTCCTCAATCTGCTGCATCAGTTTCTTAATCGAGTAGGGTTTGGTAACGTAAGCATCAGCTCCCATTTCCAATCCTTTTTCAATATCTCTTGGATTGTTTTTGGCACTCAGAAAGATGACTTTAGTATCCTTTAGTTTTTCGTCCTGCTTAATGAGATCGAGCGTGCTGTAGCCGTCCAGATTGGGCATCATGATATCGAGAAGAATCACATCCGGAACCATGGTTTTCAGAAAGTCAAGGACTTCCATTCCGTCACGGGCAATATAAACATCATATCCGTTTTTCTTAAAGCTGTATTCCAACGACATCAATATTTTGTGTTCGTCATCCGCAATGATTATCTTTCTCATAAGAAGGTTTTAATGGTGTTCAACTTCATCTGTAATCTCTTTTTTAGTTTTTTTGGGAATGTTGATGGTGAAAGTTACGCCCAGTCCGCTGTTTTCTGCTTTTATACTTCCTCCGTGTGCCTCTACAATTTTTTTGGAAATGGCCAGTCCCAGTCCGCTTCCGGTAGGCTTTAATATGTTTTGGTTTTTCGATTGATAAAATTTATCAAAAATCATTTCCAGATCCTCTTCCGGGATATGCTTTCCCGTATTGAAAATGGTAATGATCAGCTGCTGATCTTTTTCAAACAATTTGGTCTGAATGGTGCCGTGTTCTTCCGTAAATTTTAAGGCGTTTCCCCAGATATTCTGAAACAGCTGAATCATTCTTGCTTCATCATATTCAAATATAGAATGATTCAGGAGATTAACTTCACTCAAATGAATATTTTTCTGCTGTATCAGGTGAAGAAGCGGATTCAATGCTTTTTTATACGTGTCAACAATATTGTTTTCCTGAATATGCAGAGAGATTTCACCATGCTGCAATTTATCCAGATAAAGAATATCATTGATGATTTCGCTTAATCTGTCGGATTCTGTGATGATGTTGTTTAAAAACTCCTGTTTGATGTCAAAAGGAATATCATCGTCATCCGCTAAAATTTCTCCGGCTGAACGGATGGCCGTAATCGGAGTTCTTAGCTCGTGAGCGACAGAATCCAGAAAATCGTCTTTTTGGCGGTCTTTAATAATCAGACTTTCATTGGCAGTCCTCAGATCATTAGACAGTTTCTGTAGTTCTGCAGACTGTTCGGTAAGCTTTTTATTTAAGCTGATATTTTCCTGTGATTCTTCGAGAATATTTAAAACTTCTTTTAAAGATATTTTATCTTCTTTGGTTACTCCTTCAATTAATATTTTTGCGGAAGCTGTACCGATTCTTCCGGCCAAAAGGTTTTCTGAGAATTTGATAAACCTTGAATCGGCAGTCTCAGTATTGGAGTCGATGTTATATTTTAAATTAAAAATCCTTAAGGCCTGTTCCGTTTTATTCTTACCTAAGAAACGCTCCAGAATATTCTGAATATCAGATATGTAGGCTGTTCCGCGCCAAATGAAAGCATTCTCATGATTCTGAATGTACTTATCAATGTCTACGTAAAGCTCAGCAAAGTTTCTTTCGCGGTAATTTCCTTTTGAACTTACGGAAACAATGGTAAACAGGCTTGTATTGACCAGCATCGACCAGAAAAATATCTGTGGAATTCTTCCTAAATAAGGAATGGTAAAAAATCCGAAAGCATTATACATATCCCTCAAGACCCCTTTAAATTCCTGATTGTACGAAAAATAATACTGGGGAATAATCAGCCCGAAATAGCAGATTACCAATCCGGCTAAAAGTCCTGTAACAGCACCTTTATAGCTTCCTCTTCTCCAGAATAAAGCTCCGAAAAATGCAGGTGCCAGTTGTGCAATTACGACAAATGAGATCAATCCTACCGAATCAAGTGAGGTCTTCAGAATGAAATATTTATAGAAGGCAAAAGCCATAATAATCAATGCGAAAATACTGAACTTCCTGATATTGGTGATGATTCTTGTATTTTGCTCCTCGCTTTCAGATTTTAATTTTCCCAGCAATCCGTATGGAATGATGAGGTTGTTGGAAAGCATGATGGATAAAGTAATGGCAGAGATAATGATCATGGAAATACATGAGCTCAATCCTCCAAGAAAGACGAATACTGTGATCAAAGTATTGTCGAAATGCTGTGGAATCAGGATAGAGTAGAACTCGGGATTTACTTTCTGTTCGTCAAAAATTAATCTTCCTCCCCAGGCAATCGGGAAAATAAATACAGTGAAGATTAGAAGGTAAAGCGGAAAAAACCAAATAGCTGTTCTGATGTGTTTTTCCTGCCTGTTTTCAACAATGGCAGTGTGGAACTGTCTTGGGAGAATGCAGATCGCTGTTGCAGAAATCATGCAGAGAACCATCCAGTTCAGGGCACCTTCAATTCCGTTAAAGGTGTTTTTTTCTTTAAAATCTTCAAATTTACTGGCTTTCTCATAAATATCTGAGAAACCATCAAAAACATAATAAATAACAAAAAATCCGAGAATGATAATGAAAAACAGCTTTAAAAAACTTTCCAGAGCAATGGCGGAGATAATTCCAAGCCGTTTTTCTGAAGCATCCACATATCGTGTTCCATAATAAGAAGAAAATAAAGCGATTAAAATTACCACGAAAGTTGCATTATCAGTCAGGATATCTTTTGACATCGGTGTTTCTGTTACCAAATGAAAGGTTTCAGAAATAGCTTTAATCTGAAGTCCGATATAAGGAACTATCGCAAGAAGGCAGACTATCGTGATAATGGCACTCAGGCTTCTGCTGTTCCCGTATCTCAATGAAATGAAATCAGCTAAACTGCTTATCTTGTTGACTCTTGAAATTCTTACAATCCGGGTGTTGATATAGATCCATGCCGGAATAATCATAATAGGTCCAATGTAGATTGGTAAATAGTTTAATCCGCTTGTCGCTGCCACTCCGATACTTCCATAATACGTCCAGGCGGTACAATATACAGCAAGGGATAAAGCATAGATGTATGGATTATTGATCCAAAGCTTGCTTCTTTTCTTCTCTGCCAGGTAGGCAACTAAGAAAAGGAGGGCCAGATAAAACAGAACGACAAAAAATAATGCGAAACTACTCATCATGTCTTTTTACAATTACAAAAGAAATCACAATGGAAATCATCCAGACCACGAACAGGTAAATAAGGATCATAGGATAGCCCAAAACTTCCCTGTCACAATTGAAAAGCAGTGAAATAGGAATGCTGAAAGCAATCATAAGCCCTACGCTCAGTATGATAAGTTTTTGTTCGTGTCTTTTTTTCATAAATGATTTTTGATAAAAGATAATTGATGAATGACTACATTCATCAATTATCCATATTGCTTTTAAATTTTATCGTCAGAATATTCTCCTTTTAAGGCGTAATAACCGAAAACTGCCATTCCGCCTGAGATAATCGGCATCAGTACAAAAAGAATGATGATGCCAAAAACCAGATCCTCCTGTTTTCCGGAAGTTATTTTCGGGATTCCCAGTACGGTAATTCCGAAGTAACCCACAATTACTGCTATTGCGATCCAGAGAATGCCTAATATTTTTTTTAGTCCGTTCATTTTAGTAGTTTTAAAATTAATAAAAATTTGAGTGATTCAGTACCTAATCGTGAAGATTATTGTTCTTATTTTTAAGATAAAATAATCCGATGACCAAACATACGGCAGCGACTCCAATCGGGTACCAGAGTCCTTCCAGATACCATGTTGCATGTCCTGCTTCTTTTCCTGTAGTTACCAGATAAGTGGCTACCGCCGGAAGAAGTCCTCCAAATACCCCGTTTCCAATGTGATAAGGTAATGACATTGAGGTGTAACGAATTCTCACAGGGAACATTTCAACGAGAAAAGCAGCGATAGGGCCGTAAACCATTGTTACAAAAATCACCTGGATGAAAACAAGGAATACCAGATACCATTTGGTGTTGTCACCTAATTTTAAACTTTGAGAAACTTTGGCTTCCTCCAGTTTTCCGTCTTTCATAACAACTCCTGATGGAGACCAATGAACTACGCTGTCTTTTTTAATTAAAGTTCCGTCCGTATAAAGTGTTTCTTTGTGAAAAGTCACCAGGCTGTCTGTCGCAATATCATTGTGGATTTTCGCCGTTCTTTTTTCTGTAATTCCATTGGCTGCAATTGTTTTGTTTTCGAGGTTGACACTTTTAAACATGCTGTCGTAAATAGGTCTGTACGCTAAAATAGCGATCAGCATTCCGGTCATCATCACTGCTTTTCTGCCAATTTTGTCAGAAAGCCATCCAAAGAATACAAAGAACGGTGTCCCTAAAAATAAAGCCGTAGCCATCAATGAATCTACCTGCGCTGATTCTACATTCATGACCTTTTGAAGGAAACTCATGGCATAGAATTGTCCTGTATACCAGATCACACCTTGTCCCATCGCAGCCCCGAATAAGGCCAATAGTACAAATTTGAAATTGTATTTGTTTCCGAAACTTTCCTTTAAAGGGTTTTTGGATGTTTTACCCTCACTTTTAGCTTTTGCAAAAAGAGGCGACTCCTTCATATTCTTTCTGATGATGTAAGATACAGCAACCATTAGAATAGAAATCCAGAATGGAACTCTCCATCCCCACGTATCAAATTCTTCTGCAGAAAGAGTGGTCTTGGTGATCAGAATAACAATTAATGAAATGAAAAGTCCGGCTGTTGCTGTAGTCTGGATCCAGGAGGTCCAGTATCCGCGGCGATGAGGTTGTGCGTATTCTGCGACATACGTGGCAGCACCTCCGTATTCACCTCCTAAAGCAAGGCCCTGAAGTAATCTTAAAATTAAAACCAAAACCGGCGCCAGAAATCCAATGGTTTCATAACTTGGAATACATCCGATCAGGAAAGTGGAAAATCCCATAATCAGTAACGTAACCAGGAAGGTATATTTTCTTCCGATAAGATCTCCCAGTCTCCCGAAAAATAATGCCCCGAAAGGTCTTACTACAAATCCGGCAGCAAAAGTGGCCAGGGTAGATAAAAATGCGGCAGTAGGATTATCCGCAGGGAAAAATTTGGTGGCTAAAACAACGGCCAGACTTCCAAAGATATAGAAGTCATACCATTCTATCAATGTTCCGAGAGATGAGGCAGTGATCACACTCCAGATGGTGCGGTTTTTCTGCCTGTCGGTCATATTTTCGTAGCTTTCGTGATGATTTTCGCTCATATTGATTAGTTTTTGATGTTAGTGGAATAGGAATTTAATTTGTTTTAAACCATTAAGGAATTTTAAGTTGATAAGAATAATTAAGATGATAGCTGAAGCTATTTTATTCAGCGGTATGCTTTTTATCCATCTTTAATGGAGCTTAACCTATCTTAATTTCTTCCTGTTCTTAATGGTTCAGATTTTACAGGTAAATTTGAAACTGCACAATAAATTCGCCTTTAGAAGAAGGACTTTCCGTAGGATTGGTGTAAACAGGTCTTGTTGAATATTGTGTTGTTATTTTCGCATGATGTCCGTCTATGAACCAGTTGGCACCTACATCAAACTGTGATGAAGATTTATCGAAAGCCTCAAAGTTTTTGTGGGTATAAGCTGCAAAAGGCTGTATTCTGATCTTTGGCTTTTCTGCCTGACTTGGTAATAGTAAACCCGCCTGAGCGTAGATAATATTACCTGTTCCGATGGTTGGCTGCAGATTTCCTGGCCCTGCAATGGCTTTATTCCCTATAAAATTAGGATCAGAGGCGCCAATATTCATCGTTCCCAGATTTCTTACATAGTTCGGTCCGAAATTGTAATTATAATATCCGGCATAGGCAGAAACGGCCATTTTATTTTTTGCCTCACCCAAAGGAATATCTGCAAACGCATCTACAGCAAAAAGGGTAATATCATGTTTTTCAATGTTTGAATTGACAGAAGTTCTTGTTCCGTCAGCTTGATGATAAAAACCTGCGCCTACATTGAAAACTTTCTTTGTTCCAAGGTAAGATCCCACTTTGAAAGGAAGGGTGTTGGATTCTTCATCAAGGAATTGATATTCAACATATCCTGCTTTTGAAAAACTGGGATTTCCGTTATTGTCAACAGCGACTGCTTTTGAAGGATCTGTTACATTCACAGGAACAAAATCTGTGGCGAAAGGTTTATTTAAACTGAAACGATATTCCAGTTTTCCGTACTTTCCTTTAGCAAACATTCCAAGCTGTCTTGCAAACTGATCTGAATTATCAATCAAAGGCCATGAGAAAACAGGAGAATCTAATGTAAGGAAGTTAAGCGTGGAAGCCATGGTCATACGGGATAGTCCCATATAATAGTGAAGCCCGGCCCCTAAAGTTAAACTGAATTTTCCCGCTTCTCCAGGTAAAATAACTGCATATTCGTTCCAGGCATCATGAAAGAACAGCTGGGTTTTCTTTCCGTTTCCATAACCTCCTGTTCCTGAGGTGCCTGAAGCGCCGCCATTGATGAAAGTCTGATTATTAATTCCGAAATGGAGTAGGATCATATATCTCTTAGAAATCTGTGCGTACGTTAATGCACGTAACCTTCTGTTTCCCAGGCTCCATGAGTTGTCAGCAGGTTCACCGCCTACCATGGTTCCGGGGTTCATAGACGTATTTCTTACCCAAAACTGGTCCCATAAAATAAATCTGACGAATTTATCCCCGTTTTGATTGAGGTTAAGTTTTAAGCCACTGCCATAATCGGGAGAACCTTGTGAGTATAAGGAACTACTGATTAAAGCTAATCCAATGAATGTAAGTAATTTCTTCATAAATTATCAATTTTTGGCGTTTTTTTTTGTGAATGCCAAATTGTAATTAATAATTTATTTATGAAAATTTAATATATATTAGTGGTAATAGTATAGTTAATGTTGGCGGAGCTTTGAGTTTTGAGGTGAGGAATTCGGGTTTCGGGTTTCGGGGGTTTGTGATTCCGGGATGTGGGGTTCGAGGTTCGAGGTTCGAGATTTTGGGTTCGAGATTTTAAAAATATAATTTTTAAAGATTTGATATACAGTTTTTTGCAAGAGTATTTTCACCTCGGTTTTTAAACCTAGTAACTCGCATCCCGAAACCCGAAACCCCGCATCCCGCACCTCGCATTACTTCTTAAACCGTTCCCACTTAATCAGCATATACTTATCGGCAAATTGTGTGATGATAATTCCTGAGTTTTTAATATTCTCTTCCTGAGCGATATACTCAATCAGTTCGCTTTGTTTTAATATTTTATAAACAGGATGGAATTCAGAATGGGGAGGTCTTGTGATATTGTATTTTTTAATCCATGAGCTTATGGTAACATGGGAAACACCGATGATTCTTTCAATTTCACGGTAACTTAAACCTTCCAGATAAAGCTGAAGGGCTTTGGTTACGTAGTAATCGTCAATTTGTTTTCCCAGTTTTTTAACGGTAAAATAATAATTGCAGTCTTTGCAGTGGAAGCGCTGTTTATTGTTGATAATGCCGCTTTTTACTACTTTGATACTCTTGCATTTAGAACAGGTATTTTCCATAACTATATTATTTTAGCAAATATATAATAAATTAGCAAATGTATATTTTTCAATAAAGATAATTTTACCTGTTTAAAATTTTAAAACAAAAAAAATATCTTTTTTATTTGGATTTAAAAGAAATTATATTTTAAATTTGCCAAAAAATTTAGATAAATAAATGGAAATAGAAATTTCCTCATGCGAACATCTAATGTATGTGAGTGAAATACAGCAGGAAATGTACGATTCTGCACAGCGTAGAGGAACGGGTATCGCAAAACGTTCCATAGAATATTTGAGTAAGAAGATTTCAGAGGGCAATGCTGTGGTAGCCACTGAAAACGGTGAGTGGGTAGGTTTCTGTTATATAGAGACCTGGTCGCACGGGAAGTTTGTGGCCAATTCAGGGCTGATTGTATCACCGAAATTCAGGAACGGGGGAGTAGCGACTCAGATCAAGAAGAAAGTTTTCCAGTTATCTAGAGATAAATATCCGGATGCGAAAGTATTTGGATTAACAACAGGTTTGGCAGTGATGAAAATCAATAGTGATTTGGGATATAAACCCGTGATCTATTCTGAACTGACTCAGGATGAAGAATTCTGGAACGGCTGCAAAAACTGCGTGAACTATGAGATTTTAATGATGAAGGAACGTAAAAATTGTCTGTGTACAGCCATGTTATTTGTTCCAGAAAACGATAAAAAAAAAGAAGAGGTAGTGAATAATCTGCCTGAAAATAAATATGATGGAATGCTTCAGAAAGATTTTGATGAATTCCATGTGACCATTAATAAAAATAAAAAGAGTCCAGATGAAAAAGAAAGTCATCTTAGCGTTTAGCGGAGGTTTAGATACTTCCTATTGTGCTAAATATCTTAGTGAAACACTGGGATATGATGTGTATGCTGTTACTGTAAATACCGGAGGTTTTTCAAAAGAAGAAGAAAAAGAATTGGAAAGAAAAGCCTTAAACCTTGGAGTAAAAGAGTACAGGTGCGTAGACGCTCAGGAAGATTACTATAATTCATGTGTGAAATATTTGATTTTCGGGAATGTATTGAAAAATAATACGTATCCGCTTTCTGTAAGTGCTGAGCGTACTATTCAGGCGCAGGAAATTGCAAAATATGCCATTGAAGTACAGGCAGATGCTATTGCTCACGGAAGTACAGGAGCTGGGAATGACCAGGTTCGTTTTGATCTCATCTTCCAGGTAATGTGTCCGAATATCGAAATCATTACACCTATCCGTGATATGGCTTTGTCCCGTGAGGAAGAAATTGAGTTTTTGAAAGAACACGGTTACGAAATGGAATTCCAGAAAGCGCAATATTCTGTTAATAAAGGACTTTGGGGAACTTCAGTAGGCGGTAAAGAAACTTTAACTTCAAGAAATTACCTGCCGGAAGAAGCTTTTCCATCCCAGATTAAAGAAACTCAGCCTTCAGAACTTGAAATTGAGTTTAAAAACGGAGAGGTTATAGCTGTCAATGGAGAAAACTTTGACCACTCTGTATACGCCATTCAAAAAATAGAAGAATTAGCTTCAGCATATGGAATTGGCCGTGATATCCATGTAGGTGATACTATTGTTGGGATTAAAGGACGTGTGGGGTTTGAAGCAGCTGCAGCATCGGTGATTATCAAAGCGCATCATTTATTGGAAAAACATACGCTTTCAAAATATCAGCAAATGATGAAGTCGCAGTTATCCGACTGGTATGGGAACTGGCTTCATGAAGCACTTTTCTTAGATCCTGTCATGAGAAATATTGAATCTTTCCTGACAGATTCTCAGAAAACAGTAACCGGGAAAGTATTTGTAACTCTTCATCCTTACAGATTTATTTTGAATGGAATTGAATCTGCTCATGATCTGATGTCCGACAAATTCGGAAGCTATGGAGAAGCGAACAGAGCATGGACAGGCGATGACGTGAAAGGATATACTAAGATTGTAAGCAATTCTCTCAATATATATCACCAGATTAATCAGAATATCAACTAGTTCCGAAGGGACGATTTAATGAAAGGCAGAACATATTCTGTCAGAATCAAAATGAAGAAAACAGTAGGAATAATTGGTGCCAACGGTTATACAGGAAGCGAGCTGATACGCTTACTGGCTTTTCATCCCCATGTGACATTGAGTTTTTTATATAGTCGTTCGAATTCGGGAACACGTATTTCTGATCTGTACCCGGATTTAACGACGGTTTGTGAAATGGTTTTGACGGATAAATCTGAAGACGTAGATATTCTTTTTCTGTGTCTTCCGCATAAAGAAAGTCAAAACTGGTTAACGCAGAACCCTGTCAAAGATGAAACGCTGGTGATTGATCTTGGAAATGACTTCCGTCTGGAAGGAAATTTCGGAAGCAGAGATTTTATCTACGGATTACCTGAAATTAATAAAAAACAACTAGTAGGTGCTAAAAGTATTGCGAACCCGGGATGTTTTGCTACGGCCATTCAATTGGCTTTGCTGCCATTGGCGGAAAAAGGAGTGTTGAATGAGGCCTTTACCACAGGGATTACGGGTTCTACGGGAGCCGGGCAGTCTCTGCAGGCAACGACTCATTTTACCTGGAGAAATGATAATGTTTCAGCCTATAAAACATTAACTCATCAACATGTGGATGAGATTTTGAAGCAGCTGATTGCATTCAATAATAAAGAAATAAACCTGAACTTTGTTCCTTGGAGAGGAGATTTTGCAAGAGGGATTTTTACAAGTTCCACCATGAAAACGGAGCTGGAGCTGGAGGAAATAGAACAGTTGTATCAGGATTTTTATGCAGAGGAGCCTTTTGTTACAGTAAGCAGGAAGGCAGTTGATTTAAAGCAGGTTGTCAATACCAATCGCTGTGTGATTCAAATCGAAAAGAGTGGAAATGTAGTCGTTATTCACTCAGCGATTGACAATTTGTTAAAAGGTGCTTCGGGGCAGGCCGTACAGAATATGAATCTGGCTATGAACTGGGAAGAAAATGCAGGACTGAACCTGAAACCGATAGCATTTTAAATTGACGGTAAGTAATTGAGAATTTTAACAGAAAGTAAATCCGACTTAGGAAAATGGAGCGTTAAGAAAATTAATTCTATGAACGTTAAGAAAATTCTACTGTTCAAAGTGCGAGGAAAATAGAGAACCGAAGAGCCAATTCGGATTTCGCACAAGTTTTAGAATTTTTAGTGAAGAGAACTAATTTTTAGCGGAAGTTTCCAGGTCTTGAACTTTTGTTTCTTTTGTTTTAAGGCAAAAGAAAAATAAAAAATAAAAAAATGAATTTATTCAACGTATATCCATTATTCAACATCAATCCGGTAAAAGCTCAGGGATCCTTTCTTTGGGACGATAAGGGAGAACAATATCTTGATTTTTATGGAGGTCATGCTGTAATTTCTATCGGTCACAACCATCCACACTATCAGAATAAACTGAAAGATCAGCTTGAAAAAATTTCCTTCTATTCCAATTCTGTTCAGAATGAATTGCAGACGGAGTTAGCAGAAAAACTGGGTGAACTTTCAGGGTATGAAGATTATAACCTTTTCCTGTGTAATTCCGGAGCAGAAGCGAATGAGAATGCATTGAAGCTGGCTTCTTTTCATAACGGGAAAAGCAAAGTGCTTTACTTTTCAGGCTCATTTCACGGCAGAACTTCTGCAGCGGTTTCAGTGACTGATAATCCGAAAATTGTAGCTCCTGTTAATTTTTCTGAAAGATTTATCAAATCAGAATGGAATGATATACAAGAGCTTGAAGAAACCTTTGAAAAATTTGGAAATGAAATTTCATCTGTAATCATCGAAGGAATTCAGGGAGTAGGAGGAATTATGATTCCAACACCGGAATTTTTATCTAAAATCAAAGAATTATGTGAAAAATATGATACTGTTCTTATTTTGGATGAAGTGCAGTCCGGGTATGGGAGAAGCGGATATTTCTTTGCCCATCAGGAATTTGGTGTAGAGGCAGATATTATTACAACGGCAAAAGGAATGGGAAATGGTTTCCCTGTGGGCGGAGTTTTAATCCATCCTAAATTCGAGGCAAGCAACGGTTTGCTGGGAACGACATTTGGAGGAAACCACCTTGCCTGTGCCGCTTCTATTGCTGTGCTGGATGTCATGAAAGATGAAAATCTTCTTGAAAATGCACAACAGATGGGTGAGTATATTGAAAATGAAATTAAAGATTTGCCACATATTAAATCCATCCGAAGGAAAGGATTGATGATTGGAATAGAACTCGACAGAGACTGTTCAGAAGTAAGGAAAGAGCTCCTTTTTGATCATCATATTTTCACAGGAAACTCTAATGATAAAACCGTGTTGAGGATTCTTCCGGCACTGAATATCAAAAAAGAGGAAACGGATCTTTTCATCAATGCTTTGAAAGCAGTGCTTGGAAATATTTAAACCATAAAAGTCACAAAAGAATTTAAACACTTAAGTGATTTTAAGAAAATACTAAAGGCTTAAGAAGTGCACTTAAGTTTTCGAAAATCTTTGATTTTCTTCCTATGTGAGTTTATATATTTTCAAAATAATCAACTTTTAAAACTTAAGTGTTCTAAAGTGTTTTAGTAAAAACTTTTGTGCCTTTTGTGGTTAGATCAACAATCAATGTGTAAACACAATCTTTAAAATCAATTCAAAATGAAAAAATTTACCTCTGTAAGTGATGTAGAAAACTTACAGGAAATCATAAAAAAAGCTTTACAGATAAAAGCAGATCCCCTTACTGAAACACAAAAAGGAAAGGGAAAAACAATCGGACTTGTATTTTTAAACTCAAGTTTAAGAACCCGTCTGAGCAGTCAGATTGCAGCTCAGAATCTTGGGTTGAATGTATTGACATTAAACGCAGCACAGGAAGCCTGGAATCTTGAATTTGCTGATGGAGCGGTGATGAACGGAGACACGGTAGAACATATCAAAGATGCTATTGAAGTGTTAAATCAATATTGTGATATCATTGCGGTACGTTGCTTTGCAGGAATGAAAAGTAAGGAAGATGATGTGAATGAAAGCATCCTAAGCCAGTTTGAAAAGCATGCAAAAGTACCTGTTATTTCTCTGGAGTCAGCTACCCGCCATCCATTACAAAGTTTAGCAGACTGCATCACCATTACAGAAAATTGGAAAAAAGACCATAAACCAAAAGTGGTATTGACCTGGGCACCGCATATCAAACCTATTGCTCATGCCGTTGGAAATTCTTTCGCAGAATGGATGCAGGAAATGGATGTGGAATTGGTGATTGCTAATCCTGAAGGGTATGATTTAGATAAAAACTTCACAAAAGATGTGAAAGTAATCCATGATCAGGATGAAGCATTGAAAGATGCAGACTTCATCTATGTAAAAAACTGGTCTTCTTTTGATGATTATGCTGCAATGCCAGAAGTGAAGGGAAACTGGATGCTCACGAATGAAAAATTAGCCAATACCAATAATGCGAAAGTAATGCACTGCCTTCCGGTTCGCCGTAATGTAGAATTGAGTGATGAGGTGATGGATGGAGATCATTCTATCATATATCAGCAGGCAAAAAACCGGATTTTCTCAGCACAAGCCGTATTCAGTGAAATTTTAGATGAATTAAAAGCTTAAAATAATCCTTGTCAAGGTTCAAAACCTTGACAAGGATAGAAAAGATCAAGTATCCCAAAATGTTTACAATGAAAGAAAAGTTATACATCATAAAAATTGGCGGAGCTTTAATAGATGATAAGGAATTATTAAACCAATTCTTAGAACAGTTTTCTGAAATTACTGAAAAGAAAATCCTTGTTCATGGCGGGGGCAAGTTGGCAACAACGCTGGCTGATAAACTGGGCATTGAGCAGAAAATGATCAATGGCAGGAGGATTACGGATAAAGAAACTTTGGACATTGTAACGATGGTGTATGCGGGAGGAATTAATAAAAATATTGTTGAAAAGCTGCAGCAGAAAAAATGCAATGCTATAGGATTCTCGGGGGCAGACGGAAATTTAATTAAAGCTAAGAAAAGAGAACATCCTGAAATCGATTTTGGATTTGTGGGGGATATTACAAAAAAAAGTGTGAACAGAAAGCTGGTATCAAAATTAATCAAGCTGGATCTTGTTCCTGTGTTTTCTGCGATTACCCACGACAGAAAAGGAAATCTTTTCAACACCAATGCTGATACCATTGCCTCTGTGATGGCTCAGGCTTTGTCTGAGAAATATGAAGTTGAACTGTTGTATTGTTTTGATAAAGAGGGTGTTTTAGAAGATGTAAACGATCCGGAATCTGTGATCAAAACTGTCAATGAAGAAGAATTCACGGTATTAAAAGAAGAAGGAAAACTTCATAAAGGGATTTTACCCAAACTTGAAAATGCTCTTGGAGCGATAAAAAATAATGTAAATAAAGTGTTTCTAATTAAAGAAACAGAACTGAAAAACCATATAGAAAATCATCATGCAGGAACTGAAATCTGTTTATAATAAAGAAGAACTGTTGAATAACGCGGTCGGATTGCTTAAAAATTTGATTGAGATTCCTTCATTCAGTAAAGATGAATTCAATACGTCGGTAGAGATTGAAAATTTTTTCAAAAAACATCAGATTCCTACCAAACGTTTTAAAAACAATATCTGGGCGGTGAACAAACACTTTGATGTGTTTAAGCCTTCCGTTTTACTGAATACCCATCACGATACGGTAAAGCCTAATAAAGCTTATACACTTGATCCGTTTGTACCGATCGAAAAAGAAGGTAAACTGTTCGGATTGGGAAGCAATGATGCAGGAGCTTCTCTGGTTTCTATGGCACAGGTTTTTTTACATTTTTATGATAAAGAAGATTTAAAATATAATTTAGTTATTGCTTTGACGGCAGAGGAGGAGATTTCAGGATTTGATGGAATCGAAGCCTTATTTCCGCAGCTACCCAACGTAGAACTCGCCATTGTAGGAGAACCCACGCAGATGAACCTGGCGATTGCAGAAAAAGGACTTCTTGTGATTGATGGAGAAATGAAAGGTACTCCTTCTCACGCCGCTCATCCTAATGATGATAACTCAATTGTAAAATGTATGCAGGATCTGCAGAATATTCTTTCCTTTAAATTTCCGAAGGTTTCAGAATATCTGGGCGAAGTTAAAGTTACTTTATCAGGAATCCATGCAGGAGTACAGCATAATGTGGTTCCGGAATCGTGCAATTTTACATTGGATGTGAGGGTAACGGATGAATATTCCAATCAGGAAGCATTTGAAATCATCCAGTCTCAGATGAAATCTACATTAACGGCAAGATCGTTCAGGCTGAATTCCTCCAGGATCGAAATGGATCATCCGTTTGTAAAAGCAGGAATTGAAATCGGAAGGACAACCTACGGTTCACCTACTTCCTCAGATCAGGCGATTATTCCATGCACATCAGTGAAAATAGGTCCTGGAGACAGCAGGCGCTCTCACACAGCAGATGAATTTATCTATATCCATGAAATAGAAGAAGGAATAGAAATCTACATCAGCATTTTAGAAAAAGTGTTATAAAAATGGAAGATGGGTGTAGGAAGAGGGAAGTTATTGCAGTATAGCTTCCTGCCTCCAGCCTCAGGCTTCCAGCTCAATATATGTTTTGACTCCGTCCGGCGGGCTCTAGAAGTTCAGTTTTTAATAAGATTTATGCAAAAAGAAATTAAAAATGAAAGCTTTACATAAGGAAATGTTTTTTTATAGTTATTAGTAATAAGGATTGCCTTGCCGGGCATGTCAAAACCAACAAATATTTAAATCAAATATTATCATGAAAAAAATATGGCAGAAGGATGACCTTGCCACCAATATATTAGTCAATCAATTTACAGTAGGTAAAGATCTTGACTTCGACGAGCGTTTAGCCAAATATGACGTTAAAGGTTCTATGGCACATTGTAAAATGCTGGCAGAAACCGGCATTATTACAAAAGAAGAATCAGAGCAGATGTTATCTGTTTTAAATAGTATTTTAAATCAAATTGAGGATGGGACTTTTGAAATTGATAAAGAAGCTGAGGATATCCATTCTCAGGTAGAAGCGATCCTGATTGAAGAATTAGGAGATACGGGAAAGAAAATCCATACGGCACGATCAAGAAATGATCAGGTTTTACTGGATATCAAATTGTATTTATTGGATGAAATCCGTGAAATTACAGCCCTTACAGACGAGTTTTTTCAGATTTTAATTCAGCTGGCAGATCAGCATAAAAATGTTCTGCTTCCGGGATACACCCATTTCCAGATTGCGATGCCTTCATCATTTGGATTGTGGTTCGGAGCTTATGCAGAAGCGCTTTTGGATGATGTTGAAATGCTGTTTTCAGTGAAGAATATCATTAATAAAAATCCACTGGGATCAGCTGCCGGTTATGGTTCGTCTTTTCCGATCAATCGTGAAAGTACCACCTATAACTTAGGCTTCCAGTCCATGAATTACAATTCTGTGTACGCTCAGATGACCCGTGGAAAGTCAGAAAAAATGCTGGCCATGGCGATGGCCACTTTAGCGGGAACGCTTGGCAAGTTCGCTTATGATGTATGTCTTTATCTGAGCCAGAACTTTGATTTTATCAGCTTTCCAAAAGAATTTACTACGGGAAGCAGTATCATGCCACACAAAAAAAATCCGGATATCTTTGAGCTGGTTCGTGCACGATGCAACAGAATTCAGTCCCTTCCAAACGAACTGATCCTTCTAACAAGCAATCTGCCTTCAGGATATCACAGAGATGTACAGCTGACAAAAGAAATTCTTTTCCCTGCGATAGATTCTTTAAAGGAATGTCTGGAAATTTTAAGCTATACTTTACCGAATATTAAGGTGAAAGATGGGATTCTGGAAGACGAGAAATACAAATACCTTTTCAGTGTGGAAAAGATCAATGAAGAGGTGAAAAGCGGAAGTTCTTTCCGTGATGCTTATGTAAAAGTAGGACAGGAGATTGAAAATAATACGTTTGAATTTGAACCCGGCAACCTTGAACATACCCATCAGGGAAGTATAGGAAATCTTTGTCTGGATAAAATAGAATATCAGTTCAATAAACTGAAAAATAAATTATTGGGTTAGAATCTAAGCCATTAAGGTCATCAAAACTTAGGCAAAAATCAGTAGAATTTCTAAAATTATTTTAGCCTGCTGTCTTTTCGTTGTGGAAGCCTTAATCTTAAATCTTATCTGCTTAAGTGATCTTAATGGTTGGATTTTACTCTGCTCTTTGAATTTGATGATTGATAAATTGAGCCATTAAGGTAGTTGAAGATTTCAAGGTTAATTAAGGAAATCTGCTGCATAAAATTTTATCGAAGATAAAATCTTTGCGCCTTACAGCATAAAGTTTTCAATTTCTTTTGCGCCTTTGCGTTTTCTAACAAAATAAGAGATTATAAAAATCGAAAAATGTTGGTATACGCAAAGGCGCAAGGAATTGTATGATAAATATTACTTTTAAGACGCAAAAAAGTCCAAAGATTTTCAGCAAGTGAAATAGAAATAAATAATGAGTTTAAAATAGAAGGATTATTCCAGATCAATTTTGAATTTGGTAGATTTTTTTACCTCGTGAAGGACAATGGAACTGTGGTACTGCCCGATATTGGGAATGTTTGAAATAACATTAACCGCAAATTCGTTATAAGAATTGATGTCCTTGGCAATAATCTTCAACATATAGTCGTACTCTCCGGAAAGGCTGATGATTTCCTGTACTTCATCATATTTTCCGATATGGTTCTCAAAAGTTTCCAAAACTTTCTTGGATTGTTCCTTTAGACGGACATTACAATAGACTACAATATTTAAACCCAGTTTTTCACGGTTTAAAAGTCCCACATACTTCTGAATGATCCCCTGCTTCTCCAGTTGTTTGATTCGCTCATACGTAGGAGTAAAGGTAAGACCTATCTTTTCGGAAATTTCTTTAACCGATAGCGTAGAGTCTTCCTGAATAATGCTGAGAATCATTTTGTCTTTTAAATCCATAGAATAAATTTGAGTGTTAACAAAAATATTAATTTTAAATGAGAATAAGGAAAGACTGAAGTTTTTAATTTATTTTAAACATAATTTTTGCCAGTTCATAAAATTGTTGTATCTTTGCACCTAATGAATAAAAAAGCATTTATATCATTAGATTTACCGGGCGAAAGCGCCCTTTACGATATTTATTGTTATTAGCGAAGATTGTTGTCTTCGCTTTTTTTATGCCCAAAAATTAGAATTATGTTTACGATTACAGAACTAAGCACCGAGAGAATCAACAGTATACTGACAGAAGCACTGGCTTTTGCAAATGGTAAAACTGCTAAAATTGAAGGAGAAGTTTTTTGCTCAAATCTTTTCTTCGAAGACAGTACAAGAACGAAAACAAGTTTTGATCTTGCAGAAAGAAAACTGGGACTTCAGGTAGTTCCTTTTGATGCATCACACAGTTCGGTAAACAAAGGTGAGAGTCTTTATGACACCGTAAAGACTATTGAAAGTATAGGAGTAAACCTTGTAGTGATCCGCGATAAGAAAGACAGATACTTCGAAGAACTGAAAAATATTAACATTCCGGTGATCAACGGAGGAGACGGAACAGGAAATCACCCTTCACAATGTATGCTGGATTTGCTGACTATTTATCAGGAATTCGGAAAGTTTGAAGGATTGAAAGTAGGAATTGTAGGAGATGTAAAACACAGCCGCGTAGCCAACTCAAACGCAGAGGCATTACGAAGACTGGGAGCAAAAGTTTACTTCTCAGGACCGGAACAGTGGTTTGACGAAGGAGCCCTGATCAACGGAACTTATATGTCGGTAGATGAACTGATCGGCGAAGTGGATGTGTTAATGCTATTAAGAATCCAGCACGAAAGACACGATTCCGCAATGAGTTTCACCGCTTCAGAATACCATAAAAGATATGGTCTGACGAAAGAAAGAGAAAAGGCCATGAAAAAAGAAGCAATCATCATGCATCCTGCTCCCATCAACAGAGGAGTGGAAATAGATTCGGATCTTGTAGAATGCGAAAGATCAAGAGTCTTCAAACAAATGCAAAACGGAGTATTCGCAAGAATGGCCATCTTAAAAGGAGCATTGGAAAGCAAAGGGTATACTTTTAAATAAGAGCCAAGGTGAAAGAGCCAGGGTGAAAGTAAAAAGTAAAAAGGTAAAGAGCCCTGTAAGGGCGACCTGTTAATGACATATAATAAAATAATAAGAGATAAAAGTTTAAAATGAAGAAAAAATTAATACTGGAGTCCGGTGAAGTGTTTCATGGAGAAGGTTTCGGAGCAGAATTGGAAACTGCAGGGGAAGTAGTTTTCAATACCGGAATGACAGGGTATCAGGAATTGATTTCTGACCCATCGTATTGCGGTCAGATAGTTTGTATGACCTATCCGCTTATCGGGAATTATGGTATTAACCGTGATGATTATGAAAGTATCGAGCCGGCAATCAAAGGGCTTATCGTAAAAGAACTTTGCGATCTTCCTTCCAACTTCCGTACTCAGATCACTTTAGATGAATTATTTAAAAAGAAAAACCTTTCAGGAATTTCAGGAATCGACACCAGAAGACTGACAAGAGTTCTTCGTAACCATGGAGTGGTAAAAGGTAAGATTGTAAACGCTGATGCTGATGAAACGGCAGTAGCTTCTGAATTGAAATCAACAACTTTCCCTACCAACCAGGTAGAGGAAGTTTCTACAAAAACACCTTATGCTAATCCAAACAGAGGTTTCAAAGTAGTATTGGTAGACTTCGGTGCCAAGCTGGGAATTATCAGAGAATTGTCTCAGAGAAACTGTGACATCATCGTGGTTTCTCAGGATACCACAGCAGAAGAAATTCTGTTGATGAATCCGGACGGAATTATGTTGTCAAACGGTCCTGGTGACCCTGAAGATGTACCCCATGCTTTAGACATGATCAGAGGATTATTAGGAAAAGTCCCAATCTTCGGAATCTGTTTAGGACACCAGTTAATTGGTCTTGCTTGCGGAGCAAAAACTTTCAAGCTGAAATTCGGACACAGAGGAGGAAACCACCCGGTATTGGATTTAGAGAAAAATACAGTAGCCATTACTTCTCAAAACCACGGATATGCGGTAGATCAGGAAAGTTTAAAAGGAACAGACCTTATCGAAACGCACATAGCCCTGAATGACAGAACCAACGAAGGATTAAAACATAAAATCCACCCTTGCTTCTCCGTTCAGTATCACCCTGAAGCAAGCCCGGGTCCGGAAGATGCAAACTACCTGTTTGATGAGTTTATTGATTTAATGTACCAATTTAAAAATGTACCAGTTTAACAATAATTAAAATGATCAATTTCGAAAACAATCCTTTAATAGAAAAAACTGTTAAGTTCTCATTAGATATTATAGAGTTCTGTGAATTATTGGAAAGTAGAAAGAAATTTGTTATTGCTAAACAATTATTACGTTCTGGAACAAGTATTGGCGCAAATTCTTTTGAAGCACAAAATCCCTACAGTAAAAAAGATTTTGTGAATAAAATTAAAATTGCTGCTAAAGAGCTGAAGAAACAAAATATTGGTTATATCTGTGTAAACATTCTCAAAGTTATCCATTTAATGAGAACTTGGAAACACAGATTATAGAAATTGGAAAAATTATTTATAAAATTTTAAGCACAAGTTTATCAAATGAAAACGGACAGTAACATTGTTACACTGTTAGATTGATAAATTGTTACATTTTAAACCCCTATGAAAAGAAACGATATAAAAACAATTTTAGTAATCGGTTCAGGACCTATCATCATTGGTCAGGCAGCTGAATTTGATTATGCAGGAACGCAGGCTTGTCTGTCTCTGAAAGAAGAAGGCTACAAGGTAATTTTGATCAACTCAAACCCTGCAACAATCATGACGGATGTGGAAATCGCTGATAAAGTATACATCGAGCCGATTTCATTACAGTTTGTAAGCCACATCATCAGAAAAGAACGTCCGGATGCTTTATTACCAACTCTTGGAGGCCAGACAGGTCTTAACATGGCGGTAGAACTGGAGAAATCAGGAATTCTTGAAGAGTGCAAGGTGGAAGTATTGGGAACTAAACTTTCTGCCATCAACAGAGCAGAAGACAGAGACCTTTTCCGTGAGCTGATGAGAGAACTGAATGAGCCGGTACCGGAATCTGATATCGTCAATACAGTAGAAGGTGCACTTGCTTTCGCAGATGAAATCGGATATCCTGTAATTGTTCGTCCTGCCTTTACAATGGGAGGAACCGGAGGTGGTATCGCTTCCACAGAAGCTGAATTGAAAGAAATTGCTGAATTGGGATTAAAACACAGCCCGGTTACACAGTGTCTTATTGAAAAATCAATCGCAGGTTTCAAAGAAATTGAATACGAAGTAATGCGTGATGCAAACGACAACGCCATTGTGGTTTGTAACATGGAAAATATTGACCCGGTAGGAGTTCACACAGGAGATTCAATCGTAGTAGCTCCTTCTCAGACGCTTTCAGACAGAGAATATCAGTTACTGAGAAATGCTTCCCTGAAAATCATCAGAGCGTTAGGAATTGAAGGTGGATGTAACGTACAGTTAGCTTTAGATCCGCATTCATTCGATTACTATATCATCGAAGTAAACCCGAGAGTTTCCCGTTCATCAGCATTGGCAAGTAAAGCAACAGGTTACCCGATTGCAAAGATTGCTGCGAAGATCGCAGTTGGATTAACTCTGGATGAAATCATGAACCCGGTAACAGGAAAAACATACGCATGTTTTGAGCCGGCTCTTGACTATGTGGTAACGAAATTCCCAAGATTCCCATTCGATAAATTCGAAACGGCAGACAGAAGACTTTCTACTCAGATGAAAGCTACCGGAGAAGTAATGGCAATCGGAAGAAATCTTGAAGAATCTTTACAAAAAGCGATCCGTTCATTAGAAACAGGAATCAAACATTTAGGATTAAAAACAAAGCAGGCTCAGGCACTTACTGCTGAAGAAATCGAAAGAAGAATCAGAGTATGTGATGACGAGAGATTATTCATCATCGGGGATGCTTTAAGAAGAGGTTACGACTGGGAGCAGATCGTAGAATGGAGTAAAATCGACAAGTTCTTTATCTGGAAACTGAAAAAACTGGTTGACTTCGAAAAAGTAATCGCTGACAACAAATTTGATAAAGAAACCCTGATTGAAGCGAAGAGATTAGGTTTCGCAGACATCAATATCGCAGTTCTTTGGGATGTAAAAGAGCGTGAGGTTTTCAACTTCAGAAAAGAAAACGGAATCATGCCGGTTTACAAAATGGTAGACACTTGTGCCGCTGAGTTTGAAAGTGAAACACCTTACTTCTATGGAACCTACGAAGAAGAAAACGAAAGTGTTGTTTCAGACAAAGAAAAAATCATCGTACTGGGTTCAGGACCAATCAGAATCGGACAAGGTGTAGAATTTGACTATGCAACGGTTCACTCCGTATGGGCAATCAAAGAAATGGGTTACGAAGCGATCATCATCAACAACAACCCGGAGACAGTTTCTACAGACTTCTCCATCTCTGATAAATTATATTTCGAGCCGCTTACTGAAGAAGATGTAATGAACATCATCGAGCTTGAAAAGCCTAAAGGAGTAGTGGTACAGTTCGGTGGACAGACTGCCATCAACCTTGCAGATAAATTAGCCTCTCACGGAGTACAGATTTTGGGAACTTCACTTGAAGATCTTGACAGAGCTGAAAACAGAGATAAATTCGAAAAAGCACTTCAGGAGCTTGGAATTCCTCAGCCAAAAGGAAGAACTTCAACTTCCAAAGAAGAAGCGATAAAAATTGCCAACGAAATCGGATATCCGGTATTGGTACGTCCAAGCTACGTTCTTGGAGGTAGAGCAATGGAAATCGTATATGCTGAAACAGAATTGGCTCACTACATGGAGCACGCAGTAGATGCGAGTCCTGAACACCCTGTTTTGGTCGACAAGTACATGGTAGGAAAAGAAATCGAAGTAGATGCCATCTGCGACGGTGAAACGGTAGTGATCCCGGGAATTATGGAGCACATCGAAAGAGCAGGGGTTCACTCCGGAGACTCAATCGCGGTATATCCTCCACAGAATATCTCTCAGAGTGAAATCGATACTTTGGTAGATTACACGCAGAGACTGGCAAAAGGACTGAATGTTATCGGATTAATGAATATCCAGTACGTTCTTTTCGAAGGAAATGTCTATGTAATTGAAGTAAATCCACGTTCTTCAAGAACAGTTCCTTTCTTATCTAAAATCACAGAAGTTCCGATGGCAAACCTTGCAACAAAGGCAATCCTGGGACAAAAACTGAAAGATTTAGGTTACGAAAACGGATTGGTTCCAAATAAAGAAGGCGTATTTGTAAAAGTACCGGTATTCTCTTTCTCTAAGCTAACGAAAGTTGATATCTCTTTAGGCCCGGAAATGAAGTCTACAGGAGAAGTTATGGGGAAAGATACAACCCTTGAAAAAGCACTTTACAAAGGATTGGTTGCTGCGGGAAGAAAAGTTCCTATGCACGGATCTATCCTGTTCACAGTAGCTGATAAGCATAAAGATGAAGCAGCAGCTCTTGCCGCACGATTCCATGAAGTAGGATTCAGAATCTGGGCTACGGAAGGTACTGCGAAGTTCTTTGAAGAAAAAGGAATCCCTTGCAAGATCGGATACAAAATAGGAGAGGAAGATGTAAACCTTATCGACCTGATCCAGAAAGGAAAAGTTCAGTATGTTGTAAATACCACTACAAAAGGTAAGCAGGCAGAAAGAGACGGATTCCAGATCAGAAGAATGAGTGTGGAAAACGGTGTTCCTTGTTTAACTTCAATGGATACGGTAGAAGCAATTCTAAAAGTAATCGAAAGCATGAGCTTCAAAATGGAGACAATGTAATTTCGAGCCAGAATAAATACTTAAATTCCGCAAGAAAACTTGCGGAATTTTTTTATCGATTAATCCAGAAAAATAAAGGATTCTGTTTACTTTTGCAAAAGCCATTTAAACTTCAATATAATGAGTATAAAATCAATTACGATAGGATTTCTATGTTGTATTTTCGTAACAGTACTTTCAGGATGTTCCTGGATAACTGATTTCTATATTCAAAACCTGACTGGCTCCAAAAAAATAATTAAGATCAATTACAGTTATCCCATCTCAAAAGCAATTGATAATAAAGGCGGCAACTTTGCATTTAATTATGAAAATGGAATATTGTCACCTCGGTCTTTCTATAAAATCAAAAATCCAAAGTCTCTTGAAAAAATAGAAGTCAAAGACTCTTCCATTGTTCTTGAGCTTTATCCAAATTCAACAACAAAAATTTACAAAAGCCATAATGGAAGCTGGAGATATAGGATTAAAAGTGTTGAGATTAATGGAACCATTTTTTATCCTTCAGAATTAATAAATAAAAGCAGATATATCAGTAAGGATTATGTTTATAAAATTGAATAAAGGAAAAAGCTGTAATGGATAAAAAAGCAATACAAATTTTACTCAACACCATAAAAACTTCCCAGAACGAAAGTGTAAGTGATTGGTTTTATTGGGAAACCTATATGCAGTATATCTCCGAAGATGATTTTGAGTATGCAAAAAAGCAATCTGTAATGTATGATCAGGAAGAAATAAGTCATGATGAAATTTGCAGAAGAATTAAAAGTGCTGTGACTGGTATTGAAAAACAGCAGGTGGTAGATGCTTTTCTTTATAGTTTAAGTACCAGGCAATTAGAATATCGTTCATTTTTATCCAGCTATTGTATTGCAGAAAGTCTGGAAGAGCATAGCTTTACGCCAAGCCCGGAACCTAATGAAGGCATCTGTGCCATATGCGGGCTTCATACCTTTGAGTTTGAAGATCCTATCGAATTCAATACCATCAATTATTTCAAATACAAGGATGGATGTTGTTTTGATAGTTTAATCCAGGTTTTATTTGATGTAGAACAGTTTCCAAAACTTCCGGTCGTTAAACCCATCGAAAATGACTACAGGATCCTCAATGAAGTGAAAGAAATTATTGAAACATCAGAACCCGGCGACAGAATTTCTCAACTTAAAAAGAGAATCGCCAAAATAGTAAAATCAAATGATGAAGAAAGATTAGGATTGTTGGAAATTTTAGGAGTTATTGGAATTTTACATGATGATGCTCATTTTGGGTATGCAGATCAATATGTTACCTATCCGGAAAGAGAACACAGACCCATTAGGAATGATGATGTTGGTTATCCCGCAAGATGGTGGCAGGGGAAATTTGGAATTGATGATGAAAAATGGAAGTACTGGTTTGAAAGCAATTAAGTGATTTTTTATCATGCTATCATACATTTAAAAGCAAATTTTCAATACAAAAAACAGGGTTAAAATGATTTCGGAAGTGTTTTTATCGGTTTAGCTTTAAAATAGATTATGTTTACCGAATTATTTATAAATTAGAGCGTTAAAATTCAAGCTGTTAATATTATTTAAAAACTAATACAATTCCACCAAATCAAAATATAACCATGGCAGAATATTACGCAAAATCAAGCAATTCTTTAACTTTTGAAATCACAAAAGAGGAAAAATTAATTGGGAAACTTGCCTACACAAGTTGGTTTAAATTTAATGCTGTCATTGAAATTGCAAATGGTAAGATCTATCAGGTAGAGCCGAAAGGTTTTTGGGGAACTACCATTGAGCTGAAAGATCAGGAAAGAGTCCTTCTGAAATTCAGAATGAACTGGAACGGGGAAATTGTAGTGCAGACTTATTTTGACGGCGTGAAGAATGGCTATCTTTTTAAACACAGAGGCATTTTTAAAGAATCATTTGTCCTTACAGCTCAGGACGGCATCGAGCTGATGATCATAAAACCCCATCTGAAATGGACTTCTATGAATTACGAATACCAGATCACCACCTCTGATGCCTATGAAACCCTTCCGGAAAAAGAAATCGTTTTAATTACTGCACTGCATTGCGCCAATTATTATATGTCGATGATGGCCGCTGCTGTTATATAAGACAGTTAAATTAAAACTTTAGCAATATATTACCTTTATTTTTATTAGCCTTATGGTAAAAAAGAATTGTGTCCTGAGTGTTTTTGGACTGCTATTACTATTTCAATGTAATCCTGTTAGCAAAAATTACAAAAAAGAATTTGAAAAATTTGTTTTTGATTCTGATCAGGTTTTATCCAATGGTGATATTTTACATCCTGCTTATGCCTATCTTAAAGATGGAAAATTAAAAGGTCTTGAGTTTAATAATCATCCAGAATGTGGAGAAAATACCAAAAGATATTTTTTTTCTGAAAATGAAAAAATAAAGAAGATTGTTATTGAGAAAAATTATTATAATGAAAGCTGTGGCAAAACTTTTGACTCATTATTCATTATATATCCCGTATTGGGCAAAACAATTATGTATGCGGATAATACAAACGTAAAAGAAATAGAAGGTAATGTTTTGCGGGAGGAAAAAATTAATATTGATCACTATATGAAAATGATTAAAAATTGGAAAAATAAATAAAAAAACTTATATATTGATTGAATAAAGGGTTTTCGGAATTTTCGAAAACCCTTTATTTATAGGCTATTCTATGGTAGAAGTTTTATGATTTGTGTCATGTTTTTATTTAGAATTAATAAAAATAAAATAATTTTGTAGAACTAACTTAATTATAAACATGAAAAAAACTATTATTTCTGCAGCTCTATTAGCCGTAACGATGCTGAGTGCCCAGCAAACAGATACCATTAAAGTGGCTGAAATTCAATCCGTATCGCTCCAGGGAACTCACAATTACAGAACAAAAAAATCTGAATCTATCGCAAGGCTTCCTCTGGAAAATCTTGAAAACCCTACTGTTTATAATCTTGTTCCCAAAGAAATCATCAGTGAAATGGGAGCCATGGATTTCAACACAGCGATGGCTTCTGCTCCAGGAGTGGTCGTAAGCAATAGTGTAAACGACAGTGGAAATGATATTTTTATGAGAGGTTTCAGTTCCAATGCCAGTTTCAGAAACGGACTGACTCAAAACCCAAGAGTGCAGTCTGAGATCGCTAATATCGAGAGAGTAGAAGTAATAAAAGGTCCATCCGGAACTTTATTCGGAGGAACATTAGCCAATTATGGCGGTGTGGTGAATATCGTTACGAAAAAACCACAGGAAAATTTCGGAGGAATTATCAATTATACCACCGGAAGCTGGGGAATGAACAGAATCACAGCCGATGTAAACACCCCTTTGAACAAAGAAAAAACAGCTTTGGCAAGATTCAATGTGGCAGCCTATTCCCAGGATTCTTTTCAGGATGCAGGGTATAACAAAGGATTATTCTTCTCCGGAAGCGTTCTGTATAAAGTAAGCGACAAAACCACAGTGACACTTGATACCGAGTTCCATGCTCCGGATAAAACATTGAATGCTTATGTAAGAAACTCAGAAAAGCTGACCTTACACTCCATGAAAGACCTGGAAGTAGCCTACAAAAGAGCGTTTACTAGTAATGATATCGGCTCCAAAAGAACCAACTTTGTAACGATGGCTGAGGTTACCCATAAATTCAATGACCAGTGGACGTCAAGGACATCTTACCAAAGAGGAGAAGCCAATGAAAGCGAATCTATCTTTTTAGTACTCAGATATCTGAATAATAATCAGGTAGAAAGAATGATCCGTCCTTTTGACAGCTTTAAAGTGACCACAGACAATATCCAGCAGAATTTTACAGGAGATTTTAAAATAGCAGGCTTAAGAAACCGTCTGGTAGTAGGAATAGATTATTTCCAGCAAACAACAAAATATCAGTTCCCTTACTATGAGGCCAACGGATACAGTAATGTTTTCATGCCTTATGATAAAGTGAATCTCGACAGCTCTTCCGCGTGGGATCCTATTTCAAGAAACAAATTCATGAATAAGGAAAGAAAATCCACAGAATCGGATATTACAAGATTCAGAACGATCAGCGGATACATCTCCAATGTTTTGAATATCACGGATAACTTATTGGTAATGGCCAGTTTGCGGATAGACAGCTATAAAAATGATGATACAGTGGTAAACGGTGTAGAGATCTCTACCAAAAACGGATATCCTGAAAATAAAGTTTCCGGTTACAGCCAGACCCAGTTTTCACCAAAATTCGGATTGGTGTATGAAATTGTAAAAGATCAGATCTCATTCTTTGCCAATTATGTGAACGGATTTAAAAACTATGCACCATCACTGAATGAAGCTGGTGTTCTGACAAAATGGGATCCTGAGCAGGGAAATCAGATTGAAACTGGTTTCAAAGTAGATCTTTTCCATAAAAAATTACTGACAACCGTAAGCTATTATAATATCAATGTTAAAAACAGACTGGTTGCAGATCCGGGCGGAATAGGAAGTATTCAGGATGGGAATATCAAAAGTCAGGGACTGGAAATAGGGATCATTGCCAACCCTTTCAAAGGATGGAATATCGTTGCCGGTTACGGATATAACGATAACAAATATGATGACCGGAGCAAAGACAGCGGAAAAAGAATCGCCTGGACTCCAAAACATGTAGCCAATCTATGGACAAGCTATAAAATCATGGACGGAGCTTATGAAGGACTTGGTTTCGGGGCCGGATTTAATTTTGTAGACCAGACCTATATCAATATTGTTAACCATTTTCTAGCTCCTTCTTACACTACTGTAGGTGCAACCATTTTCTATGACAAGAAAAAATACAGAATCGGTCTGAAAATGAATAATGCGCTGAATGAAAACTACTGGAACTTCTATGGGCAGCCACAGAAGCCTAGAGAAATCCTGGCCAATTTTGCATTCAAATTTTAATAACCAAAACAAAAAATAATCTCAACGAAAATATAAGGATGAAAACCGCAAAGGCACAATGCTTTGATTAATAATAAACAATGTTTCTGATGCCTCAAATATGCTAAAGTAAATGGCATCAGGAATAACTCTTTCACTTTACAAATGCGCCGTTATTATAATCCTTTTGTGCCTTTGCATTTTCTGCTGTAACATGTTGATTAGATGAAAACAGATATGGAGAATAAAAAAACTAATCCTAAGAAAAAGCAGGGAAAATCCATTACCAAAAAGATCACCGGCTGGCTGCATCTGTGGCTTGGGCTGGTTTCCGGAATCATTGTGCTTACTGTTACTCTTTCAGGGACGGTATTTGTCTTCTGTGACGAAATCATTGATCTGTGCGGCGGAAGCGCAAAATATGTCCAGGCTCCGGCTAATGCAGAAAAAATGACCCCCGAAGAGTTGCTTGCCCGCTTTCACCAGCAGGTTCCGGACAGAAAAGCGTTCTATTTTGATACCTACAAAGATGCTGACAGAAGTTTCAGAGTAGCTTCAGCAACGAAGCCTCCTAAAGATAAAAGTGCGGACAAGGCAGACAAACCAAAGAAAAAAGGTCGTGGTCCACGAGGTGTATTTGCCTATCATTATCTTGACCCTTACACCGGAAAAGTAATCGGTTCTACAAAAAGCTATGAGTTTTTCTATATTGTGGCCCATATTCATGCGCAGTTGCTGGCAGGAAAGTTCGGGAAAACGGTGGTTGGAATTGCTTCCATCATATTTTTTATCCAGCTTATCGGCGGACTGATTCTCTGGTGGCCTAAAAAATGGAACAAAACCACAAGAACAACAGCTTTTAAAATTAAATCCGGAACAAAATGGCGCAGGAAAAACTACGATTTTCATAATGTTTTTGGATTTTATTCATTGCTTCCCGCAGTGTTTATTACCATTACCGGACTGATTATGGCATACAAGGTCTTAACCGATCTTACCCAGCAGGCTTTCGGAGGAGCCGTGGATGCCCATACCATTGCAGAAAAATATGAACCTAAGTTTGATCCGGAGAAAAAAGCTCTGACTTATGCTGATTTTGTTGATAGAAAATTCAAGGAATTTCCTGATGCAAAACAGTTCAGAATGAGTATTCCGAGAAATGATTCCGCAACGGTCTATCATGTGGTGGCAGCTCAGTTTATTGGTCTGAAAAGCCTTGTCAACGGAAAAAGAATGGAAACCAACAAATACACCGGAAAAGAAATTGATTATCCCGAAGAAGTACAGAGGCATGAAGCGATTGAGCATATGAATTTTGACCTTCATGTAGGGTATTGGGGCGGAATGTTTGGTAAAATATTCACCTTCATTATCGGAGCCATCTGTACAAGTCTGCCGGTTACCGGATTCCTGATCTGGTGGGGCAGAAGAAACAAATCGCCAAAAAAAAATAAAGAAATTAAGAATATTCATCAACACAGAAAAGATTCACACCATGAACAATTGGTTTAAAATTATTGCCCTCTCATTACTTTTAGTATTTACCTCCGGAAAAGCTCAGGACAAACTGATGATAGGAGAGAAACAAAACCTATTTTCAAAAGTTTTAAAAGAAAACAGGGAAATCTGGATTCATCTGCCTAAAACCTATAGCGACAATACCATTAATCCGGCAAAATATCCGGTGATCTATCTTCTGGATGGAGAAATCAATTTTGAATATTACGCAGGATTAACGGATTTCATTGCCAGAACACCCTATGCAGATATTCCGGAATGTATTGTTGTCGGGATTAAAAACACAGAAAGAACAAGGGATCTTACTCCGACAAAGTCTGAAAAGAAAAGTCCAGTAAACCCTAGTATCACTCTTTTTGCAGACAGTGGCGGAAGTGAAAATTTTGTAAAATTTATACAGGAAGAATTGAAACCATTTGTTAATAAACACTATAGAACACAGGATTATTCAGTGTTGGTAGGCCATTCTTTCGGAGGTCTGTTTGCGATCAATACCTTCCTTTTACATCCGGATTATTTCAATGCTTATGTTGCGAATGATCCCAGTTTATGGTGGGACAATAAAGTGACCCTCAAAAGAACGAAAGAGTATCTGGAAAAGAATAAGAACTTTCCTGCAAAAAAATCTTTGTATGTTTCTCAGGCAGACAATGAAGAACAGCAGAAAAACTGGAACTCCGATATGACCCAGGCTATTGAAGAATTTAAAGGAATGATAGAAAAAAACGGATCATTAAACTATAAACATAGCTTTTTCGAAGGAGAAACCCACGGAACTGTTTCCTATCCCGGAAATTATGAAGCATTAAAGTTTATATTCAAAGGTTTCAGAACCGATATAAAACAACTTGCCAAAAATCCCAAACTGCTTGAAGAAGACTATAAAAAGTTTTCCGAAAAGATGGGAACAGATTTTATTCCTTCAGAGGCCTATCTGAATGTAGTGATCAAATTTATGAAAAGTAATGGTTTTAAAGAGCCCGAAACTTATTTTATGAATCTGAAAGACAACTATTATCCTGAGAAATAATGAACTGATAAAAAACCAAATCTGTTGATAAACAGATTTGGTTTTTTATATATCTTAATTCTAAAGTAAGCTTTGGCTAAAGCAGATTTATTCTAAAAAACTATCCGCACGGTTTGTCATTCCGTAGGAATCTAGATCTAGTATTTAGATGGTAAGAGTATAGATTCCTACGGAATGGACAAACTACACGTTTTATTTATCCAAAGAATTCGACATTCCGATAGAAGTCTAAACCGATTCTTTTAGAAGCTTTTTAACCATTTCGCATTTTCGCCCTATTAATGCCTGTTATCACAATTGATTGGAAAATCTTTCTCCTTTTGATCTAAAAAGCTAATGGAAGGACAGCCAAAAGACTGTGCCATGAATCCAAAAATAACCGGAGGTTTTCCTTTGAAAAGGTGGCCTGTATATTGGAAAACATTGGCTTCATCACCATCTATTCCATACAGAGGAAGAAACTCTCCACCATCACTTCCTGCAAGGCTGAAGGTCTTTTCCGCAATTTTTTCCTTACGATCATTGATGACCGCAAGCTTACGTTCTGTGATATTTCCTTCTTCAAGATAATCCTGAAGATAATAGGTCAGATTTTCATATTGTGCCTGGTAGGTTTTTCCCTTGGTAAGTTTGGACTGACTAAAATATTTTCCTGAACTGACCGCATCAGCTTTTTGCCATTTCACAGCTTTCATTTTATGGTTTACGAAAGGATTTTTATTCCCAAAATAAGCGATAGCATTAGTATAACGGTCGTATTCTGTTGTTTTTTGATGAGTGGCTACCTGGAATCCCATCATATAAGAATCCGGGTCTAAATCCTGATCATCGGAATAAGGACTTAAATAAGCCACGGCTTTTAATTGGCTGACTGGCATTTTTTGAAGTTGATTAGAACCATACTCATAAATGTACAGAGAATCATTTTCTGTGAGATGAATTCCTTCAAGCAGTTTTTTTCTGCTGGGAGCATCCAGTTCAAAATGCTGGCGTTCCTCATAAGTCATCTGTTTCTGGTTTTTCATAATAGCTTCAGGTACAGGCTGTACTCCCTTATAGATATCCGAAACAGAAATGAAAATATCAATATCAGAATCTTTTTCTGCGGATGAAATGACAGACAGACTGAAAATATTAAAATCCGTATAATCTATTTTCTCCTCAGTTTTTACCGTTTTTACAGAATCATTTGTTGTTTTTATTTCTGTAACCACTGTTTTTTTCTCTTCTTTCTTACAGCTTATAATAGCCAATGGCAAAAGTAAAAGAGCAGCGGCAGCTTTGGGTTTAATGATTTTTTTTAGCATTAAAGTGTTTATCATAGTCTAATTCATTTTGTAATAAGGTTCCGAAAAGTATTTGCTGGGTTTGATATAAGCCATTTTCCTTTCTGCATCAAAGATCCAGATAAACCTGCGGAGCATATCGGCGCCCAGATAACTTACATTTTGTGTTTTCAGTTCCCCGGAGAAAAATCCTACGGAAACATCTTTAAATACACTGTTTCCCAACTTGAAATACGGCAAAACCGCTTGTTTGGTAGTTAAAGTTTTACCTTCAGAGTTCCTGAGGGTTTTCTCTCCTGTTATCTTCAGTTTTTTTTCAAGATGTTGTTCTTCAGCGAATTCGTTGCTGTAGAGTATAGCTCCCGAAAACCCGGATTGCAAAACAAAATAGGCTTCCTGCTGCTGATTACCTTCAAGGATATTATCTGCGGCTAGGTAAAATCCTTCATGATCCAGAATGATATTGATGGGTTGGTAGTCTTTCAGATCCGGCATTTTGTCGTAGATCACAAACTGGTTGTTGTCATAATCAATTTTAAAGGCTTTCCCTTCAAAAATTCCGGTTCCGATTTTTCCGTCTGCTTCATGACCTGTCAGCTGATTGTCAAAAAAACGCACATTTTCCTGGATGATCTTTCCGATCTCAACAGTATTATTATCGCTGAGTTCTTCTTTATTGAAAATAATATGTGCTGCTTTCTGTTTGCCATCAGGAGAAATAGCATAATCCTTCATCGCGATCTGAAACATCAGATCCAGAGAATCCTTTTTGTTAACAAGGGTCTTTACAATGATATTATTGTGTTTTGTGATCCGGAAGGGGATGGTCTGCTGTGCTTTCATACCATACAATCCGGCAGAAAGCAGTATGAAAAGTACTGTTCTTTTGAGCATTATCAGTGATTAGTGTTTTAAAACTTTAAAATTACCTATTATCTTTGGAAAAGCAAATAATAAAATGAAATGGTTGAAAAATTGCTTCAGAGCGGAATCCATTGGGAAAAGAAAGCATTCAGACGGAATGAGTTTCTGAAGATTTCAGGCAGTACAGATACCTCTATTTATTTTATAGAAAAGGGAAGTGTCCGGATATTTATGATGGATGAAGATGAAGAAAGGATCATTCGTTTCGGATACACAGGAAATATTATTGTCAGCCTGGATTCCTTTTTGTCGGGAAAGCCTTCGGAACTTTACATTCAGGCGATTAAGAAAACAACGGTGAAAGTAGCTTCAAAAAAGGATTTCTATGCATTTATACAATCAAATGAAGAACACATGAAATTCTGGATGAGTGTTCTGGAAGATCTCGTACTACAACAGCTTGAAAGAGAAAAAGATCTGCTGATCAATGCTCCCGGAGAACGTTTTGAGAGGGTTTTAAAACGAAGTCCAAAGCTATTTCAGGAAGTTCCCAATAAATATATCGCCAATTATCTGAGAATGTCACCGGAAACCTTGTCCAGAATGAAAAAATCTTGAGTTCAGTCAAGATTTAAGAATAACCAGATCAGCATATTTGCATAAAAAATGTAATGAAAATTTCAACCTCAGAATTACTGGATGAGTTAAAAAACAGGACAAAGCAGCATTTACAGTTTGCTGAAATGTTGTCTTTAAAGACGGAACATGATCTGAATTTCAGGATTTCAGCAGAAAGCTGGAGTATATTGGAATGTCTGGAACATCTCAACCGCTATGGAAACTTTTATATTCCTGAAATCAACCGCACTATTTCTTCTGCCGGCAAGCCTTCTCAACTCTATTTTAAGCCCGGAATTCTTGGAAATTATTTTGCTAAAAGCATGCTTCCCAAAGAGAATCTGAATAAGATGAAAACGCTTAAAGCCATGAATCCTATCCACAGCAATCTGGATAAAACGGTAGTGGAAACATTCATAAAACAGCAGCGGAAAATGCTTGAGTTACTGGAAAAAGCACAAAAGGTTGATTTGGAAAAGACAAAAACAAATATCAGTATCTCAAAGCTGATCAGGCTGAAGCTGGGAGACACTTTCCGGTTTGTTATTTACCACAATCAAAGGCATGTTGAACAGATAAAGAATTTTAACGGATTAAAAACAAATTAAGATTTCCAAAAAGCTTAATTTTAAGCTAATGGAAATGATACACCAAAAAAACATATCAACCCCGTTGGGAGAAATGATTGCCTGCTCCGTAGATCAGGGAATCTGTCTGCTGGAATTTACAGACCGGAAAAACATTGAAAAGCAGCTGAAGGCTTTATCAAAGGTACTGAATGCAGAAATTGTAGAAAAAGAACATCCTCATTTCAAACAGCTGGAAGAAGAACTGAAAGAATATTTTGAGGGAAAAAGAAACCGTTTTGAAGTTCCGTTGTTTACTACTGGAACAGAGTTTCAGGAGAAGGTCTGGCAGCTGCTGCGTGAAATTCCGATGGGAGAAATCAGAACGTATAAACAGCAGTCAGAAATACTGGGAAACCCCAAGGCGATACGTGCCGTAGGAACAGCCAATGGAATCAATAAAATTGCGATTTTAATTCCCTGTCATCGTGTGATAGGCTCAAACGGTGAATTGGTCGGATATGCCGGAGGAATCTGGAGAAAACAAAAACTGCTGGAGCTTGAAAAGGCCATCTTATTTTAAACCAAAATTCACATTCGGAGAATTATAAAAAATAGGTGTTCATTTTTCGGTTGTAGAGCATCCGGTAATCTTTCTACTTTTGAATAAAAAATTATGATCAGTTTTAAACAGTTACATCATGGTGAAGAACCGTTACTTTTGGGTAATGTATGGAATGTAGAAAGCGCAAAGGCATATGAAAAGCTGGGGTATAAAGCATTGGCAACCTCAAGTTCGGCAGTCGCGCTGAGTTTAGGATATGAAGATGGAGAGCAGATGACCTTTGAAGAATATTTTTATATCATCAAGAGAATCAGAGCTTCCGTTTCAATTCCTCTGTCGGTAGATCTGGAATCCGGATATGGTCTTGAAAATGATACGGTAGTTTCGAATATGCTGAAACTTATAGAAATTGGAATATCGGGGATTAATATTGAAGATACCAATGTTATTAATGGAATACGAGAACTGGTAAACAGAGATGTTTTCTATGAAAAATTAAAAGATATTTTTATCAAATTAGGAGAAAACAGAGGTAAGGTATTTATCAATGTACGCACAGATCCTTTTTTACTGAATATTGAAAATGCGCTGGAGGAAACTTTAGAGAGAATTAAACTGTGTGAAGAACTTAAAGCCGATGGCGTCTTCATTCCGGGCATAACAGCTGAAAACGATATCAGAACCATTACAGAAGCTACTTTTCTTCCCGTGAATGTTATGGCTCTTGCTGATTTACCCGACTTTGATACGCTTAAAGCATTAGGTGTAAAAAGAGTTACTTCAGGTGCTTTTATGTACAGACATATTTACAGGGAGCTTGAAAAAGCAAGTCAGGAAATTACAAACGTAAGAAGTTTTTCACCTCTTTTTATCTAATGATGGAACTTACAGAAAAAATAATGTACGAGGCATCTTATATCAAAGATGTTTCATTTGAAGGGATATTCTGGATGGGTGTAAAAACCACAGGAATATTCTGCAGACCGACCTGCACCGCACGGAAACCGAAATTTGAAAATGTAGAGTTTTTTTCCAATACCAAAGATGCAATGCTCAAAGGATATCGCCCGTGTAAAGTGTGCAGACCTTTGGAAAATCTCAACGCCACACCTCCGTATATTAAAGATTTATTGAAAGAAATTGCCGACGACCCCACATTAAAGCTTAAAGATTATGATCTTGTAAAAAGAGGATTGGAACCCGCAACAGTCCGCAGATGGTTTCTGAAACACCATGGGATTACGTTTCATGCTTTCCAGAGAATGTCAAAACTCAATACAGCATTTAAAAAACTTCAACAGGGAGAATCGGTTACAGAAGTAGCATTTGACACAGGATATGAAAGTCTGAGTGGTTTTAATGAGAGTTTTAAAAATATTTTTGGAGTATCACCTAAGAATAATTCCATGGAAAAGATCATTGATCTGAAGAGAATAGAAACCATGCTGGGAACAATGATAGCCTGTGCCGATGAACATGGAATCTGTCTTTTAGAATTTTCCGACAGAAAAGCGCTTCCAACAGAATTAAAAAGTGTTGCGGAATATTTTAAAGCAAATATTATACAAGGAGAAAATCCTCATTTTATTACTCTGGAAGAAGAATTAAAAGAGTACTTTGAAGGAAAAAGAACCGCATTTACAGTTCCTATTTCCCCTGTAGGAACAACTTTTCAGAAAGAAGTCTGGGCTATTCTTCAGGAAATTCCTTATGGTGCAACAAGAAGCTATCAGGAACAGGCAGATATTTTGGGAAATCCTAAATCCATAAGAGCTGTAGCCAATGCGAATGGTCTGAATAAGATATCTATTATCATCCCTTGTCATCGCGTAATTGGCAGCAATGGACAATTAACAGGCTATGGAGGTGGAATCTGGAGAAAACAAAAGCTGCTGGAATTGGAAAAGGCTATATTATTTTAGAAAATAATTTATTCTTATCCTGTTTTTCAATTCAACTTAGAAAAGGAAAACGATTAAGAAAAGTAAGATTTTTAACAGTTGATTATTTAATTTTAAAAAGGATTGGGGTAAAGAATACCCGTATAGAAAAATATCGGTAAAACAAATTTTAACGAAGTTTATGAAAGCTAATTCGCTCTGAATTTTGTAATTTTAAACAAAAATTTACACGTGAAAAAGTTACTAGCAGCAGTTTGCATTTCAGTTTCAGCATTCAGTTTTGCTCAGGATTATTCTGTGCCGGCAGCAAGTCCGCGCCAGAAGGTTGAGCAGCAGTTTTCAATGTCTAAAATTACCATTGATTATGGGAGACCGGGAGTGAAGGGACGTAAAATTTTCGGAGAACTGGTTCCTTATGGCCAGGTTTGGAGAGCGGGAGCGAACTCTTCTACAAAAATTACTTTCGGACAGGCCGTTAACTTCGGTGGGAAAACAGTGCCTGCAGGAACATACGGATTGTTCATTGTTCCTACAGAAAAAGAATGGAAAGTTATCCTTAATAAAGATTTCCAGCAATGGGGAGCGTATACGTACGATCCAAAACAGGATGTGGTAGACGTTACGGTACCGGTGAATAAATTGACAGACAAACAGGAATGGTTTGAAATCACTTTAAATCCTACAGATGAAAACTCAGGAAACCTGGTGATCAAATGGGATATGGCTCAGGCAGAAGTTCCTTTGAAACCGTCCAAATTAGACACTGTTATCAAGATTTCCGACAAGTTGAAAGAAATCAAGAAAATAGAATCAGATTCTACTAAAAAAGGCTAAGCAATGAATTTTTCTGTTCAGCCTGTTTTAGAGAATGAAGAATTTCAATTAATCCCCTTACAGCAAGGGGATTTTGAATCTTTATATGAAGTGGCTTCCGATCCTAAAGTCTGGGAACAGCATCCTAACAAGGATCGTTACAAGAGAGACGTTTTCGAGAACTTTTTCAGAGGAGCTATGGAGAGTAAGGGTGCTTTCAAAATTATGGAGAAAGCAACCGGAGATGTACTGGGAAGCAGCCGTTATTATGATTTTAATGAAAAGGAGAATCATATTTTCATCGGCTACACTTTCTACGGAACAAAATCATGGGGAAAAGGAATTAATCCTCAGGTTAAAAAGCTGATGCTGGATTATATCTTCCAGTTTGTAGACAAAGTTCATTTTCACATTGGAAAAGAGAATTTCCGTTCGCAGACAGCTTTGGAAAGACTGGGAGGTCAAAAGATTGCTGAAGAAGAAGTGGCTTATTTTGCAGAACCTACAAGAACCAATTTCGTGTATGAAATTAAAAAAGAAGATTGGGTATGAAAAAATATAAAATACAGCAGTCCCCATTTGTAGTGCCTACTACAGACGGAAAACTGATTGAAGAACATTGGGGAAACTCTACAGGGAATTCCAATGTTTCCATTGCTCATATGGTAGCCCCTCCGGATTGGAGTGAGCCTCACCAGACTCCTGAGTTTGATGAATTTACCTACATTATTTCAGGAAAAAAGCAATTTGAAATAGACGGAGAAATTGTTGTTCTTGAAAAAGGACAGAGCATCCTTATTGAAAAAGGAGCAAGAATCCGTTATAGTAATCCGTTTTCAGAACCATGTGAATATCTTGCGATCTGCCTTCCTGCATTTTCTATGGAATTGGTGCATAGGGAAGAGGAAGGCGTAGACTAAAAAAGCTGTTAAAAAAATATAAAAGCAAATCTGCATATCAGTGGGTTTGTTTTTTTTATTCCCAATTTTCAAAAGACGATGCAATTGTATGGTATTGAGTCTTTTGAGATCAGATTTCAGGAAGCAGGTAATGAGAACATAGGTTAATACTATATTTTTTGAAATATTTGTTCTGATTGATAGTACTGATTTTTGAATTATTTTGTAAGTTCGCGGACTTAAAAAAATGAACAACTAAGATCTATGAAAAACAAATTATCAATTGTGCTGTCCCTGAGTATTACGCTTTCTACCACTTCATGTGCAACCATTTTTACAGGAACTCAGGATCCAATAGCTTTTACTTCAAACCCTGAAGGGGCAAAAGTATTTCACAAGGGAATTGAAAAATGTACAACACCTTGTACAACCAAAATTCCAAGAGGTTTGGGTAAGCAGATGGTTACATTTGAAAAAGAAGGATTCGAGAAGAAAGAAGTGAAGCTGACAAAAACTTTTAATGCCGTGACTTTACTGAATATTATTCTTGGAGGAGCAATAGGAGTGGGAATTGATGCTGCAACAGGTTCTCTTACCAAATATTCTCCCAAAAAATATGACGTGGAGCTTCAGGCTAAACCGTAATTAAGCTAACACTATAAAAGAAAAAAGGCAAATTCATTGATTCACGAATTTGCCTTTTTTATGTTTATTTCAAAATTTCTTTCAGGAACAGCAATGTGTGGTTCCATGCTCTTTTGGCCATTGCCGGATTATAATCCGGTGATTTCGGATCTGTGAAAGTATGTTTGGAATGGGCATACGTGATAATCTGCCAGTCGGCATTTCCATCGTTCATTTCTTTGATGAGGTTATTGTAATCTTCAGGGGTCACGCTTTTATCATCTGCCGGATTTTCAACAAGAATTTTAGCCGTCAAAGCTTCATTCTTTCTGCTCTGATCTCTGCCCAGGCTTCCGTGGATGGAAACAACACCCGCTACAGGCAGATGTCCTCTTGCGGATTCCAATGCTCCCATACCTCCGAAGCAGTAGCCGATTACCGCTACCTTATCAGAAATGGCTCCGTTTTTCTTCAACTGCTCCAATGCCAGCGAAATTCTTTTCTGGTACTCCTGATAATTCTGTTTGTAATACCCTGAGCTTTTTGCAGCAGATTCGTTATCCGTAGGAATTTTTCCTTCACCATAAATATCAGCAATAAAAGCGATGTAGCCTTGCTTTTCAAGCTCAACAGCCGCTGTTTTAGCTTCTTCGTCTATACCTTTCCAGGCTGGGAGAATCAGTACTCCGGGAAGTTTTTTTCCTGCATTGGAAGTGATGAGACCATTAAGTTTCTGGGAACCGTCCTGGTAGGAAACAGGGTTAAGTTTCTGACTGAAAAGATTTCCTGAAGCCATAATCATTGCAGTTAATAAGATGGAACGTATCATATTTTGTAATTTAATTTTAATACAGATTACACTAATCCTTTTCACAAATACAACCAATAACAATTGTGCAATTCGTGTAAAAATTTGTGATAGTAGTGTTGAAAAGAAATCTTATCGAAATTAATAAAAATAACTCAGAAAGAATATTAATAGAATATTATTTAATCTTTTTCAGGAATCATTTGGTATTTTAAACCTTACTCAGGTCTGTAAAACTGATACTGTCCGTCTTCATAATAAGCATTGATATGCTGCAAACCGTTTGTTAAAATAATTTCCCTGGCACCGATAATAGAATTGTATCGGGCAGTCTGTTCAAAAGTTTTTTCCGTTAATTTGATCTGCGGAGCTTTACATTCAATCAGAATTATAGGTTCGGTTTTTTCAGTAACCAGAAGGTCAATTCTTTTGGTAAGACCATTCAGGATAATCTTTTTTTCGGTAATCAGAGCCGATGTTGAGTAGGATTTTACAGTAAGATAATAATGTACCCAATGTTGTCTGACCCATTCCTCAGGAGTGAGCAGAAGATAAGTTTTGCGGACCAAATCATAAATAAAAAACTTATCTTTGTCTTTCTTGAATTTAAAATCAAAAGTTTCCTGAAAATTCAGTTTTGGAAGTTCCATTAATAAGATGAAAGAATTAGATTTAATCCTCAAAAATATTAAAAATAAAGAAGTTTTACCTATTTATTTTTTCCACGGAGAAGAAGCTTACTTTATTGATGTCGCTGTAAAGGCTCTTGAACATAACTTTTTGGAAGAAGATGAAAAAGCTTTCAACCAGACAGTTACTTATGGAAAAGATACTTCTTATCAGGAAGTTCTTTCCCTGGCAAGACAGTTTCCGATGATGGGAGACAAACAGGTGATTATTGTGAAAGAAGCTCAGGATTTACGATTCAATGAAGAGGAAAACAGAATTCTGGAAGCCTATGTAGAAAATCCCGTTCCTTCAACGGTATTGGTTTTTGCTCATAAACACAAGAAACTGGATAGCAGAAAAAAGGCTGCCAAAGCTTTAGATAAAGCCAAAGTTCTTTTCCTTAGCGAATCTGTAAAGGAAAGCAATCTGCCGAAATGGATTTCGGATGAATGCGCAAAGCTTAAAATCAATACAGCTCCCAATATTTCCCATCTGCTGGCAGAATATCTGGGAAATGACCTGTCCAGAATTGCCAACGAGCTGAACAAGCTGAAGATGATCCTTAAAGAAGGAGAAATCCTTGACGGAACCATCGTTGAAAATCATATCGGGATCAGCAAAGAATATAATATTTTTGAGCTTCAGAAGGCTTTGGGAACTAAAAATGCCAATGCTGCCTTTAAGATTGCTCATTTTATGGGTAAAAACCCGAAGAATAATCCTTTTGTCATGATGCTGGCAAGCCTTTACAATTATTTTTCAAATGTTATTATTTATCAGACGATGGCGGGGCAGTCTCCACAGACGATTGCTTCACAGATGGGAGTGAACCCTTATTTTATCAAAGACTATGCGGAAAGTGCCAGACTTTACCCTCTGAAACATGCCACAAGAGTGATTTCTATTCTTCGTGAATTCGATATGAAAGGTAAAGGACTAGGAGCGGTGAATATGGGAGAAGCTGAGCTGATTCGGGAACTTGTGTATAAGATCATCAATGTAGATAAGATTAAGATGAAGGTGTGAGGCGAGTTTCGAGTTGCGAGATGCGAGGTAGCGAGTTGCGTGATGCGTGTTGCGGGATAGTGAGATTCGGGATATGATGGGTAAAGGACATTAAAAAAGTTTTAAATTTTCTGCCAATCTAAATTCCGTAACACAATAATCCGCACCCCGAAATCCCAAAACCCGCACCACAAATCCCGAATCCCGAACCCCGGAATTCACCCCACAACAGTTACCATCGAAATACAACATATCAGATATTGACAAGTATCATTAAAATAACTTTAAAAAGAAATTAAAAATTCCGAAATTAGCGGTCTAATTCAAATTAAATCTTTTCGAACAAAGCAAATTATGGAGCAAAACATTTTAGATTGTGTGATCGTTGGATCTGGGCCTTCTGGTTTCACAGCTGCTATCTACGCAGCAAGAGCAGACTTAAAACCTGAATTGTATACAGGTTTGGAGCCGGGCGGACAATTAACAACCACTACTGAAGTGGATAACTTCCCAGGGTATCCAGCCGGGATTACAGGTCCTGAAATGATGATGGATCTGCAAAAACAGGCAGAAAGATTTGATACCAAAGTTCATTACGAAATGATCACTAAAGCTGAATTCTCCAAAGAAGCAGGCGGTGTTCACAAATTATATGCAGGAAACAAAGAGATCCTTGCCAGAACAGTTATTATCTCTACAGGAGCTACTGCAAAGTATTTAGGTCTTGAAGATGAGAAAAAATATGCAGGAGGCGGTGTATCAGCTTGTGCTACGTGTGATGGCTTCTTCTACAGAGGAAAAGACGTGGTGGTAGTAGGCGCAGGAGATACAGCTGCTGAAGAGGCTACTTACCTTGCCAAACTTTGTAAAAAAGTAACATTGTTGGTGAGAAAAGATGTTTTCAGAGCGTCAAAGGCAATGGTTCACAGAGTGGAAAATACGCCGAATATCGAAGTGAAATTCCACCATGAATTAATTGGAATTGAAGGAGAAAACAGCCTTGTAGAAAGAGCGGTAATCATCAACAATCAGACTCAGGAGAAATCTACAGTAGATGTTGAAGGAATCTTTATTGCCATCGGTCACAAACCCAATACAGATATCTTTGTGGGTCAGGTAGATCTTGATGAAAACGGATATATTGTGACTGAAAAAGGGTCTTCAAGAACCAATCTTCCGGGGGTATTTGCGGCCGGAGACGTTCAGGATCATATCTACAGACAGGCTATTACAGCTGCGGGAAGCGGATGTATGGCGGCAATGGATGCAGAGAAATATTTAGCTGAATTACACGGATAATATTCAGCATATACAATACAAAGCGTACCCGGTGGGTGCGCTTTTTTTATTGGAAAACACAAAGGAGAAGGAGATCGTCAAATTATTTTTAACCATTAAGGAACTTGGAGCTATGAAGGAAAGTTAAGGAAACATCCTGGATGTTTTAGAAAGTGTTGCGCTTCAACTTAATATTCTTAATTATTTAATTCATCTTAATGGTTTAATATTAAAAAATGTTTCAGAAGATTTTCAGCGAATGTTCTCGCCTTTACGCTAAAAACATTCAACATTTCTCCATACCCAATATTCGATAAGAAATTAGGTAAATAGCTTTATTTTCCAGAAATATTTCCAAAATCCTCATGACCATCTATATAACAACTGAAGACGTACACATTCCCCTCCTTTGGACTATCGTGTGGACAGATCTTTAAAGATTTTGTAAGCTTTGGCTATATCTTTAAAACATTTGAGTCCAATCCACAGGGTTGTAATACCCGGAT
>NZ_QGTV01000020.1:56713-88633 GCF_003182335.1 Chryseobacterium sp. AG844 | reverse complement strand
TATTTTATTTAAAAATAAAACTTTTTACCAGATAGATTTTGAAGAAAGTAGGGTAAAAATCAAAGACGTTCACCCTACGCAAGCTAACTCAAGGTCGCTTTTATAAATATAAATGTATAAAAAATATTTGGAAGTTAACACAGAATCTAAAGCCAATCATATTACGCACAAAAGAAAACGGGCCTCCTTCGAACTATGCTCAGGATTATAGCCCGTTCCTATCGATGTTAAGATTCTTCACTCCATTGCATTTCACTCAGAATGACAATTTTCCTTACAAATATCAGTTAAGATTCTACCACCATAGCTCCATCCTTCAAAATCAAATACTCCTGACCTACTTCCTCAGAAATGTTTTTTAAATCCTGATCATCAAACACCTGAGGAATATAGCATTTCTCGTGGGCAAACAACCCGTAATGGATAGGCACCAGCTTTTTAGCATGCAGAAGATGAGCTGCAGCAAAGGCTTCTTTCAGATTGAGGGACGCGGGAACCGGGCTGTATTCTAATCCAATGATCTCGAAATTCACTACCACTCCGTTTACAGGTAAGAAAGCGTAATCTATATTGGGGTTTTCTTTTCCAAGCTTCCAGAACTGGTTGTGCCAGATGGTATCTCCTCCGTGAAAGATTTTAGTATCACCATCATCTACAATCCAGGAAGACTGTATTTCTCCCACTCCATCCATGGCAAATACAGGTTTGAAGGTAATATTGTTTTCTGTGAAGGTTTCATCAAGATCAAGAACGATCATTTCAACATCAGGTACAAGTTTTCTTACAATAGCTTCCAGTCCTGCGTAGACGATCAGTTTTCCATCTTTCTTTAAGCATTTTTGGATTACTCCTTTATCAAAATGGTCAAGGTGCATATGCGTAAACAGGATATAATCTGCCTGTACATGGTCTGAAAATTCTATGAGATTTTCTACAGCATCTCCCAAAACGGGTTTGTAATAAGAGAAATCTTCTACAGCATCTATTAAGATGGTTTTGTTATGTGAAGTGAGTTTTACACCTGCCCAGTTTAGTTTTTGTATTTCCATATTCTTTTTTCAGCAAAGGAAGAAACTTACGGAAGGCCAGTCAATAAACAAAAGTTAATTAATGGGGGTGTTTTTAAGGTTGGAAGATGGAGGATGGAAGTTGATTGTTTCTCTACAGTTTCTATTGCCTTTTCTTTGAATTAACAGTAAGGATTTTATAAACGTTCTATGTTAAAAAAACTCAGCAATATGATATAGTCTTAGTAACTTCTTTTATTATCTTCAAATTTCCAGCATCTTACAAAATTCTTTTTCTGATTCTGCTTAAAGAGATAGGTGTAATCCCGATATAAGAAGCCAGGTATTTCAGAGGAATATTTTGAATATAATGAGGTTTATTCTTGAGTAAGTATTCATAGAGATCCTGCGGAGTGTTTTTCAGCAGGAGCATTTCCCTTTTCATTGCAGCGTTGAGCTTTCTGCTCAGATAATAGTTCTGTACGAAACGGCAGTACGGATTGACAGCAAACAGGTTTTTCACCTCATCCAGGGTGATTTCCCAGGCCAGTCCTTTGTTGATGGACTCATAAACGGCATCAGAACTTTTTTCTTCCACAGTAAAAATATCGCCGGGAAAATAAAACTCTGCACAGATTTCAGTATCAATATCAGATGTGCTGCTGATATAGTATTTACGGACAAGCCCATCTTCTACAAGATAGGCTTTGTTGTCAGTAAATATGTTTTTCTTTGAAAATTCAACCTCAGCAAACTTCTCCCATACAGGATCACTATCCTCTACGTTCAGGTGTGAAAACAGTTTTTTGTTGATGGTTGCCAATGCTGAATTTTTATATTACAATAAGTTTTCGTCTACAAGGTTCGGAAGTGTTACTTTTAAGTTTGGTTCTGCTTCCATCGCTCTTTTAATGGCAAAAACAGCGCCTTCATTTCTTGCCCAGCTTCTTCTTGAGATTCCGTTGTTTACATCCCAGAAAAGCATGGATTTTAATCTTCTGTCGGCATCATCACTTCCGTCAAGGAGCATTCCGAAACCTCCGTTGATTACTTCTCCCCAGCCTACTCCGCCACCATTGTGAATGGAAACCCAGGTAGCTCCACGGAAACTGTCCCCAATCACGTTGTGAATGGCCATATCTGCTGTAAATCTTGATCCGTCATATATATTGGAAGTCTCTCTGTAAGGAGAATCTGTTCCTGAAACATCATGATGATCTCTACCCAATACAACGGGTCCTATTTCCCCATTTTTAATGGCTTTGTTGAAAGCTTCAGCAATTTTCATTCTTCCTTCTGCGTCTGCATAAAGGATTCTTGCCTGAGAACCTACTACCAGTTTATTTTCCTGCGCTCCCTTGATCCATTGGATATTGTCTTTCATCTGCTGCTGGATTTCTTCAGGAGAGTTCTTAACCATTTCCTCTAATACTGCACAGGCAATATCATCTGTCTTCTGAAGATCTTCCGGATTTCCACTGGAACATACCCAACGGAACGGCCCAAAACCATAATCAAAACACATAGGTCCCATGATATCCTGTACATAACTCGGATATTTGAATTCTCTTCCTAATGTCGGGTTTTCTGCCATTACATCAGCTCCGGCTCTGGAAGCTTCCAACAAAAAGGCATTTCCGTAATCAAAGAAATAAGTTCCTTTTTCTGTATGTTTATTGATGGCCGCAGCGTGTCTTCTCAACGTTTCCTGAACTTTTTCTTTGAACAACTCAGGGTTTTCAGCCATCATGGTATTAGATTCTTCAAAACTTTGTCCTACAGGATAATAACCACCCGCCCATGGATTGTGAAGGGAAGTCTGATCTGATCCGATATCGATTCTTAAATCTTCCTGATCAAATTTCTCCCAAACCTCTACAACATTTCCAAGGTAAGCCAAAGACACTGTTTCTTTGTTCGCCTGTGCTTCTCTTACTCTTTTTACCAATGCATCAAGATCTTCATGAATCTCATTCACCCATTTCTGATCGTGACGGATTTTCGTGATCTTAGGATTCACTTCTGCACATACAGTAACGCAACCAGCAATGTTCCCTGCTTTGGGCTGAGCTCCACTCATTCCTCCTAATCCTGAAGTAACGAAAAGTCCTCCTTTTGGTTCTTTCTTGATTTTTCTGAAAGCATTTAACACGGTAATCGTCGTTCCGTGAACAATCCCCTGAGGGCCAATATACATATAACTTCCTGCCGTCATTTGCCCATACTGAGTAACACCTAATGCATTGAATTTCTCCCAGTCATCCGGTTTTGAATAATTCGGGATCATCATACCATTCGTTACCACAACTCTTGGTGCATCTTTATGAGAAGGGAATAATCCCATGGGATGTCCGGAATACATTACCAATGTCTGATCATTATTCATTTCCGACAAATATTTCATGGTCAGCAGGTACTGCGCCCAGTTGGAGAAAACCGCTCCGTTTCCACCATACGTAATCAGTTCGTGTGGATGCTGCGCTACTGCATAATCCAGGTTATTCTGAATCATCAGCATAATAGCTTTCGCCTGCTCAGATTTTCCGGGATAGTCTGTGATAGGTCTTGCCTTCATTTCATAATCCGGACGGAAACGGTACATATAAATCCTTCCGTAATCTTCCAGTTCCTGCTTGAATTCAGGAATCAGTTCTGCGTGAAACTTTGGATCGAAATAACGTAAAGCATTCTTCAGTGCCAGTTTTTTCTCTTCTTCCCCTAAAATTTCTTTACGCTTCGGAGCATGGTTGATATTGGTCTCGTATGGTTTGGGTTGTGGCAGTTGATTCGGAATCCCCTGCTGTATCTGTTCTTGAAATGTCATATTGCTATTTAAAGGTCTATGTTTTTAAACAATGTTTGAAGTTTTAAAGATATTCAAAATAGGAAATATAGGCAAGAGGCGTAGAGAAGAATGGTTTAAAGTTTAAGGTTTAAAGTTTAAGGTTTAAAGTTTAAGGTTTAAGGTTTAAGGTTTAAGGTTTAAGGTTTAAGCAAAATTATGAAAACTGTAAATCGACTATCATTTGATATTAAATACTATATTTGAATAAACACACCTCAATTCCCCTCCTTTGGAGGGGTGGATTTCAAAGTTAACAACTTTGGAAGACGGGGTGGTCAAAAACACAACAATGAAAGAAATTCTTACCGTCATCAACGGAATTCCGATCCGCAGGAATTTCGTTGAGAACCTGCCCTACAATCCTTATTTAAAAGTATTATCAAAAGAAAAACGCAAAGCCCGGATTTTGGGTGAAGTGATATTCTGGAAGAAAGTCCGTGCAAAAAAATTCTATACCATTGATTTTGACAGACAAAGGATTATCGGAAATTATATTGTTGATTTCTATGTGAAAACTCTTGGACTTATTATAGAAATAGATGGTTCGAGCCATGACGAAAAACAGATTTATGATGGGATAAGAGAGGAATATCTTGAATCTTTGGGGTTGTTGGTTTTTAGAATCAGTGATTTTGATATGAGGAATAATTTGAGTTGGGTGATGAAGGAATTGGAGGATTTTATTGTGCTGCATTATAGAACCACCCCGTCTTCAAAAATTTTTTAATTTTTGAATCCACCCCTCCGAGGGAGGGGAATTGCCCTTACCCATATTAGTTGTTATTTCACATAAAAAAACCTTACTGAAATTCAATAAGGCGGTTTTTTGTATTGTTAAAGTTTAGGTTAAAACATCATCGTTTTCTTCTTCATGGTCATCTTCATTATCGCTGAGACTCCAGTAATTGTTTTCTTCATCTTCTGCACCTATTTCTTCCATTTCATCATCGTCTTCGGCTCCCGGAATATCCAGGCCTTTATCGATTTTATCTTCATCAAAATCTTCATCCAGAATAGGATTTCCGTCGCCATCGAGCGAAATATGTTTTTCTCTCTTAAATATATCTTCATTAGGGCTATAATCCATCTGTTCTAATCTCTTGTTTTGCTCATTAATATTTTTCTCTGGTGCCATAGTATTTAAGATTTTAGGTTTATATCATCAGAACAAAAATAATTCCAAGTTATGATGATTGATGAGAATAAACGTCAGGATTTGCACAATTCGGCATTTTTTCATTTTTTGAAAAAGCGATAATATTTCCTGCAGCCAGTCTGGCCATTCCATTTCGGGCTTCCAAAGTCGCAGAACCGATATGTGGCAGAATACAGACACTTGAAAGTCCCAGAATAGGATCATCTGCAGACATTGGTTCCGGATTGGTAACATCCAGGCCTGCTCCCCAGATTTTTTTATCTACAAGCGCCTGATACAGATCTTTTTGATTGTGAAACCCTCCTCTGGCTGTATTGATGAAAATCGAGGCTGGCTTCATTTGTTCAAATATTGAATAATTAAACAATTCTTTCTGTTCGGGGGTAAAATTAGCGTGTACACTCAATACATCCGAGCTTCTGATTAGTTCTTCGAAAGAAACATAAGCTGCTCCCAACTCGTTTTCTGCTTCTTCATTGTGATGGCGGTTGTGGTAAATGATGTTCATACCAAAAGCCTTTTTTGATTTTTCAGCCATTTCATACCCGATTCGGCCCAATCCAAAAATTCCCAGTGTTTTTCCATATAATTCCTGGCCCAGGGCATGTAGAGGATCAAATGCTCCCCAGTTATCATCTTTTACTTTCTGAAAATTATAGCTCGCTCTTCTGGCAACAGACTGCATGAGTAAAAAGGCCACATCTGAAGTAGCTCTGCTCAGAACATCGGGCGTATTTCCCACCGGAATGTGTCGTTGTGTCGCTTCTTTAATGTCAACGTGATCAAATCCTACGGAATAAAGAGCAATGGCCTTCACATTCGGGCAGGCTTCAAAGAAGTTCTTATCATATTTAAAATCTGCGCCAATACTTAAAATCGTATCTGTATTTTTACAGTAATTAAGCCATTCTTCATAAGAAAGGTTTTCTTTTTCCGGGATTATAATCTCCAGGCCTGCTTCTTCCAGCATTTTAATTCCTGTCTCGGGAATTTTTTTATTGATAAAAACTTTCATAGTACTGTGGTTTGGTTATTTTAAATAAAAAACCTCACTCGCAAAAAGTAAGGTTATTGAACTTTAATATTAAAAAATTATTTCTCTTCATCCGAATGGTCTTTGTTTTTCTCCCAGGCTTCAGAAGCAATTTCCTGAATTTCTGTCCAAACTTCTTTTGCAGATTTCTGAGCCTGCGCCATAAATCCTTGTTTGGTAGCTTCCTGATTCCTGCTTTTCATGTCATGAAGGTAATCTTTCACCTGCTGGGAATAGCTTTCTATACTGTATCCCGGGTTATTGTGCAGATTTTTCTGAAGATTACTAAAATCATGTGACGCCTTGAATCTGTTCGTGTCCATAATATTAAGATTTTAGTGATGGGGTTCTCATGTGAATCCAATTTTTATTCCGAAACAGATGTAAAATGTATTAAAAAAAGATTAAATCTTATTAATTATCGAATTTCAAAAACACAAACTATGGCTAAGAACAGATATTTGAGACCAGCAGTTTGACCAGTCCTTGTCTGTAATACATTATTGATTTGTATTTCCAAGCATCGGAACAAATTTATATGCTCCGAATTCTTCTTTTTCAAATTCTGTAGGGCCTACTTTGGTAAATCTGTATAAAACCTGTTCATCCGTTGGTCCCAATGGGATCACCATTATTCCACCGATGTTCAGTTGTTTTAAAAGTTCTGTGGGTAATGTAGAAGCGCCACAGGTTACGATGATTTTGTCAAAAGGAGCAAAAGTTGGAAGCCCGGCAAAACCATCTCCGAAACTCTGAAATTTTGGAAACAGATGAAGTTCTCTGAGTTTCTTTTTGGAAAAATCAAAAAGGTCTTTCTGCCTTTCCACCGTATATACATGAGCTTTCATCGCCATTAAAACTGCGGTCTGGTATCCACATCCTGTTCCGATCTCCAAAACTTTTTCACCTGGTTTTACCTTCAGCAATTCAGACTGTTCCGCTACCGTGGACGGATGGGAAATGGTCTGATGGGCGAGAATAGGAAATGCCCTGTCTTCATAGGCAAAATCTTCAAAAATACTTTCGATAAAAAGGTGTCTTGGAACTTCATTCATTGCCGAAAGTACATTTTCATCCGAAATACCAATTCTGTTTCGAAGGTAGTCTACTAAAATCTTTCTTTTTCCTTTATGTACAAACGAATCCTGCATTTGACAAAAGTAAGAAATTAGAAATTAGATTTCAAATCGGGACAAAGAATATCCCAAAAATAAAGCAGCCATTTTTTTGACTGCTGTGTTTTTATTATTAATTACATTGTATCGGATAAGGCCCGTAAAAATCACTGAAGGTATTATCAGCACATCTTTTTCTCACAAAAAAGTTATAATTCACTGTTTTACTTAATCCTACATAAACAGCTTTTTGGCCTGCAAACACCAGATCTCCACTTGCAGGAGGAGCAAAACTTGTTGTCAAACCGTTTCATATGCAGAAACTCCGTCATTTTCCCAGGTTACTGTAGCATCAAAAACAGAAGAATTCACAGAAGAGGTTGTTTTTGAATAGGTTGCATATTCTGGTTTTACGCAGGTGGTTGTAATGCCTGCCAATACGGTAACAGGTCCTGCCCAATGGCTGCGCCCATTAGCTGTTCCACAATTTTTTCTCACATAAAGGTCATATTTGTTATCTTTATATAGAGGGAGATTATAGAAGTTCTTATTGGTGACCACTGTAGTTCCCTTTCCCAAAGAGAAACCCTGTTCCCCATACTGTACTTCATAATAGCCTTCTCCCATACTGATAAAGCTCCAGGAAATCCGATTATTTGTCTTTTCAAACATCAGATTTGTAGGAGTACCACATTTGGCCTGTGGGTCATATGGACTATCTCCTATACATCCGGCAGTGCATAATCCGGAAAGGATTACAATCGAAATTATTCTCTTCATAGCTATTTTTCAGACCGTGAATTTACTGTAATTTCATTAATGAATAAACAGGTTCCATATTGAACATCTCCAAGTGAAAAGTCATGTATTTTATAAATGTACATTCACTATCTTTACAAAAATTTAATACAGCTATGTTAAAAGCAGGTTTGGTAGGTGCCGGACACTTGGGAAAAATACATTTAAAACTTCTTAATCAGTCAGATAGATATGAATTTGTAGGTTTCCATGATAAAGATGTTGAGAACGGAAAAAAATTAGAAGCCGAATTCGGATATAAATATTTTGAAAATTTTGATGAATTGCTTGAGCAGATTGACATGCTTGACATTGTCACTCCAACTGTTTATCATTATGATTATGCTTTAAAAGCCATTGAAAAAGGCCTTCATTTCTTTATTGAAAAACCGGTAACCCAGACTCTTGAGCAGGCAGAAGAAATTCTTCGTTTGTGCCAGGAAAAAGGAATCAAAGCACAGGTAGGGCACGTTGAGCGATACAACCCGGCTTTTATTGCTACTAAGGAATACATCAGTACTCCAATGTTCATTGAAATCCACAGGCTGGCAGAATTTAACCCACGTGGTACGGATGTTTCTGTAGTATTGGACCTTATGATTCACGATCTTGATATTTTATTGAGTATTGCTAAATCTAAAGTAAAAAATATCCATGCAAGCGGTGTTTGTGTAGTCAGCAAAACTCCGGATATTGCCAACGCAAGAATAGAGTTCGAGAACGGATGTGTGGCCAACCTTACGACTTCCAGAATTTCTATGAAGGCGATGAGAAAAAGCAGATTCTTCCAGAAAGATGCTTACATTTCCGTTGACTTCCTTGAGAAAAAGGCTGAAGTGATCAGAATGAAAGATGCTCCTGAAAACCCTACTCCATTTGATATGATTATTGAAAATGCGGAAGGAGAAAAGAACCAGATCCTGTTTGAATATCCGAATATCCAGCCTAACAATGCTATTCTGGACGAATTAAATTCCTTCGCTGATGCGATTACTGGCGACAAAAATGTAGAAGTTTCTCTTGAAGATGGAACTGAAGCATTGAAAGTGGCATTAGAAATTATGAAACTGATCAGTTAAAAATACGCTGACTCTTAAGCGGCAATAGTACAAAGCTATCTTATAATCAGAATAATGGTTATGAGATAGCATTTTTTTTATCAACGCAAAGGTTCATTCTCAGCTCTGCAGTATATTGAGTGAGCAAAGGTTAAATCGATTAAAAATCGATTTGATGAAGCGATAGTATTTATTCTGTTAATTTCTGCTTTGTATTTTTTAAGACTTTTAATGAAATAAAAACTTTTCATCAATAATTACGATTTATCAATAAAAAACCCTTTTCAAAACAAAAAAATAATATATTTGAAGAATAATTCAATAAAGCATTGAAAAATTTTGTTTTACATATATGGATATCCGGCAAACGCGATGATGTGAACTTTGATTCATCTCGTTTGATCACCATTCCGTATTATTTCTAATATTTTCCTATTATTTTAAACATTACAATCACTATGAAAAGAGCCATTCTATTATCCGCACTTTTATTGTCTCAATTTGGGACATCACAATTACTGAAGACTTCAGGACAAAAAATCGTTAATGATAAAGGTGAAAATATTCAATTGAAAGGCCTTGGGCTCGGCGGTTGGATGCTGCAGGAAGGATATATGCTGAAAACTGCTGATTTTGCAGGCCCTCAGTATAAGATTAAGGAGAAAATTGCTGAACTGATTGGTGAGGACGGAATGAATGAGTTCTACAAAGCGTACCTGAAAAATGGAATCACAAAGCAAGATATCGACTTTTTAGCCAAAGCAGGATTCAATTCGATAAGGTTGCCGATGCATTACAACCTTTACACCCTTCCTATTGAAAAAGAACCTGCAAAAGGAAAAGATACATGGCTGGAGGAAGGTTTTAAAATGACTGATGATCTTCTTCAATGGTGCACCGATAATAAAATATACCTTATTCTGGATCTGCATGCAGCTCCGGGAGGTCAGGGAAATGATGCGAACATCTCTGATAATGACAAATCTAAGCCTTCACTTTGGGCTAATGAAGAAAACCAGAGAAAAACGATTGCGCTTTGGAAAAAACTAGCTGAGCGGTATAAAGATAATCCATGGATTGGAGGCTATGATCTGATTAATGAACCTAACATCAACTTCACAGGTAAAAACCCGAATGGTACAGATGAAATATCCAATGCTCCGCTCTGGAAGCTTCAGAAAGACATCACTGCAGCTATTAGAGAAGTTGATAAAAAACATATTATTTTTATTGAAGGAAACGGCTGGGGAAATAATTATAACGGATTACCAGCAATCTGGGATAACAATATGGCTTTCAGCTTTCATAAATACTGGAATTACAATGATGATCAAACGATTAAGTTCGCCCTGGATCTCAGAGAGAAGCACAATATGCCGATCTGGCTTGGAGAAACGGGTGAGAATTCCAATGTATGGTTTACTGAGTTGATACAGCTTTTGGGCAAGCATAATATAGGATACGCCTTCTGGCCGATGAAAAAGATTGATAATATCGCGGGAATTACCAATGTAAAAATCACGCCTGAATATGAAAAGCTGTTGGATTACTGGAAAAACGGAGGTGAAAAGCCTTCTAAAGAGTATGCCAAAAAAGCTTTATTACAGATTGCCGATAATTATAAACTGAACAATACGGAAATTAAAAGAGATGTAATTGATGCCATGTTCAGACAGATTACAGATGCTTCTACAAAACCTTTCAGAAATCACCAGGCTCCGGGAAGAATATTTGCTTCAGAATATGATTTGGGAAGAATGGGTGCTGCCTATCTGGATAAGGATTTTATCAATCTCTGGGTAAGTGATCCGGCAAAAAGATCGGAGTGGAACTCCGGACAGCAGATGAGAAATGACGGGGTGGATATTTATCAATGTAATGATAAAGTTACCAATCAGTATTATGTAGGAAAAACAGAAACCGGAGAATGGCTTCAGTACACAGTTCAGTCCAAAGGAGACAAAAGTTATTCGATGGATATCAGATATTCTGCGGCCAACGATTCTAAAATAAGAATTGAAACGGCTTCAGGAAAAGTTTTAGCTACAGTATCATTGGCATCCACGGGTGGAAATGAAAACTGGAAAACGGTATCAGCAAAAAACATCAGCCTTCAAAAAGGGGAAAACAAGATCAGAATTGTCTTTGAAAATGATGGTGTTAATCTGAATTATTTTGAATTAAAATAGTAATAATTGTCTTAAATTGCAGCTCTCTTCCGGTCTTCAGAAGAGGGCTTTTTTAATGATCATATTATGAAAAAAACAGCATTCTTTTTCCTTTTGATTTCAGCATTTACCTTTGCCCAGACTTCTTTATTAGAACAGAAAATAAACTCAATCCTTAAGAACAAAAAAGCTACTGTGGGCGTTTCTGTCCTAGGTTTTGAAAATGGTTTTACATACAATAAAAATGCAGACAAAAAGCTGCCAATGCAAAGTGTATTCAAGTTTCACATTGCCGCAGCGGTTCTGAATGCCATAGACCAGGGAAAGCTTTCTCTGGATCAGAAAATTAAACTGGATCAGTCAAATTTACTCGAGAATACATGGTCGCCGCTTCGTGATCAATATGCCGGGAAGAATGCAGAAGTTCCGTTAAGTGAAGTGATTGAATATACGGTTGCCAAAAGTGATAACAACGGTTGTGATATTCTTCTCAGGTTATTGGGAGGTACCCAGACTGTTCAGAAATTCATGGATTCCAAAGGGGTACAAGGTTTTCAGATCAAATATAATGAAGAAGACATGCATAAAGACTGGAATGTTCAATATGAAAATTACAGTACTACAAAATCAGCAGTCGATATCCTTAAAAAATTCTATGACGGGAAAATACTTTCCAAAAAATCTACAGATTATCTGATGAAAGTACTATGGTCTACTTCCACAGGATTGAATAAAATGGTGGAACAACTTCCCAAAAACACTCCCGTGGCAAGAAAAACGGGAGCTTCCGGGAAAAATAAAGCAGGTTTGACAGGTGCGGAAAATGAAATAGGAATCATTACTTTACCGAATGGAAAACATTATGCATTAGCCGTATTTGTCAGTAATTCAACGGAAACGGATGCAGTCAACTGCAGGATGATTTCAGATATTTCCAGAGAGGTTTGGGAATATTTTAATAAGTAAAATTTTAAGCTTATTTTTAAAGCGATTTAACATGAAAAAAATAATAATAACAACGGCTCTGTTTGCTTTCACATTCTTTTACGCTCAGAAGAATCAGAATTATTTAGAGATCAGCTACGGAAGTGTATGCTGTGGCCCTGCCTCTGATAAACCTGTGATGAGCTTTCTGAAAGAATTTAAGAACAAAAGCCAGATCAAAAGCCTGGAAGTCCTGATCCAAAAAGGCATGGGAAGAGAAGGCGAATATACATTGTATGTTGGCACCGACTTTCTTACAAAGAATCAGAAAAAACGATTGATAAGAGGTTTAACGGCTACTGTTTCCAACCAGAATAACAGTAAAAAAAACCAGAGTGTAGGAAATGTTACCTTTGACTCTACAGCTGTTGTCACACAATCGGATCTTACAGACGCAAAAAATTTAACTATCTATAAAAAATAAAGGAAAAATGATTAAAAACATTGTAGTTATCGGAGCGGGAACCATGGGGAATGGTATTGCACATACTTTCGCACAAAGCGGTTTTAAAGTAAATCTTGTAGATGTATCCCAGGAAGCTTTGGACAGAGGTTTAAAAACCATTACTACGAATCTTGACAGAATCATTGCAAAAGGAAACCTTACAGAGGAGCAAAAAGCTGAAACTCTAGGTAACATCACTACTTTTACAGCATTGAATGATGCTGCAGGTTCTGCAGATCTTATTGTAGAGGCAGCTACAGAAAACCTTGATCTTAAATTAAAGATCTTTGGTCAGATGGATGAACTGGCTCCTGCCAACTGTATCCTTGCAACTAATACTTCTTCTATTTCTATCACAAAAATTGCTGCGGCTACCAAAAGAGCTGATAAAGTAATCGGAATGCACTTTATGAATCCGGTTCCTATCATGAAACTGGTAGAAATTATCAAGGGATACTCTACTTCCAAAGAGACTTTTGATGCCATTTATGAAATGAGTAAAACTTTGGGTAAAGTTCCTGTCGAGGTAAATGATTATCCAGGTTTTGTGGCCAACAGAATTCTAATGCCAATGATCAATGAGTCTATCGAAACCCTTTATAACGGAGTGGCTGGTGTAGAAGAAATTGATACGGTAATGAAACTGGGAATGGCTCATCCGATGGGTCCGCTTCAACTGGCAGACTTTATTGGTCTTGATGTATGCCTTGCCATTCTGAACGTAATGTATGACGGTTTCAAAAATCCTAAGTACGCTCCAAACCCATTGCTTGTGAATATGGTGACAGCCGGAAAACTGGGTGTAAAATCTGGAGAAGGGTTTTACGATTATTCTGAAAGCAAAAAAGCTGAAAAAGTTTCAAAAATGTTTTTGAAGTCATCTTAAATCAATAATTTTATTTATCTTTGAGAAAGTTAAAACATTAAAAAAATGAAATTACCAAAGTTTTTATTAGCAGATAATTCGGAATTTCCAGAGGATCTATTCGTAGTTCATACAGAATATCCAAGATTTATCTTAAACGTTGAGGAAGAAGAAGTTGAGTGGTTAGATGATCTTGAAGGTGATGATGAAGAAACGATGGCAGACGAGGCTACTAAAGTAGTAGAAGCAGCATTCAAATGGTGCGATGAAGAGTTGGCTAAGTACGACGAAGAAGAGGAAGATTAATAACACTCTAAACATAAAAAGGAACTCAATTGAGTTCCTTTTGTTTTTTATTCTGATTTTGTGAATTTCAATAGCAAAAGATTGTCTTTGTACAATTCTAAAGTATTTCCGGAAACCACATATTTGTTAGCTTTTCCCATCATATCCATAAAGTTCTGTTCTACCCCGATGTTGCTGCACATCATTTTCGTAGATCCCATCTGTCCCGCTGCAAAACTTCCTGTAGACGGATCTATTGTAGCTGTTCCGAAATAGTTGTTACATCCTGCATTTCCAGTGATCTTTTCTCCTTCAATATTTAATGTTGGAACTTTACCTTTTACCGTTTCAGCCAGTGTCCATTTTGTGCTGGCAAGAGCAGGCTGAGCTTTTCCTACTTTAGATGCAGACGGGCTTGTCATGGATCCACATGAAGCCAATACTGCCGCTGTACATATACTTAAAAAAAGATTTTTCATTTTTTTCTTTTTGAATTAACCCAAATTTACGGAAATTATATTATTTAAACGGGTTGCCGTGAATTTTATTATTCTTTAACATTTGATATTTTGAATATTTTTCCGAGCAAAAGATCTTATTATGCGGTCATAAGTTGGAAAACGCAAAGACGCAAATTTGTTAATATGCAAAGAGTTTAAGGCGCAAAGATTTTATCTCCGATAAAATTTTAATACTATACCCTTGTCATTCCGAGCAAAGCAAGGAATCTATACTATAATTGGTTTATAAAATATATTGAGACTCTTACGGAGTGATAAAGACTGTGGATAGATTGTTTTTATACAAAATTTCCATTTTAAACACGAATAACATTAATATTTTCACTAATATCACTAATGCAATTCAATAGGAACGGGCTTTAGCCCGTTTTTCTATCCACAAAAATTCATTTGGCTTTAGCCCAAGCCTAACAAAACAACAACGCAATAAAACAAAAAAACGGACTTAAACAAGTCCGTTTCTATTATGTTGAAATATATATTTTCAATGATTAAGATCTCAACTCAGCGTTGAATTCTTTCTGGAAAGCTTTGATCAGAGAATCCATTACCTCTGTAATCTCTTTTTCTTCCAGTGTTTTTTCTTCGTTTAACAGTTCGAAGCTCATGGCATAAGACTTCTTACCTTCAGGAAGATTTTTACCTTCATACACATCGAACAGATTAATGTTTTTAATGAATGGAGATTTGTTCTTCTTAGCCGTCTGGTATAAATCCTGATAGTTAACTGTTTTATCAATCAATAAAGCTAAGTCTCTTCTGATTTTGTTAAACTTCGGAATATCTTTGAATTTCAATTCATTTTTAGAACGTAACTCCTGAGCAAATTCCAGTTCAATTTCTGCATAGAAACATTCCTGATCAATATCAAAGTCTTTCAATAAGGCAGGCGCTACTTTTCCGATTCTTACCAATGCTTTACCATCCGCTTCATATACCAATGCATCAGAGAATCTGTCATCAGTTAGAGCTACTTCTTTGTAATCTACAGCCAATCTTTCCAATAAAACTTTTACATACGCTTTAAGGTTATAGAAGCTTACCGCAGATTTTGGCTGAAGCCAGTTTTCTGCAACGTCTCTTCCGGAAACCAGTAATGCCAGTTGTTTTCTTTCTTCGTATTTATCTTTTTTGTGATAAATTTTTCCTAATTCGAAGAATTTGATATCCTGATTTTTTCTGTTGATATTGTATACTGTATTCTGAAGAAGTCCTTCCAATAAAGACTTTCTCATGAATGCTAAATCTCCGCTTAAAGGATTCAATAGTTTTACAGCATCTGTTTCATCTTTTACAGAAGTTAAAGAGTTGTTCATTACTTCATTGAAACCAAGGCCTTGTAAAGTTCTTGCCCAGCTGTTTTCCAGTTCATCCTGATCGTTAGCACTTAGCTTAACAGGAGTAAATGAAATCTTCTGTGGAGCATCAATTTTATTGTATCCGTAGATTCTTAAAATCTCTTCAATCACGTCAATTTCTCTTGTTACATCTGCTCTGTATGCAGGAACTGAGATTTCGAAACCGTTTGGAATTTCATTTAAAACCTGAATTTCCAATGCTTTTAAGATTTCCTTTACTTTTTCTCTGTGGATTTTTGTTCCTAAAATCTGTTCAATTTTAGAGAATCTCAGGATCACATAGTTGTCTTCTATTTTCTTAGGATATTCTTCCAGTAAGTCACCTACCAATTTACCTTCAGCAATTTCCTGAATCATTTTAATAGCGTGAGTGATGGCTGTTCTGGTAAGATTCGGGTCCACTCCTCTCTCAAATCTGAAAGAAGCATCTGTATTCAAGCTATGCGCTTTTGCTCCTTTTCTCACTGCAATCGGGTTGAAGTAAGCACTTTCAAGGAAGATTGTTTTTGTAGTATCAGATACTCCTGAGTTCTCACCTCCAAATACTCCGGCAATACACATCGGCTTATCTTTACCGTCTTTGATCATGATTTCAGAGCCATTTAATGTTCTTTCAACACCATCTAAAGTCGTGAATTTCGTTCCCGGTTTTACTACACCTACTTTCACTTTTTTATCTGCAATTTTATCTGCATCAAATGCGTGAAGCGGCTGTCCGTATCCGTGAAGAATATAGTTGGTAATATCTACAACGTTATTAATCGGGCTTAGTCCGATCGCTCTCAGTCTGTCTTTCAACCACGATGGTGATTCTGCAACTTTTACATCTTCAATAACCGCTCCGATATATCTTGGACACAATTCTGCATCTTCAATTTCCAGTTTAAAATCATGAGTTCCTTCATTATTCAAAACTTCAGAGGCTACTTTATTAAATTGTGACTTCAGTTGGTTCGTAGAAAGATAAGCGTGTAAATCTCTTGCAACACCATAGTGAGACATGGCATCTGTTCTGTTCGGTGTTAAACCGATTTCAAAAACCTCATCATTGGTCAACTCAAAATAGTCTGCAAAGTTTTTCCCTACTTCATATTTTGTTTCATCCAGCACCATAATTCCTCCATGATCTTCGCTAAGGCCTAATTCGTCTTCTGCGCAGATCATTCCCTGAGAAACCTCACCTCTGATTTTGGCTTCTTTGATTTCAAAAAAGTTTCCGGTTTTGTCATAGATTTTTGTTCCGACAACGGCTACAGGAACAGTTTGCCCCGCTTCTACGTTAGGAGCTCCGCAAACAATGTTCAGCACTTTTCCGTTTCCAACGTCTACAGTTGTCTTCTTCAGTTTGTCAGCATTAGGATGTTTTTCGCAGGTAAGTACTTTACCTACAACAATTCCTTCCAGGCTGCCTCTTACACTTTCAAATTTATCTATCCCTTCAACCTCAAGACCTATATCTGTAAGGAATTCACCGATTCTTTCAGTTTTTGATTCCGTTTTTACAAAGTCCTTCAGCCAGTTGTTTGATATTTTCATTTGTTAATCTATCTACTTATTTAATTCGTCAGATGAGTTCTAGATTCCACCTGCTCTATTTTGAAACTTTTATTTGAAATCCCACCCCTTTTCCGGTGTGATTTTTCGAGCTACAAATGTCGTGTTTTTTTGAGAAATAGAGAAATTTACAAGCGATTTTAAGATAATAAATTTTCGTTAATCTTTGTGCTGCTGATTCGGGAATCTATTGATCCGACGGTCTTACCAGCTTCTTCAGGCTGTCAGAAAATAATACCAGGCCTGCAGCCATCATGATAATATCTTTCAATACGAGACGTCCTGCTCCTGACAGATACGGAAATCCATATTGAGGTGTCACTCCATCTCCGCCCAGATTGGGGACGTAAACTTCAGGAGTAGTGATCAGGAATGACAGGGTAACCAATGACATTAAAAATGTTAAAGCACCTCCAATTGTTCCAATTTTAGGAAACCAAATCCCCAATACTACCAAAACTCCTATTACAACGATCATTGTCCCTAAACCGTAGGAAAAGGCATATGTTCCGTTTTCCTTATGCCAGTCAATATTTTTCTGAACTACCTTTCCTTCCGGATTTTTGTACAAAGTATATTCTTTAACCGATTTTTGATCTTCATTAAGCACTTTATGGTTTGCATTTTTGTAAAAAAAACTCATCATAGGGCTGTTGGCAACGAAAGGCACAATTCCATCAGCTTCGTAATGAAAGGCTTTCAAGCCTCCAATCCAGGCCATAACGATGAAAATTGAAATTCTGAGAAAATTGAAAAAGTACGTATCCCATTGTAATAATTGGTGATAAAGTCTGCTGTTTTTCATGTGATTTATTTTTTACCAAAGGTATTCACATGCCTGCAGCACCAACATAGACATTTCAGGACATTACATGGACATTTTCGCCACCACGGAGATCCCCACTTTTTCTCTGTAATTTTTAGGAGAGCAGCCTACTGACTTTTTGAAATACCTGCTGAAATAAAATTCATCTTCAAATCCCAGTTCAGAAGCAATCTCCTTTACAGATCTGTAAGTTAAATGCAACAATTTTTTAGCTTCCAGAATAATTCTCTCATTGATAAGCTGAGTGGGTGTTTTGGAGAATTCTTTCTTTACCGCCTTGCTTAATGTACTATTGGTAATGTTCAGTTTATCGCTGTAAAATGACAGTTCTTTTTCTGTTTTAAAATATGTTTCCAGCAGTTTCTGAAATTCTGCAGCATTTTTATTGGGAAGTTTTTCATTAGAAATTATGCTGTTTTCAATACTACTTTTCTGTTTGCTTCCGATAGCAAGAATGAGCTGGATATAGGTTTTGATAATGGATTCCGAAAACGGATGCTTTTCACCTTCTTCTTTTTTGATATGATTAAAAAGCTCAAGAATATAATTGAAGTTTTCTTCTGACAGCTCAACCCCGGGATTCAGATAGATATTATTGAAGAGAAGTCCGTTACAAGCCACTTCTTCTTTATGATATTCTATACAATAATAATCCCCATGAAAAAAAAGCACATGGATATCCTCATCAGAATGCGAAGCCAGCTTCACCTTTTGATAAGGGGAAAGAAAGAGAATATTATATCCACTGTAAGAATAATTAATGCTATCTACTGAGAAAACACCGGAACCTTTCCATAGAAACACGCTGTAATTTTCAGTTTTGAACTCTGCGGAAAAATCTGAGGTTTGGTAAGACTGTATTTTTATTTCCATGATGAGTTGATTTAAACACTAATGACGCTAATGATTCACAAATAACACTATTTATTTAATATTCTTTTGAATACGCCTTTCTCTTATTATACTTTTGCCTTGAAGCAAAAGTATACAAAAGTTCAAGACGGGAATCATCCGCTAAAAATTTGAATGTACTCCTAAAATTTCCAAACTCGCATGGATCGTCTGGTTCTTCTTCGGTTCAATAGTATATCCCATGCCCAGACAATGGAATTTTTTTGGCGGACTACATTTAAATTTTCTTAACGCTCCTGATTCCTAAGTCGATTAGACCCTACAAAAAAAGCCGGAAAATTCCGGCTTTTTATTTGTATACAAAATCAATATTACAATCCGATTACCGGCATTGATAACATTAAGATATTTTCGTTTTCTTCAAGACCATCAAGAGGTTCGATGATCCCCGGTCTGTTAGGCTGAGACATTTTCATGGTAATATCATCAGATCCTAAAATCGTCAGCATTTCTGTTAAGAATTTTGAGCTGAATCCGATATTGATATCTTCTCCGTTGTAATCACAAGGAATCTGCATGTCTGCTTTGTTGGCATATTCAGTATCTTCTGCATGAAGGTGAAGAATATTTCCGGAAAGCTTGAATCTCACCTGATTGGTAGATTTGTTGGACATGATAGACGCTCTTTTGATTGCTCCCAGCAACAGGTTTCTGTTGATGGTCAATACATTTGGATTTTCTTTTGGAATTACCGCAGTATAGTTCGGATATTTTCCGTCAATCAGTCTGCAGATCCAGATATGCTTACCAAAAGTAAACTTAGCCATATTCTCATTGAAGTCGATGGTAACGTCTTCATTGGAACTTGCCAGGATATTTTTGAAAATGTTAAGAGGCTTTTTAGGCATGATAAACTCCATCGGCTCAGCATTCATCAGGTCTGCTCTTTTGTACACCACCAATCTGTGGGAGTCTGTAGAAACGAAATTGGTTTCATTTTCTCCAAACTGGAAAAGCACTCCTGTCATTACCGGACGAAGAGAGTCGTTACTTGTAGCAAATAGTGTGTTTGTCAAAGCTTCAGACAAAACTCCTGCCGGCATCGTTACACTTTGGGAAGCGTCAAATTCCGGTAATTCAGGATAGTCATCAGCATTGTCTAATGCTACTGCGAAATTATCTTTTTCATCTAAAATCTCAAGCTGGCTTCCGGTACCTTCTGCATTGTCTTTTACAACAAATGTCAGAGGCTGTTCACCATATGTCTTGATAAAATCCTGAAAAATTTTAGCAGGAACAGCAAATTTACCTGTATCATCAGACTTTACTTCCAGGGAAGTAACAAGAGTTGTCTCGCCGTCAGATGCTGTAATGGTAACATTATTTCCGTCTAATTCAAAAAGATAGTTTTCTAAAATCGGTCTCGATTGAGAGCTTGATATTACGCCACTTACAGTTTGCAAAGCCTTCTGCAGTTCACCACTTGAAATAATAAATTTCATAGATTTATAAAATAAGTTTCTACAAATATAATAAATACATACAACAAAGAAAAGAATAATATGGAGGAGTTTTTAACAAAGATCCTTAATTTGTTTTGAGCCTTGATATTATGCTTATATTTCTTCGGGGAACTCTATTTTATCAAAATACAAAGACTATCTTTGTCTCAAAAGTTTAAATTTATGCAAAAACCTCCCATCCATAAAAGTTTTCTCAATGCTTTCCGGGGTGTTTTTATGATGATTAAAACAGAAAGAAATTTCCAGATTGAACTTCTGGTATTCTTTGTCAATCTCTTCCTTATTTTTTATTTCAACCTGAGCAACACAGACACCGCTTTGGTTCTTATTGCCTCATTCGCTGTTTTAAGTGCTGAAATTTTTAATACCGCTATTGAAAAGATCTGTGATATCATTCAACCTGATTTCGACAAAAGAATTGGCTTTATTAAGGACATTGCAGCCGGAGCTGTATTGCTGACAGCCATTGCATCTGTGATTGTCGGAGTCTTGGTGTATGGGAAATATGTTTTCAATTAAAATTAGGGAATTGTTGACAAATATTGTTTAACCACCCCGTCAAAAATTCTTTGAATTTTTGACACCCCTCCGAAGGAGGGGAATATCACGTCTTCAGTTCAAAGGTTGTGAAGGCAGGTTCTTTCACTTTTTGTTATTTTACAGCGATGAAAATATCTACTTCGGCATCTGAAGGATTTTGTGCTTTTTCTCCATACACTTCAAAATCGGCGGTAAATGTTCTGTTCAAACCCATTTGCCAGATTTTTATCCATTCGTTGATAACCAACCCTTTTGAAAGGTCTCCTTTTGGGACAAATTTCAGATAATCTCCTCCATCAAAAGAATAGCCAACCATTCCTTCCGGGATGTTATCAAGGTTTTCGACTTTACATCCAAGAACCGTTGTATAAGGTTTTGTATGGTCTTTTTCATAATCGGTGTAGATGGAATAAATGGTATTGTCTATTTTATTTGGAATTGAATTGACAATATTCTCGCTGATCATTTTCTCCCATAATACCGGAATATCTTTTCCTGCCTGTCCATTTTCATTGGTTGTTCTTACAGAGATCCCGATCACCTTAAAAGGTTCTATTTTTACGTTATTCATTTATTGATTTTTTGTTAGCACAAAGATAAAAACAGGTTGTGACAAGGGTATGTCAGTAGTTTTTAAGTTTGGGCTGAAGCCAGTGAATTTATTTTTATAGGATAAGTGGACTAAAGCCCACTTCTATTGAATATTAAATTGGTCATATTAGCGAAATCTGTGAGAGAACATTCAAGCTTAGATTCCTTGCCTTGCCCGGAATGACAAAGGCCTCGTTGAAACTTTATATGAGACATTGGGATTGCTTCGCTTTGCTCGCAATGACAGTATGGGGATGTTTTAAAAGATGAGAAACTATTTTCCGACATAGATAAATCCTTTTTTCCCGGATTTAAAGACTGTTTCTATTCTTTTATAATCATCTACTTCGTATTCATCTGCCTGAAGAATTTCTTCTTCTCTCACCTCAAAAAGTACTCCTTCTACCTGATCATTATCATTCCCTGAAAATTCAAGTACAGGATGGTATTTCTGACCGCTTTTCCGAAGTACTTCAGGATCTGTAATTTCAAGCATACTTAATTTATAGCCTGATAAGATATCTTTTTCACCTTGTAAAATTCTTCCAAAAGTTTCAAGCTGTACCTGCTCTTTCTGCAGGGTTCCATAAGAAAATAAATTAGGCATTACAGATACTTTTCAATGATTGGAATTGCGATTTCGGCCATCATTCCATAGCCTTTTTCATTAGGATGCACACCGTCTGCAGAAAGCAGAATTTCTTTATCATCCAGGAAAGCAGAATAAAAATCAATATATCCCAATGAGTCTTCTGCCGCAATATTTTTCAAAATTTGATTGTAAACAACCACATCTTCATTAATTCTTTTCTTCCCGGAGCTGACTATTACTCCATCTATTTTTTGAGAGAAAGGAAGAATGCTCACAAGATAAATAGTATTGGAAAACTGCCTGGCATGGGCAATAGCTTCTTTGATATTACTCCTGAATTTACCAGGTTCTACAATTTGTACTCCATCTTTTACCGCAAGATCATTGGCTCCATAACTCAGAAAAACGATATTTCCATCAGCAGAATTTCTTGCAGCCAGTTCATGAGGAATTCTTTTGAGTAATCCTTCTGTGGTTTCTCCTCCTATTCCGAGATTGAACAGGATCAGTTCATCTCCGTTTCCTTCATGAAATTTCTGCAGGGCATATCTTTTCAGAATATCTACCCAGCCGCCAAAAACTCCGTCATATTCTCCGTAGGTAATGCTGTCACCGAAGAACAGCCCATAAATAATTTTCTTCATTCAACTTTATTGTTTCCTGTTTTGTTGAAGTAAAAATAGTGAGAAAAATTCTTAATATCTTTCAAATTGCATAGTTTTTAACGCAAAAGACGCAAAGTTTTTATATTAATTTTTTCGTTCGCAAGGGCGTTTCACTCAGCAATAGACGTATTTATATCCTTGTTGAATGAAGTGAATTGAACCATTAAGGTTTTGTAAGAGATGAAGAATTATTAAGGCAACAGCTAAAGCTATTATGAAGCAGAATGCCTTATCCATCATCGATGAATCTTAACTTTCCTTATAATCTTTATTATTCTTAATGGTTAATAATATATTCTGTTTTTTTGACGCAAAGGCTTTTATTGTGAGTATGTTGATTCAAGGAAGCAAAGAAGGAATCAACAAGTTGATTGGATGAAGCTATCTATAAGATATCAACATTTAAAAATCTCCCCTCATTACTCATTACTCATTACTCATTACTCATTACATCATTCTAATATCAGCGTAATATTCGTATGTAATTTTATAATTTCAATCAGGATTTCAAAAAGCGTTTGTCCTTTTCCTTCAGTCAATTCATTTAATTTCTGTTGAATGAGTTCTGTGTTGAAGGGTTTTCCCTGTCGGATTTTGTTTTCATAGAATTCACGGGTGGCATTAAAACCAAAGTCTTCTTTTGACTTTTCTGATTCTTTCCAGATGATTTCAATTTCTTCTTTGCCTTCGATTACTCCAAAACCACCATAGAGAATATCATCAAAGCCATCCAGAGTTCCTACTTTCCAGTCTGTATCCTTCATGAGAACGTTGGAAGCTTCTTCATAGAAGCCTCCTAGAGACGAAAAATGACCGCCATGGATGACGATCATTTTTCTTGTATTGTTATTTGAAGTATTCAACACCGTTTTTGAATATATTGTGATAATTCGCGGTTGGTATGTTCTTCATGAGACCTTCTGCAAAACGCTCCGGGTGGCCCATTCTTCCGTAGATTTTTCCACATGGACTTGTGACTCCTTCAATTCCGAATAAAGAGTTATTAGGATTGAAAGGCATTCCGTGTGCGATGTTTCCGTCAAGATCAATGTATTGGGTTGCAATCTGCCCGTTTTCATACAATTTCTTAATCTCTTCTTCTGAAGCCATGAAACGTCCTTCTCCGTGGGAAATCGGAATTGTGAAAGTCTGGTCTTTCATTCCTTTTAACCAAGGGCTTTCGTCATTCACCACTTTTACAGTAACCATCTGAGAGATGTGTCTTCTGATTGCGTTGTGAGCTAATGTCGGAGAGTTTTCGTCCAGATCCTTGATTCTTCCGTAAGGCAGCAATCCTGATTTCACAAGCGCCTGGAATCCGTTACAGATCCCGATGATCATCCCGTCTCTGTCTAGTAATTCATGAACTGCATTTTTCATTTTCTCGTTTTTCAGAACGTTGACAATGAATTTTGCAGAACCATCCGGCTCATCACCTGCAGAGAAACCTCCTGAGAAGGCCAGAATCTGAGAAGTTCTGATCTCTTCTACCCATGCATCAATGCTTTCATCCAATAACTGGTGATTGATATTGATTAAAGGCAAGCTGCTAACTACGGCACCTTCTTTCTGGAATGCATTCAGCGTGTCATACTCACAGTTAGTTCCCGGGAATACAGGAGCAAATACTTTCGGCTGTGCAATTCCGTGTTTTTTAATGATGATATTTCTTGGATGGATTGAGTTTGATTTTTCATCAATTTCAACCGTGATCTTTTCTTTTTCTACTGTCGGGAAGAGATTCTCGAAAGTACCAGTAAAACTGGATTCGAGATTTGAAATTTGAAATTTGAAATTGTTGATGCTCAAAATTTCATCCTCAACTACTTTTCCAATCAACTGAAGGTTTACAGAGCTTAATTCTTCTTTAGCTTCAATGATTAAGCTACCGATATTTTTAGCTAATAAAACAGCTTCGTCAGCATTGATTTCAGCTCCTAATCTGTTTCCGAAACTCATTTTTGCTAAAGCTACTGCCAAACCTCCTTCTTTCACTGTTTTTACAGAAACAATTTTTCCTGCTTTGATGTTTTCGAAAATGAATTCAAAAACTTCTTTTAAAGCAGTATAGTTTGGAAGTCCGCTTTCCTGAGCAATGTGATTGAAGAAATACAGTTTGTTCCCTGCACTTTTCAATTCAGGAGAGATGATATTTTCTTTATCTCCGTTGGCACATGCAAAAGAAATCAAAGTCGGCGGAACATTCAGATCCTGATACGTTCCACTCATGGAATCTTTTCCTCCGATCGCTGCAAGACCTAAATTGATCTGTGCATCATAAGCTCCTAAAAGTGAAGCCAAAGGTTTACCCCATTTTTCAGGGTTCTGTCCCAATTTTTCAAAATATTCCTGGAAGCTTAGTCGGATGTTTTTATAATCACCTCCCATCGCTACAATCTTCGCTACACTCTCTACTACGGCGTAAGATGCTCCTAACAGTGAGTTTTGTTTTGAGATTTCAGCATCGAATCCCCAGCTTGCCAGAGAAACGGTTTTAATATCTTTTGCTCCTAAGATCGGTAGTGTCTGCACACTTCCTTCCATAAGGGTCTGCTGATATTTCCCTCCTAAAGGCATTGCAACTGTAGTAGCACCAATTGAAGAGTCGAACATTTCAAGCAATCCTTTCTGGGAAGCTACATTTTTATCTTTTAAGATGTTCAGAAAGTTTTCTGCTGTGAAAACTTTTGTTTCTTCTTTTACTTCTTCAAGGTGAGTGATTTTCACTTCCTGAGATTTTGAACATCCGTTGGTATCTAAGAAAGCTCTTGAAAGGTCTACAATTTTGTCTCCTTTCCAGAACATCTGCATTCTTCCGGAATCTGTCACTTTTGCTACTTCTACGGCAACAATGTTTTCAGCTTCACAGAATTTAATGAATTTTTCTTTATCCTGAGGATCAACTACTACAGCCATTCTTTCCTGAGATTCGGAAATAGCCAGCTCGGTTCCGTTTAATCCTTCGTATTTTAATGGTAATACATCAAGGTTTACTTCTAAAGAGTCTGCAATTTCACCGATTGCCACAGAAACTCCTCCAGCTCCGAAGTCGTTTGATTTTTTGATCAGCTTCGTTACCTCAGGATTTCTGAATAATCTCTGGATTTTACGCTCTTCTACAGCATTTCCTTTCTGAACTTCCGAACTCATGGTGTGGATAGAAGTTTCGTCCTGCTCTTTTGAACTTCCGCTTGCTCCTCCTACTCCGTCACGACCTGTTGCACCTCCTAAAATGATGATTGAATCACCGTTAGCAGGTTTCTCACGTCTTACCCAATCTACAGGAACGGCTCCGGTTACAAAACCAACTTCCATTCTTTTAGCTTTATAGCCTTCGTCATAGATTTCAGAAACCATTGTCGTAGCAAGACCAATCTGGTTACCGTAAGAAGAATACCCGTTGGCAGCCTGTTTCGTAATGGTTTTCTGAGGTAATTTTCCTGGTAATGTTTGGTCAACCGGCTCCAAGACATCTGCAGCACCTGTTAATCTCATTGCCTGGAAAACAAAAGATCTTCCGGATAACGGATCTCTGATAGCACCTCCCAAGCAAGTTGATGCTCCACCGAAAGGTTCAATTTCCGTAGGGTGATTGTGTGTTTCGTTTTTGAATAATAAATACCAAGGTTCTTTTTTACCGTCGTATTCTGCTTCAATCTGAATAGTACATGCATTAATCTCATCTGAGATAACAAGATTATCCAGGTTTCCTGTTTTATGGAAATATTTACCGCATACTGTGGCAAGGTCCATTAAGGAAATTGGCTTCAGCTCACGGCCTAAGAATTTTCTTTTTTCGATATAATCATTGAAAATAGTTTCCAATGTGTGTTTGAACTGACCTTCAAACTGAATGTCTGACAATTCTGTCTCGAAAGTAGTGTGACGACAGTGGTCGCTCCAATACGTGTCTAATACTTTTAATTCTGTTTCCGTAGGATTTCTCTCTTCAGTTTTGAAATATTCCTGAATGAATTTCAGGTCATCCAATCCTAATGCAAAGCCGTGATTATTATAGAAGTTCTCAAGTTCTGCATCATTGAAATTGATAAAATTTTCGTGGATGATTACTTTTGACGGGGTTTCATCTGCAGGAATATCCAGAATGGATAAGTCTTTTTCCTGAGATTCCACTTTGTTGATCAGAAGGTCTTTGATTTTAATCAAATCAGCTTCAGAAACTCCTTCAAATTCGATTAATTTTCCACTTCTTACTTTTGATTTTTCATTTTCAGTCAGTAAAGCGATACACTGCTGTGCAGAATCTGCTCTCTGATCATACTGACCAGGCAAAAATTCCATTCCGAAATGAATAGCTTTTGCAGGGTTTTCTGTGTGTAAAATATCAGTAACAGGGTCTACGAAAGTGTTGTTCACCACTTTCTCAAATTCTCCGTCATTCAGGTTGAAAATATCATACACATTGTATACTTTCACACTTTGAACTGCCGGAACCACCGCTTTTACTTCATCAAAAATTTTTGGACTTTCAACATCGAAAATTCCTCTTTTTTCTACGAAAATTCTTTTGTTATTAGACATTAGATGTCAGATTTTTAATATTAGATTTATTTTTTATTTTCAAATTTATTTCTTGCTATCTCTATTGAACGATGCAATTTTTCAAGCAAAACTTTTTCTGAAGGTAAGATAAGTAAATATTCTGCTACTTTTATATTATCCCCTTCCAGATTCATGAGTTCTATATGTTCGGAATTTTTCCCGGAACAAAGTATTAAACCAATGGGAGGGTTTTCACCTTCTACTTTTTCATATTTATTAAGGTATGAGAGATAAAGCTCCATCTGCCCTTTATGGCTGGCTTCAAATTCACCTAATTTCAATTCGATAACGACTAAAGACTTTAATTTCCTATGATAGAAAAGCAAATCCAGATAGTAGTCTCTATTATCTATTGTGATTCTTTTTTGTCTTGAAAGAAATGCAAAATCACTTCCCAACTCAGAAATGAATTTTTGAAGTTCTACGATAATGGCTTCTTCTAAATCTTTTTCAGAAAAGGTATCTTTCAATTCCAAAAAATCAAGAAAATAGGGATCTTTAAAAACCAAATCAGGGTTTAAAATATTATTTTCAGACCATTTTTTCAGTTCTTTATCTATTATTTCCTCAGGCTTTTTACTTATTGCTGTTCGTTCAAAAAGCAGAGAATTGATTTTCTCTCTTAAGACTCTGACACTCCAATTTTCAATTTTACAAACTTCAAGATAAAAGTTTCTTTTAGTATCTTGTGAAATAGGAATAAGAAGCAGAAAGTGAGTCCATGATAATTGTCGCATCGCTGATGCGACAATATTAAAATCACTAAAAACAGACGCAAACTGCATCATTTTTCGGATATTTTTCTCAGAAAATGAATTTCCAAATTCTAACTTAAGTTGTTGAGAGATTTGTACAATAACTTCTTTACCATACTCTGCCCTCTTATTATCTAAAACATCTTCATTTATTCTTTTTCCTATCTCCCAGTACAAAACCACCATTGCCGAGTTTACCTGAGCAGCGACCTGACTTCTTGTCTTGTCTACCAGCTCCTTAAGATCGGACATTAATTGTTGATAATTTTGATTCTGTAACATTATTAAAAATTAGATGTCAGATTTTTAATATTAGATTTATTTTTCTTTTTTACTTTTTCTGAGTTAAAGTTTTTTTCTTTAAACCCATCTATATTGGAAATTTTTGAAAGAGATTTTCCCTCCAATCATTATTCTGTACAAATTTAAAGGAATAAGTCATATGTTCTTCAAATTTGAACTGCCGAATTTCCAATTTTATATTATTTATTGATAAATTTATTCGGATTGTCCTTATGTTCTTTCTGAAAATCCTCAGCATTTTTTATTTCTTCTTTCAGCCAGTTTTCAAAAGGAACTTTCTTTTCATTAAAATCCTCAATGGCATAAAATGTTTTTCCATCTTCTGAAACCAGAAACTTGAAGCGGTACAGCATATCCAAGTCCTTTTTCCTGTAATTATAGGTATTCACCTGATAATACGGAAAGTTTTCTTTTGGTCTTTCCACAATTTCAAAAAACAGATTCTTTTCTTTTTCAGACAGTTTATTATAAAAGTTCACATAATAAAGATCTGACAGTTTTTTCTTCTGCTTTTCAAAGAACTGAAGGATATTCTTCTCCTTTTCATTGTACTGAAACGGGTTCGGGTAGTATTTCCCGTCTATTTCAACATCCTTTTCTGATGGTTTTGTTAATGGCTGAACTGTTTCTCCTTTGACATTCATTACTCCCCATTTTCCGCCTACAATGGATCTGTGCTCCTCATTTGTTTTTTCCCAATCACAGCCGTCACAAAATGCAGCATAACCGTAATTGAAGGGGAATGCAAAATCATGCTCAGCTTCAATGACAATTTTTCCGTTTCGGTCTGCAAATCCTACTTTTCCATTTTTAACCAGTCTTCTTACCCCTTCAGAGAAATAATCTGCTCCATTGTCAAAAAGGAAAGGCTGATACAGGAATTTTCCATTTCTATCATACACATAGCCCCATGCATTTTTCTCCGGTTCTTCGCCTTCTTTAGTTCCGTCAAAAAGAATGGTTTCTCCTTCTACAGGATCTCCATCTTTTAGGAATGAAAAGACTTTGAACTGCGCAGGAACAATTATTTTTCCTACTTTATCTTTTATTCCTACTAAAGAATCTTTGGATTTGAAATAATGTAAATCTTCTTTAGTCTGAGAAAAAGAAATGACTGGTGTTAATATAATGGTTAGTAGTAGTTTTTTCATATTAGTTGGAGTGGGAAATAAAATATGCAGCCGAAAAGACTGCATATTGTTTTATACTTTAAGATCAGCTTCTAATCCTATTAAATCTTTGTTTTGGTCTATAATCGGCTGCACTTCATTTTTGATGAATTCCTCAGTCTGGATCGGCGCGAAACCAATAAAGTTTTTAGGATCTAAAACTTCTTTCAGTTTTGATTTGTCTAGTTTTAAAGAATCATCATTTAAGATTCTCTCGATAAGGTCGTTTTCTTTTCCTTCTTCTTTCACTTTCTTGGAAGCTTCCATAGAGTGAACCCTGATCACCTCGTGGATTTCCTGACGGTCACCACCCGCTTTTACCTCTTCCATGATGATGTATTCTGTCGCCATGAAAGGAAGCTCTTCCATAATATGTTTGTTGATTCTGTTTGGATAAACAACAATTCCGTTCAGAATATTGTTCCAGATCAAAAGAATAGCATCAACAGCTAAAAATGCCTGAGGAATGGTTAATCTCTTGTTGGCAGAGTCGTCCAATGTTCTTTCAAACCATTGTGTAGAGGCCACCATTGCAGAACTTGTTGTCAGAGACATTACATATTTTGCCAATGCTCCGATTCTTTCGCTTCTCATGGGATTACGTTTGTAAGCCATTGCCGATGAACCTATCTGATTTTTCTCGAATGGTTCTTCAATTTCCTTAAGGTTTTGAAGTAAACGTAAATCGTTTGTGAATTTATGCGCAGACTGTGCAATATTTCCTAATAAAGCAACTACTTTCGCATCAATTTTTCTATCGTAAGTCTGTCCGGAAACTCCGAAAACTTTATCGAAGCCGAATCTTTTTGAAAGTTCTTTATCTAGGTGTTTTACTTTGGAATAATCACCGTTGAAAAGCTCAAGGAAACTGGCAGCAGTTCCTGTAGTTCCTTTTACTCCTCTGAAACGAAGGGTTTCAAGGAAGAAATCCAGTTCTTCGATGTCAAGAACCAAACTCTGTAACCAAAGGGTAGCTCTTTTCCCAACTGTTGTCAGCTGAGCCGGCTGGAAGTGTGTGAATCCTAAAGTCGGAAGGTCTTTATACTGAATAGCAAAGTCTGCTAAGTTCTTCATGACGTTAACCAACTTTTTCTTTAAGATTAAAAGTCCGTCACGGATTTGGATTAAGTCTGTATTGTCTCCTACAAAAGCTGAAGTAGCTCCAAGGTGGATAATTCCTTTTGCTGAAGGCGCCACATCCCCATAAGCGTGAACGTGAGCCATTACATCATGACGGAATTTTTTTTCATACTCTGCTGCTTTCTCATAATCGATGTTTTCAGCATTAGCTTTTAACTCAGCGATCTGCTCGTCTGTAATTTCAAGTCCAAGGTCTTTTTCGATTTCAGCAAGAGCTATCCAAAGCTTTCTCCAATTCTGGAATTTGTTATTGTGTGAGAAGTTAAATAACATTTCTTCACTGGAGTAGCGCTCTTCCAATGGATTTTTGTAGGAATTCATTCGTTCTTTTACTTTTTAGATGTACAAAAATACGGTTTTTCATTGAGAGTTGAAAATCCAGATCTGATGATTTTCATTCATAATTTATACTTATACTTTTGTCTTGAAATCGAAGATTCGACATAGCCAAACAAAAGTATACAAAAGTTCAAGACTGGAATTATCCGCTAAAAATTTAAATGGAATCCTAAAATTTCCAAACTCGCATGGATCATCCGGTTCCGCTTCGGTTCTGAGCAAGTCCCATGCTTAGACAGTGGAAATTTTTTAACGGATTACATTGAAATTTATAACCATGTTCTAGGTGAGACTAGCTGCCGAACCTTTTCTTTTTAATATATCGCAGATAGAAATATAGGATTATAGAAATTAGAATTGCAATGACTATTTTCAGATATACACGAAGAGGAATGTTGTGACTGCTGGCTAATACCATTAATAAATAAAAGACACAGATTAAAAAAGAAGTAAAACAAATAATTTGTAAAATATTTAATATGATTTTCATTTATACTTTTGTCTTGAAACAAAAGTATACAAAAGTTCAAGACTGGAATCATCCGCTAAAAATTTAAATGGAATCCTAAAATTTCCAAACTCGCATGGATCATCCGGTTCTGCTTCGGTTCTGAACAAGTCCCATGCTCAGACAGTGGAAATTTTTTAACGGATTACATTGAAATTTTCTTAACGCTCCTGATTCCTAAGTCGGGTATTAATGAGTAACATACTACTTTTTAAATGACTGTTGCCTAAAAATACACAGATCAAAAAGAAGTAAAACAAATAACTTGTGAAATATTTAATATGATTTTCATCTATACTTTTGCCTTGAAATCGAAGATTCGACGTAGTCAAACAAAAGTATACAAAAGTTCAAGAAGGGAG
>NZ_QGTV01000020.1:53379-56616 GCF_003182335.1 Chryseobacterium sp. AG844 | reverse complement strand
CCTGTGAAATATTTAATATGATTTTCATCTATACTTTTGCCTTGAAATCGAAGATTCGACGTAGTCAAACAAAAGTATACAAAAGTTCAAGAAGGGAGTTATCCGCTAAAAATTGGAATGTACTCCTAAAATTTCCAAACTCGCATGGATCATCCGGTTCTGCTTCGGTTCTGAGTAAGTCCCATGCTCAGACAGTGGAAATTTTTTAACGGATTACATCCAAATTTTCTTATCGCTCCTGATTCCTAAGTCGGGCATTAATAAGTAACATACTACTTTTTAAATGACTGGTGGCTAATACCATCAATACATAAAAGACACAGACCAAAAAGAAGTAAAACAAATAACCTGTGAAATATTTAATATGATTTTCATCTATACTTTTGCCTTGAAATCGAAGATTCGACGTAGTCAAACAAAAGTATACAAAAGTTCAAGAAGGGAGTTATTCGCTAAAAATTGGAATGTACTCCTAAAATTTCCAAACTCGCATGGATCATCCGGTTCTGCTTCGGTTCTGAGTAAGTCCCATGCTCAGACAGTGGAAATTTTTTAACGGATTACATCCAAATTTTCTTATCGCTCCTGATTCCTAAGTCGGGCATTAATAAGTAACATACTACTTTTTAAATGACTGGTGGCTAATACCATCAATACATAAAAGACACAGACCAAAAAGAAGTAAAACAAATAACCTGTGAAATATTTAATATGATTTTCATCTATACTTTTGTCTTGAAATCAAAGATTCGACGTAGTCAAACAAAAGTATACAAAAGTTCAAGAAGGGAATCATCCGCTAAAAATTTAAATGTACTCCTAAAATTTCCAAACTCGCATGGATCATCCGGTTCTGCTTCGGTTCTGAGCAAGTCCCATGCTTAGACAGTGGAAATTTTTTAACGGATTACATTGAAATTTTCTTGACGCTTCTGATTCCTAAGTCAGATATAAGTAGCATGTTAATTTTTAATACTAGAAACTAATACTATCTCTTGTTCTATTTATAACCATGTTCTAGGCGAGACTAGCTGCCGAACCTTTTCTTTTTAATATATCGCAGATAGAAATATAGGATTATAGAAATTAGAATTGCAATGACCATTTTCAGATATACACGAAGAGGAATGTTGTGACTACTGGCTAATACCATTAATAAATAAAAGACACAGATTAAAAAAGAAGTAAAACAAATAATTTGTAAAATATTTAATATGATTTTCATTTATACTTTTGTCTTGAAATCAAAGATTCGACGTAGTCAAACAAAAGTATGCAAAAGTTCAAGATGGGGAATCATCCGCTAAAAATTTAAATGGAATCCTAAAATTTCCAAACTCGCATGGATCATTCGGTTCTGCTTCGGTTCTGAGCAAGTCCCATGCTTAGACAGTGGAAATTTTTTAACGGATTACATTGAAATTTTCTTAACGCTCCTGATTCCTAAGTCAATTGGTGAGAGCACATAAAAAAAAGCTATCTCATTTCTGAGACAGCCTGTTCTTTACCTTATTTTCATGAATGAAATTAATCAATAATAAGTCCGCATGGTGACCCTACCGGAATACATTTTCTTTCCAGTGAGCACCAGAAGTATCCTGCAAGACACATCGGGATACCTCCCTGAACTGTTTTCAATTCTCTTTTTGAAAGTTTTCTTAGATTTTTCATAATAACATTTTTTTGATTTTTCTCCTACTCTATATGCTTTTCGGATTACGCTTTAATTTGGTAATACCAATATACAGATTTTTGGAATACAAAAATATAACCTGTTCATTTTATACAATTTACAAAGACAATTGTTTATTAACTTTTGATGATCATTATATATATCAATAGAGCTTCTTAAGACAAAATAAATCAAAACCTCCGCTGTTGCGGAGGTTTCGTTATTTGTGGACACGAGCGAGTCGCTCGCGCCAGCGGGGGCAAGAAACGCTGGTGGTCACGGAAAGACTTCATTTAAGTATATTTTCTCTTCTTGCTACCTCAAATAGATTATTTTGAATAACACTATCTTTTCGAAAAATATACTCTATAGAATCTCCTTTATTTTTTGAAATGGAATCTCCTATTTGATAAGGTGTCTCCATAATTTTCTCAGTGCCGTTCGAAAATTTTACATATAAAAAATTATGCTCATTTTTGTTGACGTATATATCAGTAACTTTCGTATGCCTGTTAATTTTTAAAAGTTGTTCTTTAGTCAAATCAGCGGAATTATGATTCAAATAAAAAATAGTAAGAAATACGACTGACCCAAATATTAACAAAAAAATAATAAGTGGGGTTTTACTAGACTTATCCAATTTAAAATTATTGTCCATATACGTGTGTTTTAGATTTTGTCCACATTATAGGTAAAGCTTGAGCTGACCCTTTAGCAACACCTATACCAAATGTCCTATAACCACTATTATTTGTTTCAGAATTTTGTCCAAAATGAGAAGGGTTAAAATTATCAATATTTCTATATCCATCATATTTATCATTAAATGTTCCTCCATATGATAAATTAATAGGTCCATCTCCTCCAGAATAAGAAACACCCGTCCCTGCAAAATCTGAATTAACAAATTTATGGTTTGGATCTGTGGGAACTATGACCCCTTTTTCAACTCCACCTGATGCACCAAAACCTATATTTCCATTAAATGAAGAAAACCAGTTTGTTTCTCCTTTACTATCAGTGACATTACCAAAACTAAAGCCTATACCACCTCCTATAGCATAATTTGCACTAAAACTCCAATAAGTTCCTATATTGGTAGATCCTGCTTCAAATTTTGTACCATCTGGGGTTGTTAATATTTCTCCTCTATTTGCTGTAATATTTGGGTAATTATAATCTGAAACTGTTCCGTCCGGATGTAAAACTGCTCCTAGAACTTCATTTTCATAACCACCTCGCGTTAAAATATTGATATCATTAGTTCCACTATTATCAACATAAGCATAACCTTGATGTTGATCTTTTCCATCAAACCATTTATAATCCCCAGTTAAAGTATTTTGATACCAATCAGTTCCCTGTCTTCCATCTGGGTCAATAAACCTAATTGGATTATTAAACGCATAATTATAAGTAGAAAATCTTCTGCTCGTTTCAGCCAGCGGATCTACCACGCCCCATCTGGCTATATCCGGCATATACATTCTTGCTCCATAATCATACATTCTTTTCTCTACTTCATTTCCTGAGATTTACCTGCTTCATTTTTCCTTGCGCGAACG
>NZ_QGTV01000020.1:0-53279 GCF_003182335.1 Chryseobacterium sp. AG844 | reverse complement strand
ATATCCGGCATATACATTCTTGCTCCATAATCATACATTCTTTTCTCTACTTCATTTCCTGAGATTTACCTGCTTCATTTTTCCTTGCGCGAACGCTTACTTTTTGAACTTTTTCTCTGTCCGCTTTCCAAAAATACAGATTTATTCACTTGAAAAAGAAAAATTTTGATTAATTCGGAGTTTTATCCGCCAACTTTTTTATTTCAATTGAAAAAATAAAATCATTTGTAAATTATTCAAAAAAAATATGCTGTAAATCTTCAGTTGTTTTGTTATTGGCGGTGTTGTAAATGTGGACTTGTGGGAAAAACTGTGGGTGGATTCAGCTTCGGATTTTTCCACAAATCCACATTCTTTTTCCCACTGCAAGTTGTTTTTCGTGATGTCTTTCAGAGGTTTTTCGGCTGAGATTTCATTCTGGGAACGCAGAGCGATGGAAGCGCAGTGGTTTCCACGAAGCAAAGGAAAGCATTTTACATAATCCCAAATTATAGGCACTGATGGACTTTGTGCGTAGTGAAGCAAAGCGGAACGGAGAACAACGTTTTGGCGATGGACGTGCGTATAATTTTGATTATGTAATTTGCTGTGGCTTATTTGGGAGAGTTTGAGAGTTTTAACTGATGTATTTTTCAATTTCCTGTTTCAGATTTTCGAGTTCTGTCTGATTAAAATATTCCAGACTTCTTAAATATCTAAATCCTGCTTTATACTGAACTTCCCGTAAATTATATTGTTTCAGCCATAAATTAATCCTGCTGTTTCTAATGAGCTGTAAACTTTCAATATTAATCTGTTTTCGGATTTCTTTTGTGATACTGCTAAATTTTGTATTTTCTCCAATAATAAATAGTTTTTCGGTTTCTTTTATCGTCTTTGAGATTTGTAATAATTCTGTTCTTGTTTCTGTAATGTATTTGTAAAGCTCTAATATTTGTGATGCTTTGAGTGGTAAAATCCTTTCTTTTAGTCTGTTTTCGGTGGCTTTCGGAACTTTTATCATTCCTTTTTCTAAATCAATATTCTGTACCTGTAATGCTCTTAAACATCCTGAACTTAATCCCTGATAAATCATAAGTCCCAAAATAATCTGATTGCGTTTTCCAAATAAACTGAACTGTCCTTTTTTATATTTCTTTTCTCTAAATTCTTGCTCGATATTCTGTAATTCTTCTTCTGCTAAAAATCCTGTAATTAAAGGTCTTTTTGGTGTTTTTATCCTAAAATCTTTTAACGGATGATCTTTTCTTTTTCCTGTGATCTGTAAGTATTCAAAATACTGTTCTATGGTTCTGATCTGATTATTAACAGTAATTAATGTATATTTTTTCTGTTGTAACTCTACCATTTTTAATAATTCCTGAGTACCCAGTTTATCAAAATTCTGTTTTCGGGAACATAGATTTTTCCATAATATAATCTGCTTTTCTTTTTCTACGAGTGTTCTTTCTGCATAATGATACTGATCTTTCAGATATTTAATAAATCCATTCATCTAATCTTTTAATTTTTAAATCTCTAAATCTTTTAATCTAAATATGTGTGTATCTCTGTGTACTTTCTAAACTTCTGTGTCCTAAAAATCTACTGACTTTCTTTAGTTCCATTCCGTTTTTCAGTAAGTGGGTTGCTATACTGTGTCTTAATAAATGGGGGTAAATTCTTTTTGGTTGTTGGTTGCCGGTTGTTAGTTTTTGGTTGTTTGATGATATTTTTTTGATAATAAATTCTATTCCTGAAGGAGTTAGGTTTCCCTGTAATCCCTGTAAAAAACATTCTCCTTTTTCTTCTCTTATCTGTAAATATTCTGTGAATATTTCCAATGCTTTGCTGTGTATGGGAACTTCTCTCTGATAGCCTGTTTTGGTTTTTCTTATCAGGACTTTTGCATTTTCTAAATCTACGTCCTCTAATAACAGTTCTGCTGATTCTCCAGCTCTTAATCCTAAATAATACAGACAGCATATAACGGCTTTATCTCTTATATGTACAGCACTTTCGATAAGGCTTTGTACTTCTTCCGGACTGAGTATTTCTATGGGTAAATGATTTCTTTTTAAGAGTTTACAGATGATAAGATAGGTTTCTTCTTTCTGCTTAATTTCTTTTTGATAGTTTTTATAGAGTTTTAATGCGTACAGATGATTGTTGATGGTACTAATGCTTATTGTTTTCTCAGGATTGTTTTTGTGTTTTCTTTGCTTCAGATAGCTAATGTATTCTAATGATGGATTTCCTTTTTCTATGTAATGCAGATATTCATTAACCATAGACAGCATATTCCTGATATTCTTCTTCTGATAGTTCCGAAGTTCTAAATACTTTCTAAATTCTTCCATCTATGACTGATTTGCTTTTGTACTATTTTGGATTTTTCCGAACACTAACTAAATTTCCTGTATTTATCGGGTCATAACTGTACTTTAGTGTTCGTTTTGCTTCCGTTTGGTGTTCGCTTGTGTTCGGTAGCGTTCGATTTTAGTTGTTCCAACTGCTTTGTAAAAGCCTCTTTTAAATCTTTCCTAACCTTCTGAATATTATCGCTGTAAGAGATTCTATATTTAAATCCTTTGTTCGCAAAACCGATTTGTTTTAGATATTCTAACCGTACTAATTCATTGAGATAAAATTGTAACTGTGTCTTCTTAAATCCTGTAATCTCCATTGCATTAAACCTTGTAAAATGCTCTTCTTTAAAGGCTTTCTTTAGTTTCTCAAAAAACTGTCTCAGACTGCCGTCTAATTCATCTATTTTTAAAATGATACTCTCGAATAATATTTCTACAGCGTTCTCAATATCTTCAATCTCTGTAACCAAAAAATTGTTTTTAATTTCTCTCTGATATTGATTTAAAAAAGTTACCTGCTTAATTATAGCCTGAAACATTTCGTTTAAACGCCTTTTATTCTTTACATTATTAGGTAACTGTATCTGTGTTGCATAGGGATTTACAACCTCGTAATGTTTTAGATTTCTGACAATACTTTGCATCTGGCTTATGGCTTTTTGCTCTTGGCTCTTATCAATTTCTCCGGCATTTCTGCGGTTCTGATAATGGATGATTCTTTCTGTCTGTTCTTCGCTTTCATTCACTGCTACTATAAAACTACGGTTCATATTATCCTCATACGTTTCTCCTTTCGTTGTTGCAGACAAAGAACTAAATTGTCCTTTTACTATTTTATGGGAAGATTTATTATTTCCTTTTTTATCCTTGATGGTTACAGAACTTCTCAAAACCTGATTGCTTATAAATTCTCGTAATGCATAGAGTGCATCTTCTTTTAATCCGTCTAAATCTTCAATAATAATGATCTTCTGGAATAAATCGAACTCACCCCAATTGTATAAACTGGATTCTGTAATTCGGGTAAATCTCAGTACGTCTTCCTGTGGCATTAAGTCTGCAATTCTTGATATGATATGTGTTTTCCCGCTTCCTGAGCTTCCCTGTACAATTCCATGTAACGGACTTTTATTCAGGTAGCTTATTGTGATTAAAAAGAGTAGTAATCTGCTGTTTTCCTCACCGATTATTCCGGATTGTTCAATTAACTGATTCAGGTTTTTCAGAAGATCCTTTTGGCTTAAAAATTCGGTCGCGGACAAATTCGGGGATGTTTTCGGGGGTATGCTTTTGTTTTCCTCTGTAAAATCAACACTTTTTGTAGTCTTGCCAAGACTCGAACCCTTTTCTTTTTCATCTGAAAAAATAAATTTTCGCTTGTCCAATAATCCTAAAAATATAGTTTCATCATGCAACTGCAACGTTTCATTAACATCATTATTCGGCAATTCAACAAAAGAGATTTTAATTTTTGGATTATAGATTTTAAATTCTTTAGAATACTTTTCTACTGCGGTTTTTCCTGCATCGTCTTGGTCAAAACAAAAAATTATTTCTTTAGATTCTTCGCTGTGCTCGGAATGACACCAGTCTTTTATTGCCTGTAAAATCTCCTCGTTCAATCCATTGGTTCCAAAACAACTTATTAAGCTGTAATTGTCTCGTATTTCTTTGATTTGAAGTAAACTTGCACAATCGATGATCGCTTCTGTAAGAATGAGTTTGAGAGTTTGAGGGTTTGGGTAATGAGGATAAATTCCTTTTCGGTCTTTTAAGTAAAAATGTTTCGCTTTATCATCATTTAAAATGCTTCTTCCGTAAATGCTTACAATTTCATTGTCTTTGTTTTTCAAAGGAAAAATCAAACATTTATTGGCAAAAACCTGATAGCCTTTTTCTTTCGTCCTGTTGTTAATTAAGCCTTTATCTAACAGTAATCCTGTTTCTACTGAATATTTTAATAATTCTTCCGTTTTTCTTTCTCCGTGATGGAACTGACCAGAGTTGTAACCAATCTCTAAAATACTGTTGTCTAAACTTCTCTTCTCTAAATATTCTCTTGCGGGTTTACTGCTATGCAAAGCATTTTTAAAATAGGCGAACATCTTTCCTAAAAAATCTGTCCGCCATTCACCAGTACCTCTCTCTACATCTGCATTTTTATATTGACTTTGTGTTTCTGAAAAAGGAGCAGACTTCTTTCCTGAGAAATTGGTCTGCTCAAGGCTCTCCGCAGTACCTCTAATATTTTCTAAGAAGCTTTCCGCTTTCTTGATCGCTTCGTGTTTGGATATCTTCTCGTAATCTTCTATAAATTGGATAACATCTCCGGTTTTTCCACAACTGTGGCATTTGTAAAAGTTCTTTTCTAAGTTCACCTGAAGACTCGCTGTTTTATCTTCGTGCATAAAACATTTAAGCATTGAGTTTTTAGGTTGCAGGTTGTAATGCTTCAGGACTTCTGATAAACGTAACCGTTCTTTGATGGCGGAGATTTCCATTGATTTTAAAATTTCTAAAAATTTAACATTGTCAACTTTGTTTGGCAAATGTAAACATTACTTTTCTTTCAGACAACAAAAACACATTTCTTTTGTCAAACTATTTTATCTAAATTTGCTCATAATTGGTATTTTAACTTAATATTAGTCAAGTATGTTGAACATTGGAGAACGCATAACACAACTTCGTAAACAGTTTAATCTTTCGCAGGAAGATCTTGCCAAAAGGATTGAAGTTTCCAGAACAATCATCGGGAACTACGAACGTAATGCAAATACTCCCTCCATTGAAGTGCTAATGAAAATGGCAAAAACTTTTAATGTAACAGTTGATTATTTAATCGGTGAAGGTGAGATTTCTTCTTACGATAAAGAAGTAATGAAGCGCATTGAGGATATTGACAAACTCGATCCTGCAACCAAAGAACACCTGTTCTTTCTCGTGGACAACATTATCCAAAATTTTAAAACAAAACAGGCGTTTGCTAAATAACAAAACCCACCGCAATTGCGATGGGTTCTTTATTACTGCTCACGGATTACAAATCCGCAAGATTAGAGAACATTATTTTTTGAACTTCTTAATACACTGTTCAATAAATTGAGGTTGTGTAAATATCACTTTTTTGTCATTTACATACATAAATAATGAATCGTTTTTAACTGCATTGAGTTTTTTATCATGAACCTTTAAAAGAAAGATTGCCTGATAATTACCCGTTCTATCTTTTTTTGGTTCCAGATATCTTACACTTTCTCCAATTCTTATTTCGTGTTTGATACTGTCCTCTACTTTTTTATATTTTAATTCATTTGACTCAAAATCCTTTATAGTTTTAACATTTTCAAGCTCTTTTGTTAACTGTTGTTGTTGTTTATTTAAACGTATCAATTTCTGATTAGAATATTGCAATAAGAGGTCAGCTTCCTGCCATTCCATTAAAGTATCATATTTTATAAGCTGAATGGATTCTAAAGAAGAACCATCTTGTCTAAGTTCTTGTGTAATTTTTTTTTGGAGAGATTGTGTCAATTCTTCTTTAAAACTCTTGGTTTCATCTTTTTTACAAGAAAAAATAATAAATAAAATTACTATACAAATTATTTTAGCTTTCATATTATCTTGATTTCATTATTCTTCTTAATACAGAGTCTTTTTGATTATTACGTTTTATTTCATCAGCGCTAACTCTACTACTCACTGAGTCCCTTTGACTTCTGGATAGACCACTTAGATGAATATCCTGAGTTTTAACTCCGACACCGGTTATTCCGCCTCCAGATCCTCTATAAATATTAAGACCAACTGCCTGGGAACCATGATAACTAAGCGTATCGGGTTCTGCTGCTACAGCATTTGAAGAACTTTTTGTTGATCCCGCTGCTGAAACCGCTAAATCAATTAAAGACATTACATCCACCATAGTATTCATCAAACTTATTCCCTGATCCCCTCTGCTTAAACCATTATGTATTCCTCCAAAATAACCTCCCACATCTACCATTTTGTCTATATCTCCTCTGACGAATGGATTGGTATCTTCACGAGGACCAGATCCTCCAAGATTTGAATAGAAGTCTCCACCCTCATTTCCTAAATGTGATAACCATTTCCCAAGATCAAAACCTGGTTTACTTGTAATGGTTGTTCCAATTAGTGTAGTTGCAGATTCTCCATTATTAAATGTTTGACCACCTGCTGTAAAAGAACCATCAGAGTTTAAATTAAATTCCTGAACTGTTTGTCCATTTTCAACACCGAGTACTCTAGTATTATTTATAGCTGTTAAGTTAGTATAGCCATCTAATTCAGCACTACCATCATGCCATTCAATGTTTTGAGTTAAATTATTTTGATACCAATCTTTTCCTTCTCTTCCATCCGGATCGATAAACATTATTGGATTATTAAATGCATAATTATACGGACTATGACGAGTCATTTTCTCCGCCAGCGGGTCGATTACTCCCCACCTTCCAATATCCGGCATATACATTCTTGCTCCATAATCATACATTCTTTTCTCTACTTCATTTCCTGAGATTTACCTGCTTCATTTTTCCTTGCGCGAACGCTTACTTTTTGAACTTTTTCTCTGTCCGCTTTCCAAAAATACAGATTTATTCACTTGAAAAAGAAAAATTTTGATTAATTCGGAGTTTTATCCGCCAACTTTTTTATTTCAATTGAAAAAATAAAATCATTTGTAAATTATTCAAAAAAAATATGCTGTAAATCTTCAGTTGTTTTGTTATTGGCGGTGTTGTAAATGTGGACTTGTGGGAAAAACTGTGGGTGGATTCAGCTTCGGATTTTTCCACAAATCCACATTCTTTTTCCCACTGCAAGTTGTTTTTCGTGATGTCTTTCAGAGGTTTTTCGGCTGAGATTTCATTCTGGGAACGCAGAGCGATGGAAGCGCAGTGGTTTCCACGAAGCAAAGGAAAGCATTTTACATAATCCCAAATTATAGGCACTGATGGACTTTGTGCGTAGTGATGCAAAGCGGAACGGAGAACAACGTTTTGGCGATGGACGTGCGTATAATTTTGATTATGTAATTTGCTGTGGCTTATTTGGGAGAGTTTGAGAGTTTTAACTGATGTATTTTTCAATTTCCTGTTTCAGATTTTCGAGTTCTGTCTGATTAAAATATTCCAGACTTCTTAAATATCTAAATCCTGCTTTATACTGAACTTCCCGTAAATTATATTGTTTCAGCCATAAATTAATCCTGCTGTTTCTAATGAGCTGTAAACTTTCAATATTAATCTGTTTTCGGATTTCTTTTGTGATACTGCTAAATTTTGTATTTTCTCCAATAATAAATAGTTTTTCGGTTTCTTTTATCGTCTTTGAGATTTGTAATAATTCTGTTCTTGTTTCTGTAATGTATTTGTAAAGCTCTAATATTTGTGATGCTTTGAGTGGTAAAATCCTTTCTTTTAGTCTGTTTTCGGTGGCTTTCGGAACTTTTATCATTCCTTTTTCTAAATCAATATTCTGTACCTGTAATGCTCTTAAACATCCTGAACTTAATCCCTGATAAATCATAAGTCCCAAAATAATCTGATTGCGTTTTCCAAATAAACTGAACTGTCCTTTTTTATATTTCTTTTCTCTAAATTCTTGCTCGATATTCTGTAATTCTTCTTCTGCTAAAAATCCTGTAATTAAAGGTCTTTTTGGTGTTTTTATCCTAAAATCTTTTAACGGATGATCTTTTCTTTTTCCTGTGATCTGTAAGTATTCAAAATACTGTTCTATGGTTCTGATCTGATTATTAACAGTAATTAATGTATATTTTTTCTGTTGTAACTCTACCATTTTTAATAATTCCTGAGTACCCAGTTTATCAAAATTCTGTTTTCGGGAACATAGATTTTTCCATAATATAATCTGCTTTTCTTTTTCTACGAGTGTTCTTTCTGCATAATGATACTGATCTTTCAGATATTTAATAAATCCATTCATCTAATCTTTTAATTTTTAAATCTCTAAATCTTTTAATCTAAATATGTGTGTATCTCTGTGTACTTTCTAAACTTCTGTGTCCTAAAAATCTACTGACTTTCTTTAGTTCCATTCCGTTTTTCAGTAAGTGGGTTGCTATACTGTGTCTTAATAAATGGGGGTAAATTCTTTTTGGTTGTTGGTTGCCGGTTGTTAGTTTTTGGTTGTTTGATGATATTTTTTTGATAATAAATTCTATTCCTGAAGGAGTTAGGTTTCCCTGTAATCCCTGTAAAAAACATTCTCCTTTTTCTTCTCTTATCTGTAAATATTCTGTGAATATTTCCAATGCTTTGCTGTGTATGGGAACTTCTCTCTGATAGCCTGTTTTGGTTTTTCTTATCAGGACTTTTGCATTTTCTAAATCTACGTCCTCTAATAACAGTTCTGCTGATTCTCCAGCTCTTAATCCTAAATAATACAGACAGCATATAACGGCTTTATCTCTTATATGTACAGCACTTTCGATAAGGCTTTGTACTTCTTCCGGACTGAGTATTTCTATGGGTAAATGATTTCTTTTTAAGAGTTTACAGATGATAAGATAGGTTTCTTCTTTCTGCTTAATTTCTTTTTGATAGTTTTTATAGAGTTTTAATGCGTACAGATGATTGTTGATGGTACTAATGCTTATTGTTTTCTCAGGATTGTTTTTGTGTTTTCTTTGCTTCAGATAGCTAATGTATTCTAATGATGGATTTCCTTTTTCTATGTAATGCAGATATTCATTAACCATAGACAGCATATTCCTGATATTCTTCTTCTGATAGTTCCGAAGTTCTAAATACTTTCTAAATTCTTCCATCTATGACTGATTTGCTTTTGTACTATTTTGGATTTTTCCGAACACTAACTAAATTTCCTGTATTTATCGGGTCATAACTGTACTTTAGTGTTCGTTTTGCTTCCGTTTGGTGTTCGCTTGTGTTCGGTAGCGTTCGATTTTAGTTGTTCCAACTGCTTTGTAAAAGCCTCTTTTAAATCTTTCCTAACCTTCTGAATATTATCGCTGTAAGAGATTCTATATTTAAATCCTTTGTTCGCAAAACCGATTTGTTTTAGATATTCTAACCGTACTAATTCATTGAGATAAAATTGTAACTGTGTCTTCTTAAATCCTGTAATCTCCATTGCATTAAACCTTGTAAAATGCTCTTCTTTAAAGGCTTTCTTTAGTTTCTCAAAAAACTGTCTCAGACTGCCGTCTAATTCATCTATTTTTAAAATGATACTCTCGAATAATATTTCTACAGCGTTCTCAATATCTTCAATCTCTGTAACCAAAAAATTGTTTTTAATTTCTCTCTGATATTGATTTAAAAAAGTTACCTGCTTAATTATAGCCTGAAACATTTCGTTTAAACGCCTTTTATTCTTTACATTATTAGGTAACTGTATCTGTGTTGCATAGGGATTTACAACCTCGTAATGTTTTAGATTTCTGACAATACTTTGCATCTGGCTTATGGCTTTTTGCTCTTGGCTCTTATCAATTTCTCCGGCATTTCTGCGGTTCTGATAATGGATGATTCTTTCTGTCTGTTCTTCGCTTTCATTCACTGCTACTATAAAACTACGGTTCATATTATCCTCATACGTTTCTCCTTTCGTTGTTGCAGACAAAGAACTAAATTGTCCTTTTACTATTTTATGGGAAGATTTATTATTTCCTTTTTTATCCTTGATGGTTACAGAACTTCTCAAAACCTGATTGCTTATAAATTCTCGTAATGCATAGAGTGCATCTTCTTTTAATCCGTCTAAATCTTCAATAATAATGATCTTCTGGAATAAATCGAACTCACCCCAATTGTATAAACTGGATTCTGTAATTCGGGTAAATCTCAGTACGTCTTCCTGTGGCATTAAGTCTGCAATTCTTGATATGATATGTGTTTTCCCGCTTCCTGAGCTTCCCTGTACAATTCCATGTAACGGACTTTTATTCAGGTAGCTTATTGTGATTAAAAAGAGTAGTAATCTGCTGTTTTCCTCACCGATTATTCCGGATTGTTCAATTAACTGATTCAGGTTTTTCAGAAGATCCTTTTGGCTTAAAAATTCGGTCGCGGACAAATTCGGGGATGTTTTCGGGGGTATGCTTTTGTTTTCCTCTGTAAAATCAACACTTTTTGTAGTCTTGCCAAGACTCGAACCCTTTTCTTTTTCATCTGAAAAAATAAATTTTCGCTTGTCCAATAATCCTAAAAATATAGTTTCATCATGCAACTGCAACGTTTCATTAACATCATTATTCGGCAATTCAACAAAAGAGATTTTAATTTTTGGATTATAGATTTTAAATTCTTTAGAATACTTTTCTACTGCGGTTTTTCCTGCATCGTCTTGGTCAAAACAAAAAATTATTTCTTTAGATTCTTCGCTGTGCTCGGAATGACACCAGTCTTTTATTGCCTGTAAAATCTCCTCGTTCAATCCATTGGTTCCAAAACAACTTATTAAGCTGTAATTGTCTCGTATTTCTTTGATTTGAAGTAAACTTGCACAATCGATGATCGCTTCTGTAAGAATGAGTTTGAGAGTTTGAGGGTTTGGGTAATGAGGATAAATTCCTTTTCGGTCTTTTAAGTAAAAATGTTTCGCTTTATCATCATTTAAAATGCTTCTTCCGTAAATGCTTACAATTTCATTGTCTTTGTTTTTCAAAGGAAAAATCAAACATTTATTGGCAAAAACCTGATAGCCTTTTTCTTTCGTCCTGTTGTTAATTAAGCCTTTATCTAACAGTAATCCTGTTTCTACTGAATATTTTAATAATTCTTCCGTTTTTCTTTCTCCGTGATGGAACTGACCAGAGTTGTAACCAATCTCTAAAATACTGTTGTCTAAACTTCTCTTCTCTAAATATTCTCTTGCGGGTTTACTGCTATGCAAAGCATTTTTAAAATAGGCGAACATCTTTCCTAAAAAATCTGTCCGCCATTCACCAGTACCTCTCTCTACATCTGCATTTTTATATTGACTTTGTGTTTCTGAAAAAGGAGCAGACTTCTTTCCTGAGAAATTGGTCTGCTCAAGGCTCTCCGCAGTACCTCTAATATTTTCTAAGAAGCTTTCCGCTTTCTTGATCGCTTCGTGTTTGGATATCTTCTCGTAATCTTCTATAAATTGGATAACATCTCCGGTTTTTCCACAACTGTGGCATTTGTAAAAGTTCTTTTCTAAGTTCACCTGAAGACTCGCTGTTTTATCTTCGTGCATAAAACATTTAAGCATTGAGTTTTTAGGTTGCAGGTTGTAATGCTTCAGGACTTCTGATAAACGTAACCGTTCTTTGATGGCGGAGATTTCCATTGATTTTAAAATTTCTAAAAATTTAACATTGTCAACTTTGTTTGGCAAATGTAAACATTACTTTTCTTTCAGACAACAAAAACACATTTCTTTTGTCAAACTATTTTATCTAAATTTGCTCATAATTGGTATTTTAACTTAATATTAGTCAAGTATGTTGAACATTGGAGAACGCATAACACAACTTCGTAAACAGTTTAATCTTTCGCAGGAAGATCTTGCCAAAAGGATTGAAGTTTCCAGAACAATCATCGGGAACTACGAACGTAATGCAAATACTCCCTCCATTGAAGTGCTAATGAAAATGGCAAAAACTTTTAATGTAACAGTTGATTATTTAATCGGTGAAGGTGAGATTTCTTCTTACGATAAAGAAGTAATGAAGCGCATTGAGGATATTGACAAACTCGATCCTGCAACCAAAGAACACCTGTTCTTTCTCGTGGACAACATTATCCAAAATTTTAAAACAAAACAGGCGTTTGCTAAATAACAAAACCCACCGCAATTGCGATGGGTTCTTTATTACTGCTCACGGATTACAAATCCGCAAGATTAGAGAACATTATTTTTTGAACTTCTTAATACACTGTTCAATAAATTGAGGTTGTGTAAATATCACTTTTTTGTCATTTACATACATAAATAATGAATCGTTTTTAACTGCATTGAGTTTTTTATCATGAACCTTTAAAAGAAAGATTGCCTGATAATTACCCGTTCTATCTTTTTTTGGTTCCAGATATCTTACACTTTCTCCAATTCTTATTTCGTGTTTGATACTGTCCTCTACTTTTTTATATTTTAATTCATTTGACTCAAAATCCTTTATAGTTTTAACATTTTCAAGCTCTTTTGTTAACTGTTGTTGTTGTTTATTTAAACGTATCAATTTCTGATTAGAATATTGCAATAAGAGGTCAGCTTCCTGCCATTCCATTAAAGTATCATATTTTATAAGCTGAATGGATTCTAAAGAAGAACCATCTTGTCTAAGTTCTTGTGTAATTTTTTTTTGGAGAGATTGTGTCAATTCTTCTTTAAAACTCTTGGTTTCATCTTTTTTACAAGAAAAAATAATAAATAAAATTACTATACAAATTATTTTAGCTTTCATATTATCTTGATTTCATTATTCTTCTTAATACAGAGTCTTTTTGATTATTACGTTTTATTTCATCAGCGCTAACTCTACTACTCACTGAGTCCCTTTGACTTCTGGATAGACCACTTAGATGAATATCCTGAGTTTTAACTCCGACACCGGTTATTCCGCCTCCAGATCCTCTATAAATATTAAGACCAACTGCCTGGGAACCATGATAACTAAGCGTATCGGGTTCTGCTGCTACAGCATTTGAAGAACTTTTTGTTGATCCCGCTGCTGAAACCGCTAAATCAATTAAAGACATTACATCCACCATAGTATTCATCAAACTTATTCCCTGATCCCCTCTGCTTAAACCATTATGTATTCCTCCAAAATAACCTCCCACATCTACCATTTTGTCTATATCTCCTCTGAAGAATGGATTGGTATCTTCACGAGGACCAGATCCTCCAAGATTTGAATAGAAGTCTCCACCCTCATTTCCTAAATGTGATAACCATTTCCCAAGATCAAAACCTGGTTTACTTGTAATGGTTGTTCCAATTAGTGTAGTTGCAGATTCTCCATTATTAAATGTTTGACCACCTGCTGTAAAAGAACCATCAGAGTTTAAATTAAATTCCTGAACTGTTTGTCCATTTTCAACACCGAGTACTCTAGTATTATTTATAGCTGTTAAGTTAGTATAGCCATCTAATTCAGCACTACCATCATGCCATTCAATGTTTTGAGTTAAATTATTTTGATACCAATCTTTTCCTTCTCTTCCATCCGGATCGATAAACATTATTGGATTATTAAATGCATAATTATACGGACTATGACGAGTCATTTTCTCCGCCAGCGGGTCGATTACTCCCCACCTTCCAATATCCGGCATATAGAATCTCGCCCCATAATCATACATACCAGTCTCTTGCAATTCCTTTCCATTGTACTTATACTTATATGATGGATTTCCAGTTAATACATTATACCCCTCATGCTTCAATCCAAAAGGATAGTAATTACTTTCTTCAATGATCTCTGTTCCTGCTCCATTTTTAGCATAGCTTAATCTTGTATTTCCAAGGTGGTCAGTATAATTATACACGTACTTTCCGGTTTCAACATTAAAATATCCTTCTGCGGTTGGGAAAAACTTTAATATCGAATTGGTATACTGAAAACCATCCAGATAATCGGTTGTTTCTGTTCCGAAAACCTTTTTTACCTTCACTCCGTCTGCTCTGTAAATATAATCCATTACTTTTGAGTTCTGGGTAATCTTTCGTGGTAAATTTAGATAATTATATTGAATGGAGGAAATTCCTTTATCCAATTGGGTCGTCATATTTCCGTTATCGTCATAGCCTATTTCATTTCCTCCTACAGGATATCCTAAACTGTTAAGATAGGCATCGGATACTTTGGTAAGCCTGTTTCCCGTGTAGCTGTAGATCAGATTATCGATCACCATGGCCTCAGTACTTCCCGGGAGAAGTCCCTGGGTTCTTACCAGATTCAGAATATTCCCGTTCAGGTCATAAGCAAAGAGTTCATTGTATTCTTTCCCGGAAGGATTGGTGTCTTTTTGATAGAAACCTGCTGTAAGCCTGTTCAACGGGTCATAAACATATCCGTATCTTCTCACATTATCATTCGCTCCTGTAGAGGTTTTCCAATCAACTTCAGCGATATTGCCGTTGTATTTCGGTTTTACTTTGTGGTTTGGGTAATTGGTATTGGGGACTTCCAGACCTTGTACTTCATTATATTTTATTTTATATCCAAACAGGTCATTTCCAAGGTTGGCAGGATCGTTAATCTGAGTCAGCCACCCACGGATATTGTATTTGTAGTCTATCTGCTGAAGCGGAGAAGAAGCCGTAACTCCTCCCACTTTTTTATTCGTAACCTGGGAAATTTCATTATAGGTATTCTGGGCCAGGATTTCTTCAGCATTATTATCAATCTTATGTTTATGGGTAACCAAGCGGTTCTGACTGTCATAATCAAAGGTTTCTGTGATGACCCTTTCGGTATCCGTACTCAGTCTCTTATGCCTTGTTACAGTCTGTTTCGTGATTCCTGCAAAATCCAGTTTGGATTCTGTTCTTGTATATCCTCCCAAATGATTCACAGAATGACTGCCAATAGCTCTTCCTTTCTGATCGTAATAGGTATAGTTCCTGGTCCAGTTGTCATCCTCAATATTCTTTACAAAACTCATTACAGGTAGTCCTTTGGTACTTCTTCCGTCAGCTGCAGGAGTTTCAGTCAATACAGGTTCTCCCTGAATTGTTGAAGGGAAGGCCGGATTAAAACTGTAAGCAGGATAAGAGTCGTAATAATTAACCGACAAAATACTTTCAGGGATAAAATAGACAGCCGTATAATAAATATTCATTCCATTTCTTACAATACCTGTAGAATGGCGCGCATCATAAATAACCAAATCCTTGATCTGATCCTGTATTGTCGCCCTACTGTCATTTGAACTGAATATTCCTGTATAGGCAACTCTTCCAAACTCGTCATACTTGGTCATCAGCCATTTTCCAGATCCTTTCATATTGGCATCCTGGGTAAGCATCAGCCTGTCGGCTTTATCATATACCATAAATTCCCAGCCTTTTCCGGGAAGCTTTTTTTCCACCAGTCTTCCCCTACCATCATAATGGTACTGATAGCATAAGGTATTGAGAAGATCATCCGTAATAGGCTTATGAACAGCCAGAGGAGGAATGACAAAAGCCAGCTGGTCATATTCATTGTAAACATAATAGGTATCCACATTTTCTGCAGGGCTCATGACTTTCCTTACCAACACAATCTGTCCTCTACCGTTTTTAAATTCTATGGTTTCATTGCCATCCTCATCTTTGACAGAGTTTTTATAAAGCTGGTTTGGGGCATAAACTGTGGCAGGTGATAAGCTCAATACACTTTTAGTAGCCCCATCTACCCAGCTTGTGCTCGTGGTAAACTGATAGACTTCATTCAATCCGTTGGTGTCATAGCTGAACTTTACAGATTTTCCGTTCCAGTCATTACCTACCTGTTTCTGTTCCAGAACCCTGTCCAATGGTGAGCTTTCCAAAACTTTTTCAGAATAGATCTTTTCATTACCATACGTGTTAGGATAAACACCCAAGGGTCCTGAATAATAGTTTCCATTGCTGGTAGAAAGCTGGGGAACAGGTAAATAATCTTTTACCTGTCTTCCGAAAGGATCATATTCTATATGAGTAACTACATCACGTCCCAGTGGTGATGCTTTGACATTCACTACCTGTTTTGGTCTTCCCAACCCGTCAAAATACTGTACGGTTTCTGAGGATTTGGTAGCAGATGTTCCATTATAATCCAGATACGTTTTGGACTGAATATAGTTTTCATTGCTTGAAATCGTGAAAAGCTGCGCATAGGTTATATTGGATAAGAGCAACGCTCCTATTGGTATTATCAATTTTTTCATCAGTTTTAGTTTTTATAGTTGTATTTCATTTCCTTCAACACTTTGCCGTTCACATCGATCACTTTCTGAAGTCTGTTAGCGGAATCATAAACATAGCTTTCTCTGATTCCGGATGGTGGTGTGATGGTTCTTACCCCAATTAATGGGTCATAAGTATAAGTGGTAATCTGATAGTTTGGCAAACTACTTCTGAAGGTATTTAGTACAGATAAAAATGAAGTTTCATCATTATTAGCTGCAGCAGAAGCATCTGTATTAGAAGCATTAATAATGGAATCCATTAAAGACTGCTGGATATCTGTTAATTTGGCTCCTTCTATTTTGGCAATGGGCTGGGTCTGGTTGTAACCCCAGATGATTACTGTAGAAAGGCCGTCCTTGGTAGTGTACTGCTGAAGATTCCCTTTGGAATCGTATTGATCGTAAGTAATTTCTGTGGTTTGGGTATTTTGCAAATCGGTAGACACAACAGAGCTTGGAAGTAAGTTCAACGGGTTATCATATTTCGTTTCTGTTTTAGAAATAATTTTTCCTGTATTATCATTTACATTGTGCTTTTTTACCACAGTTGTTTCCAAAGGAATTCCTATCATGTTAGCATTGATAAGCTTTTGATTGCTTTTTTCGTGAGCATAAGCGTAGGTGGTTTCTGTGATGGTATTATCGGCAAAAGCTGTTTTTTGTTTTATTGGATAATCTCTGGTATTATAGGTAATATCTTCAACTCTTTTCAAAGTCTTCCCATTAAAATATTCTGTAGTTTCAGAATGGATAGGATTTGCTTTTCCTACCACTTCGAGACTAACAAAAATTTTGGGATCTCTATAAAAATTACAACTTGGCATAGGAGTTACACCTCCATCTATGCACATTTGACGATAGTGATCATAACTTATAAATGCACCAGCCGTTGTAAATTCTTTGTAAGGTGAATCCGGATATTGAAATTTGATTCCTGTATATTTATAAACGGAACGAAGTTGATGTAAATTATCACTCACATATAAATCATTATCGGATACATCAACCTTTCTTTCTTTGACTAAAAGACCTCTTTTAAAATCAAAATTTGGATACGATATAAATGGAGGAGCATATGACGAAGGAAAAATAGCATTTGGAGTATCTTCAGGATACGTGTAGGTATAAATAGTTTGTCCTTTATCTAATTCTGAAACCAATACATTTTTATATCCGACATCTCCCCCCTGCGTTTTTTGAACAGGTATAAAATTGTCTGAGGAGAGTATGGTATATCTTTTATCAAAACTTACAGATCCTTCCGAACCAGTAAAAATATTACTGTAATCATAAGTATATTCGTGTAGCGGTTTCGGATAAATTAAAGCCCCTGAACTTTCCATACTGTTTTCTTTGTTATAGGCAAAGTTTACTGACTTTTCAGGCACTAAGCTATTTTCATCAACATAATAGTTGATATTCTTTATTCTGATACCACCTCCATTTACATATTGGGTAAGATTCGTGCTTTTCTTTTCTCTAAACTCCGCAGTTATTTTTACCTGACCATAATTAACATAACTGGTATTAGAAATAACTCGGAATGTTGTATAATAGTCACCTGCATCTAAATTTCTCATATGGGATACCGGAAAATCAGGATCCGGATCAACTGATGGTCCGATAACTGTAACGAGATTATACACACTCCCTACCTTTTTATAAATACTAAGCGTCCAGGTATTGTTTTTAATATCATAATTATCCTCAAGGTCCGGGAACCGGATCTCTATTCGGTGCGCATCGGACAGTGAGAAGAAATAATTCTTTACGTTTTGCTGGGATCCGCTATGCGTGGTCATATAGCTGTTGATATTCCAATTATCCGGATTATCATAAATATCAGCGCGTTCGGAACCTATAAATAAATAAGTATTGCTTTCAAAATCATATTTCTGTACTCCACCTGTCGGTAATTTGATACTTTCCAGGATATTATATTTCATACAGGCAGGAGACGGATTTCTGGCTGAAAGAACATTATCGGTAGGTTTAATACAATTGAACCAACCCCAGTGATCTATATTCAGCTTTGAAGATGATAAGGGTATATTACTTGTATACTTCAATTCATAATCATATTTTTTCTGTTGTGAAGCATCAAAAACACTTATATTATCGAGCTTTAAACGATATTCCTGTTTATCTTGTAAATTAAAACTGAAATTGGAATAATTAAATTTATAGGTATCCATAATATTCCCCGCAGGGTTCAGTACCTGAATATAGTCAAGTTTACTCAATTGGCTGGGAGTACTATAATTGGTATCTATTCTGTTCTGTAAATAGGAAAGGTTAATTTTACCACGCCCTACTACTTCTATATCTTTCAACAATCTTGTTTGAGAATTGATTGTATTAGTAGAAAACTCCTGTGTAGCTGGGATTACATTTCCAAAATTATGTGGAAAAGAATAAGAATTTTCGATCGGAGTTGAACTGCTCCTTGTAATACTGGAATTGATTGTAAAAAAAACCGGGCTTAACGGATAGTAATTAAACTTTATCAACGTATCTCCCAGTACATCCTGAACCTCACCCAGGTGGAAAGCGGATGTAACCGTTCCAATATTATACATATTATCATTAATATACCCATTAAACCCTATTTTATGGCTATAGGATGTAATTGCCGAACTTTCTGTAACATTGAAAATATATTTATTTCCCAATTCATCAATAATAGTAAAGCTACTAACGTCATATGTTTTATTCGGGTTTAGCGAGCTAATTTCAATCTTAAGGTTGTTTTCGTCAAGCTTTTGAACATACAACTGATTGCTCGAATTTTTTTTAATAATGAATCTACCACTAAAACCCATGAAATTATATTGGTACAGGTCATATTCCGTATCAAATAAATTCAGATAACAAGCTTTATATGCAAAATTTAAAAAGCTATTAAAGGTTGGAGACACGAGAATAGGAACATATGTGTCTGCCATTTCAAGAGAATCCAGAAATTTTCTTGTAAGATTCGTTTCAGAACCGGGAGAAAATTCATCATAATAAATTCCAGTTTTTGCCGACTGATGTGAATTTTGAATGACAATATCCCCATCTGGTCCATTAATAACTGTTCGAGAAATAGACCCTCCTGCAAACAAGCTCCAGCCCAGCCCTACTTCTGAAGATTTATCCTCAGGTTTTGCAGTATTCGGATGATAATTTAATGATAAATTAACTTTTATATTAGGAGATTTTGTGGATATGCTTGTAATAGGAATTTTAATATCAGGAATTCCTGTATAATTATTGACAGGTGTTTCTTCAAATTTCATCAAATTATTCACAGCCGGAGAAGCTGGATACATTTGATTGATATTATCCATTGGCTTACTTACTGAAGAACCTGTAGATTGTGAAAAATAAAAGTCAGAAAATAGAAGAAGTAAAATCCTAAATATTATATATGTTTTTCTCATTATTTCTTTATCAATTTAGCATTCGCCGTTTTATTCGTATCAGTTTTTATCGTCACCAGATAAGCTCCCTGCACCAAAGGCTGGGTATTGATCTTAGTCACTTTATTTTTAGTTGTAATACTTTGAAGCTGTCTTCCACTCATATCATATAAGAGAATTTCTGCATCCTTAAAATCAAAACCTATTTCCACGTAAGCATAATCCGAAACTGGGTTCGGATAGATTTTGATATCATATTTTTCAATCCGCTGATCAACCTGTTTATCTCCCAGTTTCACGATTTTCCAGTTTTCTTTGCCCAATTCTTCTGCGCTGGTTCCGGCCAGAACAATTGATCCGTCTCTGTTTAGTTTTAAATCGGAAAGCCTTTCTTCTTTCTTTCTGGATTCTCCTTTGACATGTTTTCTCCACTGCTCATTTCCGTCTTGGTCCAGATATAGCATCCAGAAGGTCTCATCATCAGTTTCTACTCTTCCTTCTGCCTGTGTATAACCTCCTAACAGAATGCCTTTAGACTTCCCGCTTCCATCTTCCTGCTTCCCGCTTATTACACTCATTCCCATCAGGATATCACGGTTCTTGAAATTATAGGATTTTTGCCACTGTTCATCACCTCTTTCGTTTAAAGAAATCAGCCAAAGGTCAGTTCCTTCTTCCAATCCAACCGTTTTATTACCTGATCTCTCTGATCTGGATTCTCCACCAATGATAAAGCCATTTGAAGTTAATGCCAATGCTCTGATATGATCATCGCCTTTTCCACCGAAATTCTTTTCCCATTCTACTTTTCCGTTTTTGTCCAGCTTGACAATCCAATAGTCACCCTCACCAAAATTGTCTGTTGATTTTGCAATTCGGGATACGGGAGTCGGGTTTTGAATGTTTGATGCAGAACCCGCATCCCGCATCCCGGAACCTTTGTCAGATCCCGAAACACGAACATCGGAACTCCTCGAATACATTCCCAGTAATGTCCCACCGTCTTTCGTTGGAATCATCTTTTCTACTTCATCCAAACCTTTTCCTCCTAAGATCAATTGTGAAAGTTCTTTTCCGTCTTTGTCTAATTTTGTGATCAAAACATCTTTAGATCCATAACCTTTTGCAGCGTTCTGTACGTTACCGGCCACAAAGAATCCTAAATCTGTCGTTTGGATAACAGCTCTGGCTTCTTCATCGGAAGAACTTCCTAACGTTTTCTGCCATAGTTCATCTCCAAATTCATTGATTCTGATCAGCCAGATATCTGAGCCTCCTTTGGAATCTTCTTTTTTATCCAGTCCTTTTCCTGAATAAGAAGTTCCGGCTAAGAGAAATCCACCATCCTGCGTGGTAACAGTAGCAGACAGATAATCGTGGTTTTGTCCTGAGAAATATTTCTCCCATGATTCTTTCCCTTGCTGGTCAAGTTTAATTAAGTGAAAATCGTAGCCGTTATTCTGCTTTTGGCCGCTGGCTGCTGGCGACTGGCTTTTAGACTGTATAGAGCTTCCCGAGATCAGGTATTGCTGATCAATGGTTGTGGTGACCTGGCTTAGAAAATCCTGGGTAGAAGATTGTATATCTTTCTGCCATATCACTTCCTGAGCAGATACACCCAGGGCTGTGCATAAAGTAAATGCACCGAAGTAGAATTTTTTCATCCTATGTTTTTTTGAGTTAGTAATTAGTTTCTTAAAACTTCGCGAATTTAACACTTTTTAAGATATGGAAATCATTTTTGTGTGGTATCCTGTAAATCATACTATTTCTAATTATATTCTCTCTATTTATACCAGTTTTTATTTTATTATGATGTAAAAATATCTATCCGCAACGTCAAAACATGTCGTATTAAACCAAATTGATTTTAATTATTGACATAAAAAAACCACCCTTGCGAGTGGTCTGTTATTTCTGGTTTTATTTTACTTATAAATGACTTCATCATTCTTCTTGATCTGATAGCTTTTTTTATAGGGAGTTAAAACATAGCTGTCTTTCACATGAGCTCCGCTTTTCCATATTTTTGCTTTTCCCTGCTTATCCAAAATAATGCTTTTTGCAGCTCCATCCGGAATAAATACTTCGGCTTTAGTCATGCTTTTATTAAAAATAACTGCCGTCATTGAAGTATAGCTTTTGTCTGAATTTACTTCTTTGAGTTTTATTTTCTGATTGAAAGTCTGTATACAATTATTTCTTAATTGTGAATATGTATATCCTGCTGAACCAATACAACCGTGCACATCTCTGTCGCCTCCCAGAACAGGAGTACTTTTTTGCGCAAAAACGAATGAACCAAGGAACATGGCACTGAGTAAAATTATTTTTTTCATAGGTAAAATTTTTGTTTTCTGATGGATTAAAAATATCCCAAAAATGTGATATTAATTAATTTCTCTAAGGTACAAAAAAAACCACTCTTGCGAGCGGTTTTTCTTTTTAAAACCGGATCTTACTGATAGATCACGATATTATCCTTTTTAAGCTGGTATCCGTGCTTTTTGTAAGGAACCAATACATAACCATCCTTTTTCCATGCTTTGGCTTTACCTCCTGCTCTGGTAAGGATGATGCTTCTTTCACCGGCATCTTTTACAAAAACCTCAGCTTGTTTCATGTCTTTACTGAAAATAACTGCAGCTATTGAAGTATAGCTGTCTTTCGGAGCTACTTCTGTTAACTTGATTTTCTGTTCAAACGTTCTTATACAGTCTTTCTTAATTTGAGAATAAGTATATCCTGCAGAACCAATACATCCGTGTGCATCTTTGTCTCCACCTTTTATTGTTCCTTTTTGTGCAAATAGTAAAGAACCCAGGAACATTGTGCTTAATAAAATTGTTTTTTTCATGTCGATTTGTATACTAATAATTACCCGAGGTATTATTAAAAATCATGCCAAAAAAAACATCATAACACAATCCGGTGACTTACTTACTTAGTCCAGTTAATCTTTGAATGCTGAACATTGTCAGAACTGGTTCCGATCATAATATCAAATTCACCTGATTCCCAGTCATATTTCAAATCTCCGTTATAGAACTTAAGGCTTTCAGGAGTGATATCAAAAGTTACTTTTTTAGATTCTCCTTTTTTCAGAAATACTTTCTGGAAGCCTTTTAATTCTTTTACCGGTCTTGTAATACTTCCCACCATATCTCTGATATACAACTGAACAACCTCAGCTCCGTCATAATTTCCTGTATTTGTTACAGTAACGGATGCCTGAACCGTCTGATTTCCTTTCGCGGTAGCAGTGGAAACTGCCATATCAGAATAATTGAATTTGGTGTAGCTTAATCCATATCCGAAAGCATATAAAGGAGTATTACACTCGTCCATATAGTTCGAACGGAATCTTTCATAAGTACATTTGTCTACTTTATCCTGACTCAGCGGGCGGCCTGTATTTTTAGCATTATAATAGATTGGTACTTGTCCAAGGCTTCTTGGGAAAGTCATTGGAAGTTTTCCCGACGGGTTTACTTTTCCGAACAGAACATCTGCAATGGCATTTCCTGCTTCAGATCCTGCAAACCAGGCATTCAATATAGAATCCGGAGTGTCTTTTACATTGGTTAAAGCTAAAGGACGACCTGTGAAAAGAACCATTGCAATTGGTTTTCCCGTCTTCTTTAACTCGTTTAGCAGATCAACCTGAGACTGAGGAATGGTAATTTCTGTTCTTGAAGAAGATTCTCCACTCATTTCAGCAGATTCTCCGATAGCCAGAACAATCACATCTGCTTTGTTGGCTACCTCTACAGCTTCTTTTAACAATTCTTCTTTCGAGCGGTTGTCTCTGTCTGTTTTTTTACCATGAGCTGCATAGATTTCTTCTAATTTGGCATCGTAATCTATATTGGCTCCTTTTGCTGATAAAAACTTAACTTCTTTTCCATAGTTTGACTGTAATCCCTGCATCAAAGAAACTGAAGCAGCATGTTTTGTCGCAACACTCCATGTTCCGGCCATATTCATTGAGTTATTCACCAATGGGCCGATTACAGCCACTGTTCCTGATTTCTTTAAAGGCAATACCTGATTGTCATTTTTCAATAACACCATAGATTGAGCAGCTGTATTTCTTGCTATATTACGGTTTTCCATATTATAGACTTCTTTTGCCGCTAACTTCGCATCTCCATGCTTGTATGGATTATCAAATAAACCAAGATCGTATTTTGCTTCAAGAATTCTTCTTGCTGCCATATCAATTTCAGCTTGTGTAACTTTTCCTTCCTGAAGGGATTTTTTTAAAGTTGTTAAAAAACCTTCTCCCACCATATCCATATCAACTCCAGCTTTTAAAGCCAAAGCAGATACCTGCTGAAGATCTCCCATACCGTGGTCTACCATTTCATTAATACCGGTATAGTCTGTTACTACAAATCCTTTAAATTTCCATAGATTTCTTAATACTTCCGTCTGAAGCCATCTGTTTCCTGTCGCCGGTACTCCGTCCACTTCATTGAAAGAGGCCATTACAGAAGCCACACCAGCATCTACTGCGGCTTTGTAAGGTGGAAAATATTCATTAAACATTCTTACATGGCTCATGTCAACCGTATTGTAATCTCTTCCGGATTCACCTGCTCCATATAGCGCAAAGTGTTTTACACATGCTAAAATATTGGTTCCGTTGGCCAGGTCTTTCCCCTGATAGCCATACACCATATTTTTAGAAATTTCACTTCCTAAATATGGGTCTTCACCAGAACCTTCTGATACTCTACCCCATCTTGGCTCGCGGGAAATATCTACCATAGGAGAGAATGTCCAGTTGATCCCATCAGAAGCAGCTTCTCTCGCAGCTACTTTTGCAGATTGCTGGATAAGATTCATATCCCATGAAGCAGCCAGTCCTAAAGGAATCGGGAAAGTAGTTTCATAGCCGTGAATAACATCCATCCCGAAAATCATAGGAATCTTCAGACGGCTTTTTTCTACAGCCACTTTCTGAACAGCCTTGATCTTATCTGCTCCTTTTATATTGAATAATCCGCCAACTAATCCCTGCTCTACTTTCTTTCCGATATCAGAGCTCTGTGCCTGTCCTGTAGTGAAATCTCCGGAAGTCGGAAGGTTCATCTGGCCAATTTTTTCATCCAATGTCATTTTAGATAAAAGATTGTCTACAAAAGCTTTCTTCTTAGCCTGATACTGAGCTGTCTGGTAAGACTGAACGGGCTTCGTTACCATTTCCTGTGCGGAAAATACAGGTGCCAATGCTAAAGTGGCAATTACAATTAACTTTTTCATAAATCTATCTTCTTAAATTATTGTTTTATATTTTTTGCTTTAATTTGATGGGTTTATTTTTCAATCATTGTGTATTTTGGGATTATTTTTCTTTCTTTTTAGACAGCATCCATTCATACAGAGCTGGATTTGAGTATGCCGAATCCCATGAGTTATGATTATCATTCGGGAAGATAACCAATTCTGCTGAAGGATTTACAGGATGCAGCTTCTGATAAAAATTAAAAGCATTGGCAGGTAGTACAATATCGTCCATTCCGCCATGGAAAATTTTCATGTTCAGATCTTTAAACCGATGAATATTAGCGGTCATTACCTGATCTGTAGGGGCACAAACTGAAGCCACTGCAGCAAACATTTCCGGATGCTCCATGGCCAGCTTTAAGGTTCCCCATCCTCCCATAGAAAGTCCTGTAAGATAAATACGGGAAGCATCAATTTTATATTTCTTCTGAATTTCCTTGATCAGATGATATACGGTAACCGTATCCCACCATGTTCCTTCCGGGCATTGGGGTGCGAGAACAGCTACAGGTTCTTTGATCAGGTTTTTATAGGTAAACGGGCTATGTGCCTTTACCAGATCAAGATTAGCTCCACGCTCTCCTGAACCATGAAGGAAAACTATTAGTGGTACATTTCCTTTAACATTCTGCGGATAATCCAGAATGTAAGACATTTTTTCCTGTCTTCTAATTTCTTTATTGAGTTCTCCTTTTATCTCCTGCGCATTCATTGGTATTGAAAACGGCAGCAGTAAAAGAGGAATATGTTTCAGTTTTAGTTTCATATTGTTATTTAGGTTTTGGCTAAAGCCAGCGGATTTGATTTTTTTTATGTAAACGGATTCCCTTCGACTAAGCTCAGGATAATGGCCCGTTCCTATTAATTTATTTGAGTCCATATTTGGCTGACCGGAAGCTTAGTTTTTTTAATCCCTGCTGAATTTCAGGAGCATTCATAAACAGTTTCCAAAGGAATCCTGATCTGTAATTTTCAATCATGGGTGCTATCGTTCCCTGATCTATCGCCAGATATCTTGGGGTAAACCAATTATTATAATTAATGGAGGTAGCATCATAAGGTCCCGCAGATCCTATGAATTCAGGTTTTTGGGTATACATGAATCTCAGGAAAGCCATTGATTCTTTTGGTGTATAGGGAAAACTGCTCAAGGCAGCTGTAGGAGTAATCACTCCATTATCATTGCCAGGCATGTGAGCGGTATATCCTGTGCTTCCGTCCTCATTTCTGGTATATCCGGCTGTAAGCCCCCAATAGTTGGGGCCATACCCTTTCCATTGTTTTGGATTTTCAACACAGTATTTGTAATCGATAAGGGTTTGATTTTTATTGATGTCAAAGTAGTTTTTGACAAGCTTATCGGATAATCCCGTAGGATCAAGCCCGATATATGAATATTGTGCCCAGAAAAGCGGGCCGCCGTATTCTTCGGCATAGTTGTGTTTTACATACAGAGGTAGTCCGTATTTTGTTTTATCTGTAAGGTAAGTTCCGTTTCTGGTCCAGCCTTTATAGTAGGTTTCTGCATCAATGGAATAAGTCGGTGAAGATGCTGCTAAAATATAAGTGATCAGGCATTCATTATATCCCTCAAGAGGAAAATTCATTTCCCATTGATAATCCGGTGACCAGTGCCAGTAAAGGACTTTCTGTCCTCCTTTGGTATACCAGTTCCATTGGATTCCTTTCCACAGTTCATCACATTTTGCTGCCAGTTTTTTTTCTTCTGCATTTCCGTTTTTAAAGTATTCACGAACCATCAGTATTCCTGAGGTAAGGAAAGCGGTTTCCACAAGGTCACCTCCATTATCTTTTTTCCCGAATGGTACGGTTTTTCCGGTTTCCCCATTGATCCAATGTGACCATGCTCCTTTATGGCGGTCTGCTTTAGCCAGAAAATCCATGATATGAGTAAGCCTTTTCACCGCTTCTTTTCTTGGAACAAATCCTCTTTCTACCCCTACCAGAATAGTTGCCAACCCGAAGCCTGAGCCTCCTGTCGTGATCACGTGCTTATCGTTATCCGGATAGATATTGTCTTCATGGTAGCGCTCTCTTCCCAGCATTGAGTTAGGTTCTGCATAGTCCCAGAAGTACTTTAAAGCATCTTTCTGCACTCTGTCCATCAGTTGTTCATCCGTGATATTGCTTTTTACCGCTTCAGTTTTTCCGGTCTCCTGTTTGGCAACGGGTGCATTTTTACAGGAATACACAAAGAATAATGAAGTAATAGCTATTGATAATACGTTCCTTTTCATGAGATCTCTTTTTTAGGGTTTCTTACTAAAAGAAGAGGAGAACTTTCATTCTCCTCTAAAGTTTTTATTGATTAAATTTTAATAGCCGGGGTTTTGAACAAAGGCACCGTTACTTTGGTTCATGGCATCCAAAGGAATCGGGAATAATTCGTTTTTACCTGCTTTGAATCCATAAGGCGCAAGGACAGCAGCTGCCTCACCTGTTCTTACAAGGTCTACGAAACGGTCACCTTCCATAGCAAGCTCTACTCTACGTTCATGCCAGATTGCTTTTCTAAGAGCAGTCTGTGTTGAGGCTGTAGTACCTGCCAATTGAGCTCTTGTTCTTACCTTATTAAGGTTAGCTGTGGCTGTAGCGGTATTACCTAATTCATTAGCAGCTTCTGCATTGATTAAAAGAATCTCAGCAAATCTTAAAATTCTGATATTCTGTTTTGATCCGTAAGCACAAGCACTGTTGTTTAAAGCTTTCGGAAGATATACTTTTTGGTTAAATGTTGTAACAGAATTTGGGTCTCCCATTGCAATTAAATCACCTTCCGGAGTAGTTTCTCCATTTCTAAGAATCGTAAGTTCTTTTCTGATATCACCAGGTTCAAATGCGTTTTCCAAAGCCTGAGAAGGGGTGAAGAATCCCCATCCGAATTGGTTTCTTACCCCCTGAACTTCTGCATACTGACTTCCTGCCAGCGGATTAAGCTGAGGAGCACAATCACAGTTAACTTCAAATACGGATTCTTTTCCAAATTCTCCAGCGATTCTGAATACACGATTGAAGTCTGACTCTAAGTCATATCCCATTCCTATTAGTTGGTTTGAAGTATCATAAGCCTTCTGCCAGTCTTTCTTGTAAAGATAAACTTTCGATAATAATCCTAATGCAGCACCTTTAGTAACTCTCCCCAGATCTGTAGCAGGATAAGTTTGAGGGAGAATTTCTGCAGCACTGGTAAGATCAGAGATAATAAAATTGTAAACCTCGTTTACAGAATTCCTTGGAATATTATAATTTGTCTGTAATCCGTCAAATATTGGCACACCACCATAGATTCGTACCAAATTAAAATAAAAATAGGCTCTCAACATTTTTGATTCAGCAACAAGTCTGTTTTTAAGCGTTGAATCCATATTTATCTTTGGAACGTTAGTAATAACCTGATTCGCTCTGTTTATAGCCTGCCATTGACCAATCCAATAACTTCTTACTCCGTCATCACTTACCGTAAAGGTAAAATTATCATACACATTGATAAAAGACGCATCTCCCGGATTAGATCCTTTCACCACATCATCTGCCGGAACACCATAAATAAACTGGTAAGGAAATGCTGAATTTTCCCAGCTTCTTAAGAAGTTATACACGGCATTCGTTGCCTGCATAGCATCCTCCTGAGTCTGGAAAAAAGATGTCGCCTCTACTTCTCCTTCCTCTTTGATATCTAGATAATTATTGCAGCTGGTTAAAAGAGAAACCATTGCAATGGATAAAAATATTTTTTTCATTACTTTTCTAATTAAAATGTTAAATTCATACCAAATGTGTAGATTGCAGAGATAGGGTAAATGTTCTGATCTACTCCCATTTGTACTCTATCTGAATTCAAGATTTCAGGTGAGAAGCCATTGTACTTAAAGCTAGTCCATGGATTCTGAGCACTTACATATAATCTTAATTTAGTAATAGACAAAGATTTTGCAAATGTTTTTGGTAAATTATATCCAACCTGGATATTTCTGATTCTGATATAACTTCCATCCTCTACATAGAAACTGTTTGGCAAAATAATCGCCTGGTCATTGGTCACCATAGAGTAAGAATTTGATGTTCCTGCACCATGCCATCTGTTATTGTAGAAATCTAAATCCCAGTTTTCATTTCCATAACGCTGTTCACGGTTGTAGTTATAGATTTTATTACCAAATACTCCCTGGAAATCAATAGCAAAGTCAAAATCATAAATATTCATATTAACTCCAAATCCATAAGATCCTTTTGGAATAGGACTTCCCAGGAATGTTTTATCTCTTGTATCAATAACACCGTTTCCATCTAAATCGGCAAATTTAAATGCTCCGGGTCTTGCTCCATTCTGTGTCGCTGAAGCTGATACCTCATCAGCATTTTGGAATACTCCCACAACCTGATATCCGTAGTAAGAACCAACGGCCTGTCCTTCCTGTAGTCTGATAACAGAATTTCCGAACAAACTAGCTCCTGCTTCCAGGTATGATCCTCCATATACTGAAGTAATTTTATTTTTTAACCCTGTATAATTACCATAAATTCCTAAAGTAATATTCTCATTAATCTTTGTATTATAGTTTACAGCAACTTCAAATCCTTTGTTATTAAAGGAGTAAGCATTTGTTACATAATCTCTCCAGTTACTTGCACCGGAAACAGTACCCTGGAAAATTCCATATACAACATCTTTTGAGTCTTTATTGAAATAATTGGCATCAATTTTTAATTTATTGTTAAATAATGCCATTTCTAAACCTACATCTCCTCCTGAAGTTGTTTCCCATCCGATAGATGGATCAATAATCTGGTCGATTGTTGCCGCAGGATAACCATTATTTCCATAATATGCACCTCCATCAATAATTGTTCTGTTCAGAGTAAACTTTCTTTTCACATTAGGATTTCCAAGTTTACCATAACTTGCTCTAAGCTTTAAAAGGTTAAACAGATTTTGCCCGCTCATAAAGTCCTCTTTTGAGATTACCCAACCTGCACTTACTGCCGGGAAAATCTTAAATCTATCTGTAGAAATCTGTGATGACCCGTCTCTACGAACAGAAGCATTTAAAAGGTATTTTCCTTTGTAATCATAATTTAATCTCGCAAAAAGTGATTCAATACGATATTGATCCTGATTAAGATCCAGTTTAGGTCTGTCATCAGTATAAATTACCAGATCAGTACCATTAAGGATATTTAAAGATTCATTTGTTCCATCATAATATACTTTCTGAGCAGATGCATATGTTTCAGAATAAGAATTTCTCGTTCTTGAGAAACCTCCTAAGATCTCCAGATTATGATCTCCGAAGTTCTTTTTCCAGGTTAATGTATTATCCCAGACATAATTTCTGTTTCTGGAATCTCTTGTTACTAAAACAGGATCTTTCTGATCAGATACCGGAACATAATTAAGTCTTGGTGTATATTCATACTTACTTCTATTGGTGTTATCTGTAGTATAACTAACTCTTACAGTAAAATCATTTAAAAACTTATATTCTGCAAAAACGTTATTCAAAAGTCTTTCTTCCCTGATTTGAGAACGGAACATATCCAATTTCGCTCTTGGATTTGGTATGGAATACCCATTGAAAAACTGATAATCACCAGTTGATGGGTTCATTACCGGAAATATAGGAGGAGCTGTATATGCATCCAGTAAAGGATTTTGAGCTACATCACTACGAATTTTTGAGAATGTAAAATTATTACCAATGGTAAGATTATCCGTTATTTTATATGATAAATTTAACTTGGTATTCATTCTGTTGAAGCCACTTCCAGAGTTAATTCCTCTTCCGGCAGCTAAATTTCCTTCATCCTGTAAGTTTCCAATACTTCCATAATAATTTAATTTCCCGATACTTCCTGATGCTGAGAAATCATTGGCATTTATAATACTGGTTCTAAAAATCTCATCAAGCCACTTTGTATCTGCAGGATAATCAGCTCTGCTCAGAAATTTTGTAGGATCAGTATTTCCTTCATTTCTTAATTTTTCATTATATAATTCAATATACTGATCAGCATTCGCCATTTCCGGAACATTGGTAACCTTTTTGATTCCTAAGTAAGAATTAAGGCTAAAAACAGGCTTCTTACCCCTTCCGGTTTTTGTCTTAATAATTACAGCTCCGTTAGATGCTCTCGCTCCAAAAATTGCTAAACTCGAAGGATCTTTCAATACACTCATTGATTCAATATCCTGAGGATTAAGGAAAGATATATCATCCGTAATGGTTCCGTCAACGATGAAGACAGTTTGTCCTGTTAAAGATCCAATCCCTCGAATATCAACTCTCGGAGAACTTCCTGGGGCTCCTGCATTGGTAATATTCACACCTGCAATTTTTCCCTGAACAGAACTCATAGGGTTTGAATTCGGCTTATCAGCGAGATCCTTTGCAGAAACCATTCCGATACTTCCCGTAACGTTTTCTTTTTTCTGAGATCCATATCCGATCAAAACTACTTCCTCAATCTTCTGCTCTTTGACTGCAGTGTCTTTTGGAGTAGTCTGAGCATTGACGTTCATACCGAAGTATAAAGCAGCAATGAGACATGAATACTTTAAATTACTTTGTTTCATATAGTTTCAATTTTATTCAAATAAATTCAAATTTGCACCTGTCTCTAAATAGTGGAGTTATTTAAAATCTCAAAAAAAGACATTAGCCAAAAATATAAAAAATATCCAACACTGTTAAACTATCTTAAATATTTAAAAATAATTATACTTTATTAAATGAAAAATGCCAAAAATATAGATTTTATAATTTTTAATTTAAAATCAAGATCCTTTATTCATCATATTTACAAATGAAATTTTAACATTTTTGACACAATATTCACCAAAACATGTACTCAATTTAATATTTTGTTAAATTGGGAATAGTAATTACCTTTGGTGCAGTTTTTGACAAATGCATCTTAGAAATACATAATAAAAAAATCAATGAAAAAATATATCATTGCAGCCGCTCTTTTGATTGGAACCGGTGCTGTTATTACCACCACTGTACAATCCTGCACTTCATTGGCAACATCAGACATGGGGCTTTCTATTATCAAAAGAATTCTGCTTAATGGTATTGATAAGGGAATGAGTATCTATGGCAACAAAGAAGCGTTCCTGCAGAATAATATGGTTGATAAAGCCCTTCCCAAAGAGTTGAGAGACATCAATTCCACACTGGAGAAAATTGCTCCTTCACTGGTAGCCAAAGAACGAGATTATATAGCACAGGCAGCAGCTTACACAGTGAATACATCAAAACCTATTTTGCAGGATGCCGTAAACAGCCTGAATGCTCAGGATGTAACGCGAATTATGCAGGGAACCACTGCTACACAGATTCTGAAGGAAAAAACATCCCAACAGCTTATTGCGGCCATTGCTCCTAAAGTAGATGAAAAACTGAATGAATATGGAATTGTAAAAACCATTAATACAGCGCTATCAGGCAGTAATTTTTTGGGCAGTCTTTTAGGGGGAAATAACAACACTGTCAATTCAGGAGGATTGAGTAAACTTGCTTCTGAACAGCTGGTGAATGGATTGTTCAATATCATTGAAGATTATGAACACCAGAACTCCAAGTCCCTGCTGGGACCGTTTGGAAAATAGGAAAATTTTCGCTATTTTTATACTATATTAACAATTGCAGATGGATATATTACAAGGAAATCAACACGCAAGCCCTGAAGACTTTTATCAGTCTTTGAGGGAGAAACTGGAGGATCATCATGATTTTCCGGAGGATTATTTATTTAAATTTATTATTCCTACAGACCAGGCAAAACTTACTGAAATTTACAGAGTTTTTGATGGTATTAAATTTACACTGGGAAACCGCGAAAGCAAAAATGGAAAATACACGGCCTGCAATATCAATGCATTTGTTCTGGATGCCAATCAGGTAGTGAATATTTATAAAGAAGTAGCAAAAATAGAAGGCGTTATTCTATTGTAAAAACAAAGGCCGTTTCATCATGATGAAGCGGTTTTTTATTATTAATACATAAAAACAGAATATGATGAACATCCAACTGATCCTATTTAATGTCATTTTAGCAACCTCTGCTACAAACTGTATGCACAAAAATAACAGCGAAAATAATACCCCAAATATCTCTTCTGCAGTTCAGCAACAAAAGATTGAACAGATCCGCTTAACAGAAAGGACAAGAGGGTTCAGCAGGGACATTGTTTTCACACCCTCTTCAAAAGAGTCCAACATCAATGAAGAGATTACAAATACCAAAATCTCCACCGCCGAATGGCTGGCAGTTTCCAGGCTGGCTCAGAACATTGACCTACCGAAGATATCTGAACTCAAATCTCCAACTACAGGCAGATATTCTGACCAGGCAATGATATCATCTATGATCATTACCGCTGGCGGAAAAGAGTATACCTCCTCAGAATTTGATTCCGGACGTCCTCCAAAAGAACTGGAAGCTTTATATAAGGCGATAAATGGCCCGGTTACTACAAAAACCCCATAACATAAAAGATCCGCTCTTTCATGGACTGCCCCTAAAAAGTGTCTAAACTTTTGGGTGTAGTCTACAACAGAACGGATCTTTTTTATTTATTAAATTTCGTTTATTTTTCAATAAAGAATTTTACATTTTCAATAGGTCTTCCCAGCATTGCTACTGAACCTTTTACCAGAATGGGTCTTTGTATTAAAGATGGGTTTTCGGAAAGGATCTTTATCCATTCCTCTTCCGAATAGTTTTTATCTGCATAGTTCTCAACGTAAAGCTTATCGGTTTTACGGATAATATGAAAAACACTCTGATTCAGTTTCTTCAGCACCGTTCTTATTTCAAGTGGGCTTAACGGATCTTCAACAATATTAATGATCTCAAAAGGCACTCCGTTTTCGTCAAGATACTCCAGTACAGCATTTGACTTTGAACAGTTTCCGTTATGTAAAACTTTAACTACCATGATACATTATTCAAAAATTAAACTTGGTCTTAACAAATTTAAAAAGATTTACCCTGAGTCTGTCTTAATGTTCTGATAAAAATATGTTAAAACAATCCGTGTAGCTCTGCTTCAATCTTCTCCAGAATAAATCCGAAATCTTCAGGTTTTTCAACGAAATCAAGATCATCCACTTCTACAATCAGCAATTTTCCTTCTGTATAGTTGGAGATCCATTTTTCATATTTCTGATTCAGTTTGGAAAGGTATTCAATACTGATAGATGCTTCATATTCACGACCTCTTTTATAGATTTTTTTAACCAGGTTAGGAACATCAGATTTCAAATAGATTAAAAGATCCGGAGCAGACACGAAAGACTTCATGAGATCAAATACTGATGAGTAGTTATTGAAATCCCTGTCTGAAAGAAGGTTCATATCATTCAGGTTTTCCGCAAAAATATGAGCATCTTCATAGATCGTACGATCCTGAATAATGTTTTTCCCGCTTTCTCTGATCTCCTTTACCTGACGGAATCGGCTCCCCAGGAAATACACCTGCAGCGCAAAACTCCATTTGCTCATGTCTGAATAAAAATCTTCCAGATAAGGATTATGATCTACATCTTCAAATTGTGCATCCCATCCGTAATGCTTGGAAAGCATCGTTGTCAAAGTTGTTTTTCCTGCTCCGATGTTTCCTGTAACTGCAATATGCATAATATTCTTTTTCCTTGTATTTACGAATTAGTTGATAAGTTTTTCGACAGCCTCAGTCTGAACCTGAGAAATATCTTCAATCAATTTCTGTAAAGTATTGTCTGAAGGTTTCTCTACTGTATTCTCATCTGGCTTTTCTTCCGTCTTTTCTACTGGCTTTTCTGTAGATGGCGGAGGAGATTCCGGCTGAGTTTCGAGCTGTTTTTGCTGTTGGGCTTTCTTTACTTTTTCAAGGCTGTAAAGATAGAGTTTGTTCCCTTTGATTGCAAAATAAGAGAGGATGTTTTTATCCACAATTTGTGCGTCCTGGTCTTCGAAAATAGTGATCATCCCTTTTTCAGGGACGTATTGTGAAATGAAATTACCGGCAACCACAAGGATCATATCATTCTCTCTTCGAAAACGTTTTCCGTTTTCCAAAGGAGCTTCGAAAAGCTTTTCGAATTTAAGGCTGTAAATCCTGATGTGCTTTCTCGTTAAAATATAGACCTTATTTTCATAGACCAGCATGTCCATTAAATCTTCAAAACTGATATCAAAAGGATATGAGTTGATGGTGGTATCATTTCTGAAATTATATTGTATCAGACGTTTTGTACTGTCGTCCAAAAGCCAGAGCTGCTGCAGATCTTCGGCATAAGCCATTCTGATAAAACCAAATTTCTGTTTAAAATCCAATCGTTGAATCTCATTCATATTCTGGTCTACAAATTTCATTTCCTGGGCATTTTCAGAAAACAATGGCACATTCAGAGGATTTTGTACGGTCTGTACTTTATAGGGTACAGTAAGCATCATTTTTCCGATCTGCTTTCCAAGGGAATCATATTTGGTAAAACTAAAATCTTTGTTTTTATAGATATACAGATTTCCGTAGTCATCGGCAAGCATATCTTTTGCCTCCTTCAGTTTCAAAGTATCTAAAGGAAGTACATCCTGCGCAGAAACTGAGCAGAAAACTAAAAGCAGTATCAGATATAATAATCTCAAATTCTTTTTTACTAAGATAGCGCTCCTGAGGGAACGCTACCAATTTACATACTTTATTTTATTCAGACAGAAATTGTTATTAACTTTTCTTATTTAATAACAATTTCATAAATCTTCGACCAGTTTTTTCCTGTCACCAGCATATTATCTCCTTTGAAGGCAATTCCGTTCAGTACATCATCACTTCCTTTGGTATTCTGTTTTGCGATTTCAGTAAAGTCAAAAGTTCCTACGACTTCTCCATTGGCCGGATTGATCTTTAAAATGATAGGCTTCTGCCATACGTTGGCATAAATAAATCCGTTGTGGTATTCCAGTTCGTTCAACTGATCATATGCCTGTGAACTTCCTGCAACCGCAATATACTTAATCAGTTTTGAAGGATCGTTGACATCAAGGAAATATAAAAGTTTACTTCCGTCAGAAGCGATCAGGTTCTTCCCGTCATACGTTAATCCCCAACCTTCACCCAATACATTAGGATAAGCAAATTCTGAAAGCAGCTTTAATGAACTTTTATCATAAACATATCCTTTTTTGCTTTGCCATGTCAATTGATATACTTTGTCTCCTACGATGGTACTTCCTTCAGAAAAGTCTTCCTGAGCCTGTTTTGTAGAAGCCAGCGGAGTTGTTGTTCCCAGCGTATATTTTAAAATCTGTGAAGATCCGTTCTGCCCGTCACTTTCATAAATGGTATTTCCTTCAATCTGGAAACCCTGTACAAAGTTTTTAGGATCGTGAGGATATTCCGCTACAATCTGATAAGGAATATTTTTTTCAGGATTTTTTGCAAATACATTGATGGTAGCATCCTGATTTAGCACTTCACCTCCTTTTGTTTTAATATTGAATGTAACAGCATTGTCTCCTAAGGTGAAAAATTTAGGATCAATTGTTAAATCTGTTGTTTCTTTATCTCCAAAGCTGATTGTTACGCTTTCTGCATTTTCCGTTACCTCTTTCGGAAGCTCAAGCTTATCTCCGAAATGGTATCCCTTCGCCTCCATTGAAGTATTATAAGTGTTTAATGTATTAAGAATCTCCTTATCCTTATTACAAGACGCCAATAATAAAATCGCTGCGAAACCCGCTATTATACTTTTTTTCATTGAATTTCTAAATATTTCTCCAAAAATAGCAAATTTTATTCCGTATTGCCAATATTATCTGCGGGTTCACCAAATTGTAATATGTACCCATTATTGTCATATATCGCAAATTCTCTCATTCCCCACTCAAAAGTTTCAATCTCGTAGCATATTTTCGCTTTTGTTTTAAGGTCTTCCCAAAGATCATCCACTTTATTTACATTGAAATAAAACGAACCGGAAAAACCAATGGAAGTATTTTTTTCATGTTTGTCAGGCTGAGACAGCATGATGTATATTTCATCTTTACGAAGGGAAGCCCATTGCCATTCGTTATTCCTGTCGATAAGGCTAAACCCAAGAACGCGCATATAGAATCCTATGGTTTCATCAAGATTTTCAGTCCATAAAACAGGGCGAAGTGCGGTAAATTGTGTCATGATTCCTGTAATTCGAAAGTATTTTTATTGATTTTCATATTCAGTGAAACCCATGTTTCCTGACCAATCTTTGCTTCGCTTTTAACGTATGGGTCAAAAGCAAAACCTACTTTTCTGTAACATTCAATAGCTCCGGTATTCCAGTCGTAGACATTCAGCTCTGCTGTTTCTTTATCAAAATGACTGAAGCCATATTTCAAAAGCTCCTGCATCACCTTCTTTCCATAACCTTTTCCCCTGTTATTTTCATCCCAGATCAGAATTCTTCCCAACAGGAATGTTTTTTCTTTCAGAAATATCTGGGCATGCCCGATTGTACGTCCTGTCTCATCTGTAATTTTAAAAAGAGTTCTGTTTTCATTGAACAGATCAGTTTCCAGCTGTTCTTCTGTGAGAGGAAAACGATATGCCGGGCCGGCAAACTGAAGAAGCATTCTTTCGTCTTTTATCTTTGAAATCAGTTGTGGAGCATCTTCTATCGTAAAAGGGTGTAATGTGATCATGATTTATTTTTCTAAAAATTCTTTTAAGCTTTGTCCCAAAATCGTATTCCAGCCCTTTACAAAATTCTCTCTTGAAAAGCCTTCTCCTAAGTCTTTAAAGTTTTCAATATCTTCATGGGTCAGCTTTACTAAAGTTTGACCGTCTTCTGGCAGCAGTTCCCAGGTTACAATGGTCTTCATGGCTGAAAAATCAGGATAAGACCATGTATGCTTTAATTTTTCATTGGGTATTATTTCTAAAATCTGTGCGTGGTGATGGTATTTATTCTCACCTCCCGGTTCATAGAAGTTGAATTCCTTACCTGTTTCCAAAACAAAATCCTGGATATCAAAATACCAGGATTTCATTTCATTTTTATCGGTTAATGCTTTCCAGACTTTTTCAGCCGGAGCATTTATGGTGTACTGAACAGTGATGGGTGTACTCATATTATAGGTTTAATATGTTTAAATGTACACATTTTACCTATAATCTTTAACCACAAAAGTCACAAAGTTTTATCTACTAAATTATTAAGTTTAAATTTCTACTCATGAGAAGTACACGTAAGCCTTTAAAATTTCAGAATTTTCCTTTTGTGAACTTTTTATTCCTGCAAGTTCATTTTAACTTTTATCTTTTGTGACTTTTGTGGTTTATTTTGTAATTACCCATGTGAAAAACCTGTGATCTTGGCTTCGTCAAAATCCAGCTGCATTTCAATGGTTCTCATCACATGATCATCAAAGATCTTTTCTCTTTTCATTCTGTGCAATTCGTTTCTCTGTGCCTGAATGATCTGGCGTAAGACATCTTTATTTTCGTTGATTGCGGACACATAATCTCCTGTGGAAGCCATGCATTGGGCTTTATCTGCCATCAGCATCATTTCATTTTCCAGCTTGTGCTTTTGATGACGTACGAGGCTGTTCGTTACGGCTAATTCAGAAAAGTCATTATCCAGTTTGTGCAAAGCTGTTTCTTTCAGTTTACGCATAAGGATTACCTCCTGTTTTTCTTCCGGCAATTCGCTTCCGGCATCCTGAATATTTAATAATTTCAAGATGGGCGCCAACAATAAACCTTGCCCTACCAGGGTGATCAATATGATCACGAAGGTTACAAACAAAATAATATTCCTGTGTGGAAACGCTTCTCCGTTAGGTAAAAAAGCAGGGATCGATAATGCTGCAGCCAGTGAAACCACTCCTCTCATTGCTGCAAAACTGATGATAAAAGGCTCTCTCCAATCCGGTTTGGGAACTTTTAACCTTAATTCTTTAGAGCAGATTCTTGGGAAGTACATTAATGCGTAACTATACAAAATTCTTGTTCCGATAATAGCTCCACCAATCACTACACTGTAGAAAATACCTTCAGAAATGGTATATTCTTTCATCCCTTCCACTACAATGGGAAGTTCAAGACCAATCAGGATAAAGATGATGGTATTCATCAGGAATATCAGTACACTCCATACATTCCCCGACTGAATCCTGGAGGTATGGCTTAAATAGCAATGTGAATTATAAGACATCAATAAACCTCCGGCAACTACAGCCAATACTCCCGAAAAATGGAAATGTTCTGCTCCCACATACATAATGTAAGGTACGATAAGGGTAATAATGGTATCGATATTGGAATTGGTCGGAATAACTTTTAATAAAGCACCAAACAGAAACCCAACCGCCACTCCTACGGCAATTCCACCGATGGCCATGGTAAAGAAATCCTGAACGGCATCTCTCCAGATAAACTGTCCTGAAATAACGGCGGCCAGTGCAAATTTAAATACAATTAAACTGGAAGCATCATTGATCAAACTTTCTCCTTCCAGAATATTAGTGATCTTTTTAGGAATTTTCATATGTTTCAGAACCGAAGTAGCAGCTACTGCATCCGGCGGAGAATTGACACCTCCCAACAGGAAGCCCATTGCCACAGTAAGTCCGGGAATAATGGAAGATGAAAGATAAGCAACGACTATGGAGGTTAAGAATACCAACCCAAAGGCCATTGAAAAAATCTGTTTTCTCCATTTATGAAAATCCTGCCATGAGGTAAACCAGGCTGCCTCAAACAAAATTGGCGGCAGGAAAATAAGAAAAACAAGATCAGGCTCTATTTCAATACGCGGCATTCCCGGCACAATGCTTATCAGTAATCCTGCAATGACAAGAAAAATCGGGTAAGCTACTTTTAATTTCTGGCCGATCATTACCAATATCATCACAGACAGCAGGACTGCAATGGATATTATAACATAGCTGTGAATCATTTTGAGTTCGTTTTTTTAAGTATTATGTTTATTTTTAGGTATCAAATATTTATTATTTCCCATACCTGATAGGTTCAGATATATTCGAAGTCTGTCATTAATCAATATCTGAGATCATAAAAAGATCAATCTAAAGCACGATATTATTCTTCGGAGTAATGGCTGGCGGAAGATCAGATTCATCCAGCATATCTCTCATATCGATTTCAATCGTACGGCTGATCTGGGTGATGGGAACGTCATTGGGACTTCCTTCAAAGGGGTTTACCGAAGCCTCTCCTACGCTGTCCAATGTATGGAAACACCAGGTTACCAATAAAGAAAACGGAATATTAAACCATAATGTCAAGCCTTCTACCGATGTTCCTTCACCTAATTTATCAAACTCCTTCAATAATCCGAAAGGCACAAAAACAATGAATAAAAGCAATAGATACGTTGTAATTGAAGAGAAATTTCTCGGATAGGGAAAGTTTTTAATTCTTTCAGCTTTTCCCTGATTATCGGTAAATTTCACCAATTGCTGGTTGATCTGTGTCCATTGAAAATCATTGATTCCTCCTTTTTCGTAAACTTCGGATAAAGCTTTACTCTGGCTGGCTATCAGTTGAGTCGCTCTGTTTTTTTTGCTTAGAATATACTGAAGTTCAGATTCTGAAAGATACTTTTTCAATTCTTCATCCAGTTTGGACTGTCTCTCCGGAATGTCATATTTTTTAGCATATTCATCAAACTGATCTGTTCCCATGTTTTCCCATGCTCGCGGTTCACGAAGCTGAAATCTCAATGCAGTAAGCCATGCATAATGACGAAGGAACATTTCTTTTACTTTACCGGAGTCTTTAGAAAGAAGTGCATCTCTCAGGATATATCCAAAGCTGCGGCTGTCATTAATAATAGCTCCGTAAATCTGTCTTGCTTCCCAGAGTCTGCTGTAGCTGGCATTGTTTTTAAATCCAACAATAAAGGCAACTGCTGTTCCCATGATCGCAATCGGCTGCCATGGAACGGAAAGGAACTTCCAGCCCAAAAAGTACAGGACTGTAGGAATAGCTGATAATATAACCAAAGCGTAAATGCTCCGTCTGGTCCAGATAATGAACTCCCGGGCTCCGAATCTTTTTCCTGAATGCATAAGTGTTTATTTTATAGGGTTTATTAAATTTTCAAATAATGATTTCCAGAAGCATTCAGCAACAGTTTTATTAGTTTTTGGTGAACGGGATATTATTATAAAAACCAATCTGAATCTGTCCGCGGTTTCTGTTCTCCTGAATCTGGTTCATATAACCAGCTTCAATCCTCATGTTTTTGTTGATGACATATCCTAACGCTCCATACACTCTGTTTCTGTCGAAAACCGGGCTGTTGAAGTGCAGAAAAATTTCGTTATATACTGATGCGTAAAGGGTTTTCGGAAGTAACTCTTTTTGAGTAATCGGAATATTCAGTCCCAGCATGTAGCGGAATCTCATTCTGAAATCATCCTGAAGAAAACGTTCTTCCAAACGATATCGGTGCTGAAGATAAAAACGTCCGAATTTCTGTTTGGTAATATACTGCTGGAAAATCCTGTGTTCAATATTTTCTTTTTTTTCACCGTATACATAAGGCTGGCTGAGAATGAAGCCGTATCCCAATAAAACATTATTATTGTTCTCTGTAAGATCATATCCGATCCCTGTACGGATCAGTAACTGCTCGAGATCTCCAACCGCATCAAAATTACGGTACTGAATTTCATTGTGCCAGTTCAGCTTCTTGCTGATCTTGTTATTTCCAAAATACATATACCATGCTCCCAGATCGTTTTTTTGAGCAAATGTCAAAATGGATCCCAAACCTAAAACTGTGAACGCCAACTTCGTAAAAACCTTTCTCATATTTACCAATTACTATTATCTATCGTTTTAAACAAAATTAATATTTTAAATCAATAATAGCAAACAATATTTTATAAGTTAGTTTAAAGAAGTACGGATGCAATGTTCTGCATCCGTTTTTTTTGTAAAGGATTATCCTGGAACCTGTTCGGTAAGAACATCTGTTTCATTCTGGTCAAAATAAGTACAGGTCATTGCATGAAGATTCATTGTCCAGCCATTGATTCCGTTTTCTGCACAGTCTTTACAGAAAGTTATATAATCTGTTGCTCCCTGCTGGTGAAGTTTAAGTCTTATTTTAAAATTTTCAAGATTTAAAGTATCGGAAATGGGAAGAGCCTCGTATTTGTTTCCAGTCTGCACAGATTGGTTGTCAGTATTAAAGTACTCAGTATTTCCGTCTGAAACATATGCTTTGTAGTGAGAGACACCTAATGTTTTTATAGCCTGAATATATTGAGGGAAATCGGCTCCGCTTTTTACTTTTTGGTGCTCTGCTTTAATGTTTTCAATAGTAAATTTCATCTTTTGTATTTTCTGTTTTAACTATAAATTATTGTTTTTCAGAAGCAAACTATCGGGCTCTGCTTATCAAAACAAAGGCTAATTTAATCAGAAAATATAAATTTCATTTAATTTTTAATAAAAACAGTTGTAGGAATAGTTATTCGAACCTGTCTTTTAAATAATTCATATCTGCAATTTTACTTTCTATGGCATAGACTACCAGGCCTGCAGTATTTTTAGCTCCTGTTTTAAGCAGAAGGCTGTTACGGTGTCCTTCAACCGTTCTGGAGCTTATAAAAAGCTGATCTGCAATCTCAGAAGTGTTGTATTGTTTGCAGATGAGTTCCAATACCTCTTTTTCTCTTTTGGAAATATGATTGGCATCAAAAATACTGGAAACCTTTTTCTTAGGTTCTGTAAGGTTTTGATGTAAAGCTTCCATGACCTCATTGTTATAAAAGAAACCTTTGCTGTACACTTCCCGGATTGCCGTGAGCAATTCTGCAGGGCTTGAGTTTTTTTTAAGAAAGGAACAGGCCCCGGACTGTATCATATTGACAATAAATGCTTTCGTGTTATAGCTCGTTAAGGCAATAATTTTAATCTGGGGATATTTGATGTGGATCTGTTTGGTAGCTTCTACTCCGTTAATTTCCGGCATATTGAGGTCCATCAGGATAATATCAGGCAGTTTTTCCAGGGTTACAAGCTCATCCAGCAGCTCTTTACCGTTACTGAAATCACTTACCAGTTCAATATCTTTTTCTCTCTGTATCAACAATGAAATTCCCTGACGAAAGAGTGCTTCATCGTCTACAATTATGACACGAATTATATCCTTTTCCATTTTATAACGATTTAAAATGTAAATTCTACGGTAATTCCTTTATTGTTTTCACTTTCAATTTTCAGTGTTCCATTGATCAGTTCTACCCGGCTTCTGATATTTCTTAAGCCTAATCCACCTTTCAATGTATTTTCATTAAGATCAAATCCTTTCCCATCATCTTTATAGATACAGGTATTTTTTCCGTCTTTTCCCAAAAATTCTATATCAATATGCATACTTTCTCCGTGTTTTATGGAATTGTTAATGAGCTCTTGTAGTATTCTAAAGATATGCAAATTTTTTTCTTCTTCCGCTTTTGCAAAGTATAAGCTGTTGGAATAAGTTACCTGCAGGGTTTTGGATAGGTTGATTTCTGAGCACAATGCATCTATTGCAGCATGAAGCCCAAACTTTTCTAATATCGGAGGAAGGAGATCATGTGAGATCTGCCTTGCACTTTCTGCTGTTTTATTAACCAGATGTATGATTTTATTTTTCAGATCGTTGTATTCTTCCCTGTCCAGATTATCAAAATCCAGGAGATGGATATTTAAAGAAACCACACTGAGTTTTGAACTGATGTCATCATGCAGATCCTGGGCAATTCTCAGTCTTTCTTTTTCCTGGGCACTGATAATGGCGTGGGTAAGCTCTTTCTCGTATCTGACCTCCAGCTCCTTTTTCTGAATAAGGTTTCTTGTTATCTTCTTATTAGAAAAATAATAAAATATAATCAGGGTAACGGCCAGTAAGGTAAATGCCAGAAAGGTATAAACGATAGTGGAAATAATTGTATTCTCATTCATTTTGTAAAATCATAACAGTGATTACACATTTTTTTTGCGGGAAGACAGATAGTCTGTCAGAATAAAAATCTGATACACAATAAACATAACAACATTGAAAACCCATATCTCTTTATGCAGTTTTCTGTTCATCACCGTATACAGGTTTCCTGACAAAAATATTACGGTACTGCTTATCAGATAAAGTAAAAGTCCCAGGCTTATATAATTGTATTTCTTTTGGGTATCCAGTATATTATACAAATGAAATAATGCCAGAATTATGATTGAATAAGACGTAACAAAAATTTCAAAAAGATTAAAAACATAATACTTTTCGGGGTATATGATATACTGTATAACAAGAACTACGGGAATGATAATTAAAAGTGTACGTGCTGTTTTTTTCTGGTATTTTTCCGTTACAATTTCATGGAAGAATAACCCCAGTAACAAAAACTGACCTATCAGATAATAATGTGAGAAAAACAGATTATTGATCTTCTGTGAGTTCAATACGTAAAAAACAATTTCACACAGTAATATCCAGGCCAGATAACAGATGAAGAATGTATAGGCTTTTCCTCCTCCGGAAAAACCTATACAGTATACTGCCAGGTTAATCAGCAGAATGCCTTTTCCAATTAACGACAATATTTCAATCCAGTGATCCAATGATCTCTAGTTTACAGGTTCCACCATTTTGCAGTAGAGCATACGCTTGGGCAGGGTGTTGTCATGTCATATACATAATACCCTTTATCATAATCCACAATATCATTGTTATCTGCATCTACGCCCACCAGAAGAAATTTAAATTCACCTTCATCGGTAATGGCATTATATCCTCTGTATCTCTCAAATCCTTTGTCATTAATAAAAATATCATGAACGTCCTTTGCCGGGATAAGGTGGGCCCGGATAGATGTTCCATCGATAATTTTTGTATTCTGCCAATTGCTGATCCATTTTTTAGCGTCATCTAATAAGACTGCATGTTTAGGTAATTCCATAGTTTTTCTCGTTTTAAATTATATAATAGGTTTAGAATAAGTGACTTCAGCTACACATTACAAGTTATGAAAAAAAACTAACCATACTGTGAAATACATTCATTTTAATTAACATAATATCCTTTTTTCAAAATTATAATAATAAAAACCACCAAAATTGCGTATTTCTACCTGTTTTTCAATTCGGCTTTTAATACGCTGTTGTCCTTTTATATTTCTCGCTTGCTTTGTGGTATCCTTTTACGGGAAAAATCCGTGAACATATAAACAGTCATGGAAGCTTATGATCTTATGCTAACATTAAAAACCTGTATCATGAAAACAATTATCTTTTTTGTAATCTTTACTTTCTTAAGTAATATTGCATCAATCAATGCACAGACAACTACTGTAACTTTTGAAACTTCATCTGGCGGAAGCACAAGCTTTACCAGCAGCGGATATACTTTCAATATCGTATCACAGGCCGGAACTTTCAGAATTCAGGGCAATTATCCAAACACCGGCTGGAACGGAACAGCTAATGATAACGTCTATATTGACAACACAGGTACAACCAATATCAGCTCTCCCTCTTTCAGTGTTAAAAGCAATTCTGCATTCACTGTATCAAAGTTTTGGGTATTTTTAAGCAATACTGCTTTAAACCAGTCTACCTCATCAGGAACACTTATTATTACGGGAAAATTAGGGGGAGTTACAAAGTTCACCACCACAAAAACATCCGGATTTAATACTACATTTAATGCAACTACGGGAACGACAGGTATCAACAACGGATTTACCCTGATTGATCTTTCCACCCTAAATAATCAGAATAACAGCAATACTACCATTGATGAAATCCAGCTGCAATCCACCGGAGGGTATGTTTATATGTGCCTGGATGCATTTACATGGACAAAAATTTCCACATTGGCCACCTCAGAAAATGACCTCAAAGGCAAAGGGAATATTTATCCTAACCCAACTTCCGGAATATTCTATATTGACGGTCTGAAGCAAAGTGAAAAAGTTTCTTTATATGACCAGTCTGGGAAACTTTTACAATCGGTAGCAACTGAAAAAGATGAAAACCAATTCGACATTAGCGAACTCCCTGACGGAATTTACCTTATCACAACAGCATCAGGAAGCTACAAAATCATTAAAAAGGAATAAAAAAAGCAACTTATCAGTAAAAAAACCGACAGGCTCCTGTCGGTTTTTTTATTATTTTGAGTGCAAAGATAAATTTTATGAGTGCTGCATTTTAGCTGGATCGTCATAATTTACCATCCAGTTGATTCCGAATTTATCGCTGAACATTCCGAAATAAGCTCCCCAGAAGGTATCAGCCATTGGCATTGTTACCTGCCCGCCTGCAGAAAGACCACCGAATAATTTGTCTGCTTCTTCTTTAGATTCAGCGTTCACAGAAATAGAGAAGTTGTTTCCTGCCTTGAAGTTGGAAGACCACTCTCCTCCTGTATCGCTTCCCATCAAAATCGTTTCTTTAGAGATCGGAAGAGAAACGTGCATAATTTTGTTTTTGTCTTCTTCAGGCATTTCTTTTCCTTCCATTGGAGGCATTTCTCCAAATGTTCCGATATAAGGATATTCTCCTCCGAAAACAGATTTATAAAAATCGAATGCTTCTCTGCAGTTTCCGTTGAATGTCAGGTAAACGTTTACTGTTGCCATAATTGTTTTGTTTTTTTAAGTTGAGTTTGTTTTATTGAGGTTTTTCAGACAGTGCTTTTAATCGTGAAAGCCCTTTCTGATAATCTTTTCCGATAGCATTCTCCATATTCATAAACAGCTTCATCAAGGTAAATGGATAAGGAATCTCAGAAGTAAATCCCCATGTTGCCCTACTTCCGTTTCCTTCCGGAACTACTGTTACGTAAGCATTTGCTTCACTTTCATAAGGGGTAAGAAATTTGATTGCCGTATCTATTCTTTTACCAGCTTCATCTACTTTTTCCAATTCCTGGCAGCCTTTTCCTGCCTGTTTATTTTTACTATCCCAGCAAACTTTTTCTCCGTGCTGGCCGGTTGTTCCCGTCCACTCTTTTTTCATACCCGGATCAAGATCATTCCATGGACTCCATTGATCCATTGCTTTGAGGGTATTGGTATTCTGCCATACTTTTTCCACAGGTGCATTAATGGAAATCGACTTTTCATATTGACAGTCACCCGGAATAAAAGCAGCCCAAATCAGCAAAATGATTAGTAATGTGGCTAATAGTAAAAAAATACGTTTAAATGTTTTCATCATCAATGTGTTTTAATTATTATCTGTGTTGATCTATAAGAATCATATTTCCATCCGGATCTTTCAGATAGATATGTTCCGGCCCGGAGGTGGTTTCATCGGCTTCTCTACCGATTTCTACTCCGCTTTCCTTTAATCTTTTCTGAATTTCACGCACATCATCAAAAGATTCCAGATTCTGTGCATTTTCGTCCCATCCCGGATTGAAGGTAAGCATATTTCCATCAAACATTGCCTGAAAAAGGCCTATCAGCGTAGAACCGTTTTTCATGATCAGATAGTTTTGTGCTTCTGTTCCTGCCATAGTTGTAAACCCAAGCTTCTCATAAAAGTCTTTGGATTTCTGAAGATCTTTTACGCTTAAGCTGATTGAAAATGCGCCTAGTTTCATAATGTTTGTAAGTTTTTAAAGTAAGCCCCCGAGGTCTGGGGTATTGTTAAGTATGATATAGATAATGAGGTTCTTTTACTGATTTTTAAGATGGGTCTTAAATTCAATAGTTCCGTCATAACTTTTCCAATCGCCTGTAAGTTCGATGTACTGCTCTTCAATTTTCTCTGTCTTTCTATTCCATTTGAAATTGTAGACAAACTTCCCTTTGAAAAGTCCGGAATGTTTTCCTTTATTCTCTTCGGCCAGCTCATATTCTCCGTATACTGTTCCCTGTTTTTTGGAATCTTTATATTTTGAAATGGTAATTTTCCCTTCAAATTTTGCATAACTGGTATCTACAAGAGAATATCCTGAAACGAAATATTCCTGATCATTTTTTTTATTCTGCTCAGAGATATTGATCTTCAGTTTCAGTTCCTGGCCTTTATTTCCAATGGTTCCTATATAAGGTTTACTGTTATTCAGCCATGTATTGGAAATATCAGGCATCTGACCCAATACAAAATTGGCAGCCAGAATGAAAAGTAATAAAAGTTTTTTCATACAAAGTGTGTTTAAACGCCAAATTGTGCCAGGTGATGGTTCAGGTGCTTGGCAAACATGTTGTTCCATTCCTGCGAATTCAGTTTACCGAAAGAAAAAGATTCTTTACCGTCGAAAGCATCTGCTCCCAGCTGCTGAGTCTTCTGGATAAAACCAATCAGTCTTGTTTTTTCTTCATGAAAATTCTTTCTGGTGGTAATCAAAAACTGTGGAGCGGTAGGCGAATCTCTTGGATATGCTTTTTCTCCCACTACTTTAGGTTTTACAAAAGTTTTTAATATAAATTTTGCAATCGCTCCCGGCTTTTTGTGTTTTTCCGGTTCATATACCATTTCATAGGTTATGCAGCAGTGAGCCAACATCTGATCAACAGTCATTTTCCCCCATAAACCGTGAGTATCTTCTACTAATTTGTTGATCCTATCTATATAGTTTTGAGCATCTTTCGCATCAAATACATTTTCCATATAATTTCTGTTTTACTATGGACAAATATATCAGTTTTTTTGTTTGATTTTTATCGTTGATTGAAAAAATTGAGGGGTGCTTGTTATGAGATACGAGTTACGGGGTACGGAATTCGAGTTCGAAATTTTTTCGGCTATTTTTCGGGTTATTTTTTACGTATTTTCTCCTGCTCTTTAATTGTCGGGATAGATACTGATCATCTGTCAGCCTATATACTACAAAAGTAACCAGCAAACCAGCATTCTATCAACCTCTAACTTAAAAACCAGCAACAAATTAACCAAAAACTACTCTATCTCTTCCCGAGAAGTATCCTCAATTGTAATTTCCTGGGGTGCAGATTTTTTGAAAATAAACCATAGTTTGATCTTTAAAGCAATCCAGCCTATGATCGCATATATTACTAAAAGGATACTTAGATGTTTCAGATATGGGAAGGTAAGCTCTACCGAACCCTTTTGAATCAATAAGATCTTGAAAGCCTGTAAAAAGGGAGTTAACGGAATAATATTCGCGATAAACTGTACAAAAGCAGGCATTGCATTCAAAGGCCATGTAAAACCACTGATAATGAAAGCCGGCGAAGCAATGACCATAAGAATCTGTGTCGCCTTCAAAGCATCCGGAATCAGAATACTGATGAATACTCCCAGAAACGAAACCGATCCTACAAAAACCGCTGTGAGGAGAATAAAATTGAGTATTCCTTCCGGCATCGGAACATGAAAAATCATGTGCATAAAGTAATAAATACCTACAATAAGAACAGAAAACACCCAGATCGGAATGACTTTTATCAACATGGTCGGGAAGGCCCATTTTTTCATTTTCAGATATTCTTTCACAAAAGATCCTCTTTCGAATTCAGCAGCAAAACTCACTGCCATTGCCAATAAAATAACCTGCTGTAACACTACTGCCAGCATTGCAGGCCACATAAAGATCAGATAGTTTCCTGTAGTATTGAAAAGGGTTATATAATTGGCTTTGAAAGGTTCATATTGTGTTGCAGCCTTTGCAGCTGGCATTCCTGCTTTCTGAAGGGCTTTGATGGAAGCTCCGGCAGAAAATGTTCCGATGGTCAGCTGAAGTGCTTTGGATGCAAAATTGGCCGTTAAAACATTTCCTGTATTGATATACACATTCAGTTCAGGATATTTTTTTTGCAGCATATCTCCTTCAAATCTTGAGGGAATAATAACCACAGCAGCTGCCTCATGCCTGATCACCTCATCTTTTATGCTTAAAGGTTCCTGCAGATATCTGATAATTTTGATGCTTTTATTATCATCCAGCATTTCCGTCAGTTGGTTGGATAACGGTGTATTGTCTCTATCAACAACCAAAACAGGAGTATTTTCAACTTTTCCGCTTTTGTAGACAAACCCCAGCAAGGTGGCATAGAAAACCGGTGCCAAAAAGAACACCGTCCTTAAGGTGGAATTGCCGATAAAAAGTTTGAACTCACGTTTCAAAAGACGGAAAAATTCTTTCATCTGTATATTTTTATAAGTGGAGAACGAAATGAAATTCAGGAAACTTCATCTGTCCTTTCAATTTATTTCAGGATTACATTGGCATTGACTAAAATATTTTTAGCCTTATTCATGTCTTTGGGTTTTACTTTGATCTCGTAGATAGCGTCTTGTAACTGATAGTCCGGGTAAGCCGTAGTGATATCAGCATACTTTGTCAGCTGTTTAATATACACGATAGTTCCTGTCAGGTTTTCTTTGTTATAGACTATCTGCATGGTGACCTCCTGTCCTTTTTTATATTTTGAAATAGCACTTTCCGGGATGGTAAATCTGAAAAAAGTACTCTCAGGAATATATCCGTTGAACAGAGCAAAACCAGCGGTTGCCAGCTCGCCTGTATTCAGGCTGATGGTCTCAATTTCCATATCATTGGTGGCAATGATATACCTTTCGGAATAGGCTACATTTGCTTCCTGTAAAGCGCCTTTAGCCTGTGATGCCTGTCCGGCTGCCATTTCTACTTTTTCGAAACGGGTTCCTCTTTTCACATCATCCAGTTCTGCCACTACAGCATCATATTGTGCTTTTGCACCCTGTAATTTTGCGTAGATTTCGTCATGGGCCTGTGGAGACATTAAACTGTCGCGGAACATATTATTGGCTCTTCTGTAGGATTTCTGAGCAAATTCATATTGTTCCTTCAATCCTTTATATTTGGCCTGAAGCTGTCTCATCTGATCGGCTGTCGCTCCGTTTTTTGCCATTTGCTCCTGAGCTGTTGCGGCACTCACTGCCCCTTGCGCCTGTGCAATTTTTGCAGAAACTTCCGGTACATCAAGTTGCGCCAGTGTATCTCCTTTTTTCACAGTCTGACCTTCAGAAACATATATTTTCAGAATCCTTCCGGTAACTTTAGGGGCAAAAGAGATCACATCCTTTTTGGTTTTTCCTTCCGGATCTTTGATTTTCTCGTTTTTTTTGTCACAGCTCCCCAATAAAAACAGAGCAGCGAAGAGTATAAATATATTTTTATGCATCATTTAAATTTTTAAGGGATTAAATAAAATTTGGTGATATCCAGTTCCTGGGTAGACCTCATCAGTTCTATTCCCGCTCTTCTCTGGTTGAAAATGGCATTCTGATATTCGAGTTCCGCAACTTCAAGATCATTTTCGGCATCAATAAGCTGTGAAGATTTACTCATTCCGTATCTGAATTCTTTTTCTGCCTGTACGAGTGCATTTTTAGCCAGCTCTTTTTCTTTGGCTTTCAGGGTAATCTGCGCAGAAGCGATATCATAATTGGTTTGATTATTAGCCAGATTCAAGGTCAGTTTTTTCAGGGCGTCTTCTTTCTGGTTCTGCAATACTTCTTTGCCAACTTTGGCAGTTTCTTCTGCATGTTTTCCTTCTTTACCATCGAAAATTTCCCATTTAAAACCTACACCTGCTGTAATCAATGGAAACACGTTGATGTTATTAGGTCTCCAGTCCAGTTTTTTTCCTTCATATCCAAGTATAGGAACTGCCGGGATTACATTTTCCGAAGATTTTATCCTGTTCCCGTACAATCCGATATAGTAGGCAGAAGCCATCAGTTGTACTTTAGGAATCATCCACGTTCTTTCTGCTTTTATTTTATAGTCTGCCGCACTGATTCCATGTTCCAGAGCTCTGATTTCAGCTCTCTGCTCAATTCCTTTTTCTGCAGCCAGCAATTCTACAGGAGATAGTACAGGATCAATCATTCTGAGCCTTTCTCTTTGAATCCCTGTCAAAATATATAGCTGGGTAAGAAGAAGTTCTTTTTTCCCTTCATATTCTACCATTTTAGCATCCAGAGTAGCCTGGGCGAGTTCAATTTTCTTATGGTCATAAGGCGTTATCAAACCATAGCCAAGCGCTTTATCAGCCGTTTTTCGGTTGATATCCAATCTTTTTTTACTTTCATCCAGAACCTTTTTAGACTGATGAATCAATGCTAACTGATCATAGGCTTTGGATATGGTGGCAATCACCTCATCTTTTGTTTTTTCCAGAAGGATATCTTCGGACTTTTTCTTTTCTTCCACTGCTTTTTTCATGTACTTCACCTTTCCTCCTGAATACAGCAGCATTTTAGCATCAGCCTTAGCAATACCTGAAAAACCTGATACGTTGAAATTATTGTTGAAAGTCCCTTCAGGAATATTGATAAAGGGAGCGAGATTGAATTCCGGTGACGTCAGTCTTGCTGTTCCGTTGAGATAGCCTGCTTTACCACTTAGTTCCAGGGTTGGAAGAAAGATATCTTTCAGTTTGTGCTCGTCAAGATCGGTAAGTTTGTTTTGGGTAATCTGCATTTTGAGGTTCGAATCGCGAACCATAGCACTATCCAGAAGTTCTTTAAAATCCGGTGCAGACTGTGCCCAGCCAAAAGCGGGGAACGCAAAAAAACTAAACGTAAAAATCAATAAATTGTTTTTCATGGTTTATGTTTATAACAAATATAATGCAAAAATTGTTAAAATCCTTAAAGATAATTCTACAAGATGGTGAATTTAAAGTAAGTTTAAAATATGTTTAAGTTTAAAACCCTGCAAAATAAAGTTTTGAACAAAGCGTTTAAATGTTAATTAAAAACTAAAAACTTTGAAAAAAATATTTAACTCTACTTTTTCCATACAGTTTTCCACCGCATATTTCTTAGAAAATAAAGAGGATAAAGCAATGTTTATTTGAAAAACTAAGTTTGAATATTGGAAGCTGAATTCCCGCGGAACGACAAACGGAGTGATAAACTTTTGATAATACATAATCTGCTCTCTGTCAAATTGAGAGTAAGTTTAGGCTAAAGCCAAAAGAAACTTAAATCTTTTAATTAAATGGGCTAAAGCCCATTTCTATTGAATAAAACCGTACTTATTCCCTTTATATTTTAAATTTTGGAGGCTGGATTTCTGTGGAACGACAAACGGAGTGGATAACCTTTGAAAAACAATCTTTACTGCGAGAGATCATATTCAATAGGAACGGACTTTAGTCCTTTAATAAGAACAAAATTTTCAACGGCTTTAGATTCTGTGTTAACTTCCAAATATTTTTTATACATTTATATTTATAAAAGCGACCTTGAGTTAGCTTGCGTAGGGTGAACGTCTTTGATTTTTACCCTACTTTCTTCAAAATCTATCTGGTAAAAAGTTTTATTTTTAAATAAAATA
>NZ_QGTV01000019.1:0-98726 GCF_003182335.1 Chryseobacterium sp. AG844 | reverse complement strand
TAATAAAAAGTTATTTCCGTAAAATTTTTTGAGCTATGAGGGCTCAAAATTTTCCAGAATAACTTTTTAACTTACACAGTTAGTGAGACACTACCCTTTTGGAAGTAAGGATAATATTGGATAACTGACAATTATTTTTAACCCCTAACTGTCAGATAAAGTCGTGGCTATTACAACTTATTACCAGTATTTTTTGTTCCTCATGCTATTATTCCCAAGTTGGAATTAATACCTCTATTCTATAATTTGTTTACTTCTATACCTATGTGTTGGTTAGTCATACTTATTCATTGAAGATAACTAATAGTACAGACAATGTAACTATTAAATATTTAAGCTCAGGTGCCACAGGATCTGGTCCTGTTACTCAAATGTCCGTAAAACGATTAAAGTAGGGTGCAGTTTCTTAATTTCTATATTTTACTAAAAAAAAGACTGATTTTAGTCTGTTTTTTTTATTTATTTTTCATCCGTAACTTTTTTTTGACAATTTATTGCATAGGCGTAACATGATAAATTGGCATTAAAGTGACAGTATGACTTTACAAAAATTAAGTTGATCTACTTGTTTTTATCCGTATACTTTGCTATCCACTTATATAGTGTAGTTTTTGGAATTTTATAATCATTTATTATTTCCAGCTTTGTTTTTTTTCCTGTTTCAATTTGCTCAAGGATAAATTCTATAATTTCCTTGGTATAGATATTTTTCCTAAATGCAGGAAGTGAAGATGTTTTTTTATCGGAAGTTTTAAGGGAAGCTTCCTTTTTAGGAGGAGAAAAAAGTATCAGATGCTGTGAGTAGGCCCGGAAAAAATCATATTCCAGCAATTTGCTCCACCTCAATAATTTATCGGTTGTCAGATCTTGTTCAAGGAACATTTGTTCAATTTCAGATTCAGTACATTTCATGAAGCTGCATGCTCTCTGCATGTCCAAATCTTCTTCCAGAAATTTAGCTTTAATAGTACTGCCAATATGTATTTTTTTAAAATTCAAAATAAACGATATTATATAATTAAAATTTATTTTCGCAAAGAATAATTAAGTCTGAGGACTTACTTATCGTTGGTTGGATGACAAATATGGTTTGGATTATAGTGAGTATTTTCACTATGCTCTGTACAGGTGATATAAATTCCTACCTGAGAAGAGAAAATAATAGGGATAAACATTTTTTTTATCATTTGTTCAAATTTAGCATTCATTCTTTTTCTGTAATCAAATGGTTCTACATCACAGATACATCAATCTATGGTGTAGGATCAAAAAACTCCCGTAAAACGGGAGTAGCAACTTTGATCAGTATTATAGATATCTATAAAAATGAAAACTGATTTTGTTATTAAATATTGAGAACTGAAAGTTTTACAATAAATGTTTTTGTTTGTGTGAAAACATTAGTTAAATTCTCAATTCACTATTTCTTTTGTGCTTTATATCAGATTGTATCAATAAATTTTACTGTTGCAAAGCTAGATCTGGCATATGATTAAAGCAAAATTTTATATACATCAAAAGTACATCAATTTACAGTTTGCTGCTATAATGGCATCCGGGGCATGAAGATCTAATGCAAAAATGGAATTTTATCAATTGATTATACTACCTCAATAAACTTATTGATAAATTAATTTTCTGATGATTTAAAATTTATTAAAACTGATTGTTTATGCGTTTTAATTAATCAACAAATAGTGAATATAATCATGATATGTTTTTAAATTTAACTAAAATTAGTAAAAATTTTATGACTATATGTTTTTTTATTTAATTTTATGGAAACTAAATTATGTGTTGTAATTTGGTTAAAATAGTTATTATTAATATTTTGTTAGGTAGTTCTTATGTGTTAGAACCTGATGTTGCTTTTTCACTCTAGAAACTCATTATTATTTAATTTACTATGCAAACATTAAAGCTGAACCAATTTTCGAAAATATTGCTAAGCACGCTGATATACTTTTTGTTTTCTAAGTTATTCTATTCTCAGACATACACTCCTCAATATATAGATAGTATGTTGATCAAAGTAAATGAGAATTTAAGAGTAAGTGGCAGAAAGAAAGAATTAATTGACCTTAATACGAAGTTTTACAATATCAGTATAAAACAGGATTATAAAAAAGGAGTAGTACTTTCATATATTAATCTGGGTAATATGTATGCGACCGTCGGGATGTATGAAAAAGCCTTCAAATACCTTCAGTTGGCTGAAGAGGACCTTGAAGGGATGGAAGATTACTACCTGTATACAAGACTATATCAGGAGTATGGTCAGGCTAATTTTGTAATAGGTCTTTATAAAAAAGCCATTAAGTATAATTCCAGATCAATTTATTATGGTAAACAAATAAAGGATAAGCATGATCAGGAGATTTTATCTGTTGTTTATGCAAACAGAGCCGACTTTTTAAGGGAAACAAATTCGGTTGATTCTTCGTTAATCTATCTACACAAAGCTTTAGATGTAAAACCAACACCGGTTATCAATTCCACGATTGCTAATCACTACCTGCTTTTTGGTAAAAATGAGGATTCTGCATAGGTGTATTTTAGCAGGGCTTTTTCTCTTTTAGAAAAAAAAGATTACTGGGATTCCCAGAGGGCGATTACTCATTTTTATTATGGGAATTTTTTATTTGAAAAACAGGATTATAGTCAGGCATTAGATTAATTATATTAAATCGGTAGAAATACTCAAAAAAACCCAAAGAATCTATCTGGTTCCTGTATTGTATCAAGCTATTGCCAAGACCTATAAAAAACTGAACAATAGCTCAAAAGAGAAAGATTATCTGGAAAAATATGCTAAATTAAACGATAGTCTGGAAAAGGTATGGGATGAATCAATCAATACTTCTCTTGATAAAATGATTCAGGAAAAGGAGAAAAATGATATTGAAAAAAAGCATTCAACCATCATATATAATGTAACCGTTTTTGTATTATTGGGTGTTATTGTACTTGTATATTGGGTTTATCAGAAAAGAATTACTAAAAAGCGTAAAATAATAGAGGAGAAAGAATTAGAGACGGAATCTCTGATGAAAAAAATGTCTGCTAATGATGAAAGGCTGGTGTTTTTAGCAAAGAAAAATGATCCTTTGTTTTTTAATGAATATCAAAGTGCTTATCCTGAGCTGATTGAAAAGCTTTTTGAGATTAATCCAAAGCTTTCAGCAAATGAGCTTTCTTTCTGTGCAATGATACAGCTGGGCTTTTCCTCTAAGGAAATTGCACAATATGGCTTTATGCAGCACAGATCGGTACAAACAAAGAAAAATAGATTACGGAAAAAATTAAATATTCCATCCGATGTAGATCTTTATTTTTTCTTGCAAAATTTAAATTCCAAATAATAATTCAATCGCATTGTACGCGCACTTGTAAGTGTATTTTTTGTAAAAAATAAAGACTGTCTTGAGAGACCGCCTTTATTTGGTTATATTGGTAACGCGGAGTCCTACTTGTGAAAAGGAAAGAATCGCTGGCTCGTACAGAGGGTTGGTTAACTTTCCAAATCCATATTTGCAAAAAATAAATGGTAACCCATTGGATGTTGCAGAATCATAATCAGTTTGAGTATCTCCAATATATAGGGTGTCTTCAGCAGATAAATAATTTCTTTCCATAAGAAGCTGTATGTTTTCAGATTTGTTTTTTTTGGTCCGCCCGTGAGACTCAAAATCTACAAACAGATCACTGAATTGATAATAATCTAAAAAAGATTCAATATAGCCATCCTGACAGTTGCTTACAATGAAAAGGGAATAGTTGTTAGCCAGATTCTTTAAAGTCTCTTCCACACCATCATATAAAATTCCACCTTCTAAGTGAAGCATTTTATTTTCTTCGCCTACAATTTCAGAAAGAAGTTTCTGAGCCTGCAGGTCTGAAATGCCGGGAATAATATCTTTTACAATATCATGAGCTAATAATCCCATATACTGATCCATGTCTTCAGGCTTCAGTTCTTTTTGGATCAACTGATGCTTACCCAATACTTTATTCCATATTTTGATAATCGTAGCTCTGGAATCCCATAATGTTCCATCCAGATCGAAGATTAAATTCTTTGTTTTCAAAATGATAATTGTTGGTTTAATTTAAATACATAACGGTTAAAGATTACAAAATCATGCTCAGCTGCACTCTTTTTCTTGCTTCATCTACTTCCGTTACCTTTACACGAACATGCTGATGAAGTTTTACCACTTCATTGACATCTGATACAAAGCCATCTTTAAGCTGGGAAATATGAACCAGCCCGCTTTCTTTGATTCCTAGATCTACGAAACACCCAAAAGCGGTAATATTATTGACAATTCCCGGAAGAATCATTCCTGCTTTTAAATCTTTGATGCTTTTAACATTCGGATCGAATTCAAATACTTTTGCTGCTTTTCTTGGATCCAGTCCCGGCTTTTCAAGTTCTTTTAAAATATCTTTAATGCCTAAAATTCCGATTTCTCCTGTTGTATAGTTTTCAGGTTTTACCAGAGCTATTTTTTCTTTATTGGCAATCAGCTCAGTGGTTTTAATACCCAAATCTTTTGCCATTTTCTCTACAATTCCATACGCTTCCGGGTGTACTGCAGAGTTATCCAATGGGTTTTTGGCATTGGTGATTCTCACGAAAGCGGCAGCTTGCTGGAAGGCTTTTTCTCCAAGTCTTGGAACTTTTTTAAGCTGTTTTCTGTCTTCAAATGCTCCGTTCTCAGTACGGTAATTCACAATGTTTTCTGCCATTTTTTCTCCGATTCCGGAAACATAACTCAATAGTGACTTACTGGCGGTATTTAAATTAATTCCCACAGAATTTACACATTTCATGACAGTAGAATCCAGCTCATTTTTAAGTTGAGTCTGGTCCACATCGTGCTGATATTGCCCAACTCCTATAGATTTGGCATCAATTTTTACCAATTCAGCCAGCGGATCAGAAAGTCTTCTTCCGATAGAAACGGCTCCACGTACTGTTACATCATACGAAGGAAACTCATCTCTTGCAATTTTACTTGCAGAATACACGGATGCTCCGGCTTCAGAAACTACAAAAACCTGCAAAGGCTTATCAAAAGCGATCTTTTTAATGAAAAATTCTGTTTCGCGGCTTGCTGTTCCGTTACCAATAGAAATAGCTTCAATATTATAGGCATTCACCATAGAACGGATTTTTTTCATCGCCATTCCGCTTTCATTCTGCGGAGCGTGAGGGTAGAGGGTTTCGTTATGCAGTAAGTCTCCCTTCTCATCCAGGCACACAACTTTGCATCCGCTTCGGTATCCGGGATCTATTGCCAGAATTCTTTTTTCTCCTAAAGGTGGGGCAAGAAGCAGCTGGCTTAAATTCTCAGAGAAAATTTCAATTGCTTTTTTGTCTGCTTTTTCTTTGGCTTCCTGTAATGTTTCATTTGAAATAGCAGGTTCCAGAAGCCTTTTGTAGCTGTCTTTTATCGCCAGTGCAATCTGGTCCGAACTTTCATTGTTGGATTTAATGACCGCTTTTTCAATAAAACCGATTGCTTCTTCTTTATCTACAGCTACATTTGTTTTTACAAAACCTTCAGCTTCTGCTCTCAACATTGCCAGAAGCCTGTGGGAAGGAGTTCTGGCAAGACTTTCTTCCCATTCAAAATATTGGGAGAATTTCTGTGCATCTTCTTCATCTTTTTTGGCTTTTACAACTTTAGAAGTGATAACAGCCTTACGCTGAAATAATCTGCGGAGATTTTTACGTACATACATATTTTCATTGATCCATTCTGCCATGATATCTCTTGCTCCCTGCAATGCTTCTTCTTCAGAACTTACTTCATTATTAAGATATTTTGAAGCCAGAAAATGAAGATTATTACTTTTCTGACTCATAATAATTCTGGCTAAAGGTTCAAGTCCTTTTTCCTTGGCTGTATCTGCTTTGGTTTTCTTACGCTTTTTGAAAGGCAGGTAAAGGTCTTCCAGCTCCTGGATATCAAAGTTTTCTTCTATTCTCTGCTGAAGTTCAGGCGTTAATGAATTCTGCTCTTCTATCGATTTTACAATAGATTCTTTTCTTTTAACAATGTCCTCAAACTGCTTGCTGATTTTTGAAATCTGTTCAATCTGTGTTTCATCAAGGTTTCCGGTCTTATCTTTTCGGTAACGCGAAATAAAAGGAATGGTGCAGTCTTCTGCTAATAATTGTAAAGTATTGTTGATGCTCTTTTCAGAAATGCTGAGATGTCTCTGGATAAATTCTACGGTCGTCATTGTTCTGTTTTCGGATAGCTAAAATAGGGTTTTGGAATGAGAAAGATGACATACAGATAGAAAAAAGCCCGATTACATTGTATAATAATCGGACAGTATGATTAATTTAAATGAATTAAGGTAGCACTTCATTATAATAAAGCGGGGTCTCATTAGTTTTATCATACCCCATGATAATGATTCTGTATTTCTTTGCATCGTCGTTATTGTAGAACTGTACAGGTGTTGATTCCTGAGTCTGAGCTTCCTGATTGGGGCTCCAGTAGAGAACGCTCCGGGTGTCTTGTGAGATCTTTCTAAAAGCTTCATTGTCATACACCGGACTCTCGAACGGAACTTCTTTGTCATATCCGGAGAGGCTGATTTGCCTTAATTGTGATGGCTGGTTTCTGTCTATTGTCTTGCCAGAGGAACTGCCCCGGCGGGTATAAATGGCTATGGCTCCGTTGCCACCTCCGGGTGCTCCCGCAAAAAATCCTTTGATAACCTTTACCAGGGCAATCTCTGAGGAAGACATATTGCTTACCTGGCCCGGTGAAACAGGCATTTCATCTAGATAAATTTGGGTTGGCTCATTATACAGATATGGAATATAAGTTCCGTTTTTAGAATCGATCCTTAAACTGGAAACCCTCCCTTGCAGCCATTGCATAATGCCGGTTGAGGTAACAGCTTTCGGATCATTAATAAAATCAAAAACTTCCTCACGGGCACTTCTGAACAGCGGGCTGCTCAATTCATTATTTAATTTTTTAGTCTTGCTTCTTATTTCTCCCCTTAACTTTATTTCTTCAATGTTTGTTACTTTCTCATTGATCATTTTATGGGTGTTGAGTGCTATAAATGACCGTGTGATCTCTTCTGATGGCGGATCATCATTAGAGCGCTGTGTGAGCTGACAACAAGTAAGGGGAAGGCTCTTTTGATAAGGAATAAAGTCGAAATTCGGCTGGAAATAAACAGAATAATTATGATCAGGCTCTTTAGACTCTGAATTAAGCTTATATGAAAATTTCATTGAATCTTCAAAAATTAAATTGTTGAGGATAAAGAATCCGCTTTGATCTGATTTGATTTGAAAAATCTTAGATCCTGATTCAGAATCAAAAATTAAATTTAAATCTGTGTCGGGAGCTGGTTTCCCCTGAATATTTATTTTTCCTTTATAAGAAAGATAATTTTCAGGCTGATATTTGATTGTTGGAAAATAGCCTGAAATAATTGATTTCCAGTCAAAACGTTTCCATTTCTCTGAAATCAAAAGAGCATCCAGTGCTTCTATATTGCGGTTTTTTGTAAAATACTGAGCCGGGCTTGCTATATTTGAAGTAATATCTCCGGTTAGCCATAATGAACTTAATAAGCTATGATCTTCTTCGGTGCTTTTCGTATTAGCGTCAATTATCAAAACAGTATAGTTGGAATAATCCGCATCTTTAGGAATAGCAAATGAATTTTTTCCACGGGAGGAGTTGCTGAATAAAAGAGATTGTAATTGTGGTTGTTTGATTTGTAATATTTGTGGCTGTACGAAAGACAACCTGCTGGCAATTACATTCTCCTTATCGTCAAAAACAGTGAGCTGCAAGATACCATTGACGAGCTGATTGTTGGGAATAGAGTATTCGGTCTCGTTGATAATTTTATTTACCTGAGCCTTATAAACAAGCTGGTTGTTTATCGTTCCTAAGATTTTGTAATACTGGGAATCTTGAGAAGTATTTTTTGTCTGTAAAGCATATTTTACATAATCCTTATCGTTGATTACCCGTAAATATATTCCTGATGAAGATACTTCAGGTAAGGCGACATTTTGTTTCTGACCTTGCTTATCCTGAATGACAAGCTGATATTTTTTACCACTTTTTGGAGTAAGGCTGAATAGGCCTACATTTTGATCAAACCCCTTAAATGTCACAATTTTTACATCAGGATTTTCAGAATCTACTACATATCCGTCCCAATCGAGGGGAGCTGTTCCTGCAGATTGTAAACGTACAGCCAGTTTCGTATTGATTCCGTCTATAAGATGCCCGCTTTCGGGGTGTATTGAAGCGGTCCAGCTGGATGCTGGATTGAGTATTAATTTTTCAGGTGAGGCAGGATTATAGATTGCAATAGGTTTTATAAATTGGAAATCCTCATTAAAATTAGCCATCCAGGCTGTGTAAGCTCTGATGTAATAAACGTCTTCTTTTAGAAAAGCGGGCAGAGAAATGCTTCCGCTTCCTTCTCCGTCAATTAAAGGAACCAGTTTTTTACTGATCAGTTTTTTATTCCGGTCATAGAGTTCTACAAATAGTGTAGTAGAAATAGCTGATGTATTGTATCCATCAAATACGTAAGATTTAAACCATACATTTTCACCTGCAACAAAGCTGTTTTTATCTAATAGCAGATGTATTTTTTCCTGATGATATTTTTGTTCAAATGTTTTTATTGCCTGTTCAGCTTTTGTTTGGGCATTAAGGCATAGTGTAGTGCTTAAAGCAAGTAGAAGTATTAGTTTTTTTGACATTTCATGTAAAGATTTGTGTTTTTACAAAAGATAAAAATACATATTTTACCCATAAATAAAATAATATAACTTGGTTTTTATTCCTATTAAATATAAATGGTTGTTGATCAGGATAAAAAGTGATTATAACAATGGATTTAAAGTGCAGTTTAACATGATTAATGCGAAAAAAAGGTGAAAAAATAATACTTACAGACAATAAAAAAAGTAAAAACATTTTTTCTTGATGTATGTTAAGGCTTCTCCAAATAGGTTTTTCTATTTTTGTACCCGAAAACAACAAAATTCAAACTTTTTTAAACAGTTCAATATGAAAAAAATTAGCGTAATAGCATTAGTTGGAGTAGGATTGCTTTTGGCATCATGTGATAAAGGAAAAACAGCGGAGTCTGCAGCAACATCTCAGGAACAGACAGTAGCTGAAAGCAAAGGTGAAACACTGGCAGTAGACACAGCAGCTTCAGTAGTAAACTGGAAAGCATTCCACAAGGGAGGTATGGCACCTCGTTGGGGAACACTTACTGTAAAATCAGGAGATATTAGTGTTGATGCAGGTCAGGTTGCTGCAGGAAACTTTATTATTGACATGAATTCTATCAAAGTTGATCCGGCTTCAGTAACAGAGAAGGATAAAAAACCGGCAGACCTTGAAGCTCACCTTAAAAACCCTGATTTCTTTGATGTAGCTAAAAACCCTACTTCAGATTTCAAAATTACCAGTGTTACAGATTTGAAGGACGCACCAAAAGATGCAGTAGCAGGAGCAAATAAAACAGTAAGCGGAAACCTTACATTATCAGGAAAAACAATGAATGTTACTTTCCCTGCTAAAGTAGATGTGACTGAAAACTCAGCGGCTATTCAGGCTAAATTTACAGTAAACAGAGCAGATTGGGGAATCAAATTCGGTACTTCAGAAGCAGACCCTGCAGAATGGATGATCAGCAAAGATATCGAGATTGCTATCGATGTAAAAGCTAAAAAATAAGTTATTTAAATTTTAATAACAATCGGGCTGTCTTTAAAGGCAGCTCTTTTTATTTACTGTAAAAATCAGTTCAAAATCGTTGAATTCTGAATTCTTACACAATATTCGCTTCCAAGATAGAGAGGATTACCGTGCTTTTCAGACCAGAATCCATCAAGTATATCCTTATTTAGACAGCGATATACAGCAACACCTTTATATAGTTTATGATCTTCACCTTCATAATTGAAGTTGATTACCAGAATCTGATTTTTATAGAATCCGGTACCATTTTGTATATGGTCGCCGATAATCCATTGCGCGATGATACGGTTGTTCCCATCAATGGATAAGGTTAATATACCATGATATGTGGGTAGGGAAGACTCTTCCTGATTACTCCCTTCAATAGAGTAGCTTCCTGCAAGATCCTGTACTGTCATTGATTTTATTTTTAGGAAGCGCAAATTTATAAAATCTTATTCTGATAAAATTATAAATATATTCATGGTTGTAAAGTTGTTTCCATATACAAATTAAGCTTTATTTTTGCCACAAATTAATTTTTTGAATGATTCCTTTTCTTTTTATAATAAACCTGATTACATTTGGGATCTTTGGATTTGATAAATGGCAGGCCCAAAAACATCAATGGAGAATCTCCGAAAATGCTCTTTTAGGAATCTCCCTTCTAGGTGGAATTTTAGGAGCGGCTTCAGGAATGGTGATTTTCAATCATAAAACATCAAAAAAATCTTTTTTAGTAAAATTTGTGCTTGTGGTTTTGATTGACCTGGTTGTGTTTTACAGATTGATAAGACGTTGATATTAAAAATGTTAAATGTTTTTAATAAATAGTTGTCATGATTTATTTTTTTTATCTTTATCAGGCTAATAACAAATAAAGAACAACATGAAAAATCTTAAAAAAATTTCCAGAACAGAAATGAAATCAGTTCAGGGAGGAATCGTCAAAGGAATGGTAAGATGCAAAGATGCTGATACATGCGTTGTAAGATGGGGATGGGGAACCAGATTCTCCAGCAATTGTGCAGAGTTTGACATTATATGTGGAGAACCGCCTGCAGTAGATCCATGCGAAGTACAGGCTTGTGTATAAATAATCTGAAGAGTGTTTTTTTGAGCACTCTTTTTTATTGTCTTGTAAATAAGTATTTTAAACAAAATATTAAATATTTGTATAACTAAATATTTTTTCATTAAAAATCACTACTTTTGCACCCGTAAAAATCTTTTATGCAAAACATTAGAAATATTGCGATTATCGCACACGTTGACCACGGAAAGACGACTTTGGTTGACAAGATCATTCACGCTACCAACATTTTCAGAGAAAATCAGGAGAGTGGGGAGTTAATTATGGATAACAACGATCTTGAAAGAGAAAGAGGGATCACGATCTTATCCAAGAATATTTCTGTTACTTATAAAGACACAAAAATTAACGTAATCGATACTCCTGGTCACGCCGATTTTGGTGGAGAAGTAGAAAGAGTATTGAAAATGGCTGATGGGGTTATTTTGTTGGTGGATGCGTTCGAAGGACCAATGCCGCAAACAAGATTCGTACTTCAGAAAGCTTTGGAATTAGGATTAAGACCATTAGTGGTTATCAATAAAGTAGATAAACCAAACTGCCGTCCTGACGAAGTTCATGATAAAGTATTCGACCTGTTCTTCAACCTTGATGCTACAGAAGAGCAATTGGATTTCCCTACATTCTATGGATCTTCAAAACAAGGATGGTTCAACACTTCATTAGAGCAGACTGAAGATATCTTACCATTATTGGATGGTATTTTACAATATGTTCCTGAACCGAAAGTAACAGAAGGTAATCTTCAGATGCAGATCACTTCTCTAGACTTCTCTTCTTTCTTAGGAAGAATTGCAATCGGGAAAGTGACAAGAGGTGAGATCAAAGAATCTCAATGGATTGGTCTTGCTCAGGCAGATGGTAAAATTGTAAAAGGAAAAGTAAAAGAACTTTACGTTTTCGAAGGATTAGGAAAGAAAAAAGTAACTGAAGTACAGGCAGGTGATATCTGTGCTGTAGTAGGATTTGATGCCTTCCAGATCGGAGATTCTTTCGTAGATCTTGAAAATCCTGAGCCATTGGAAAGAACGGCAATTGATGAGCCTACGCTGAATATGACGTTCTCTATCAACAACTCACCTTTCTTCGGTAAAGACGGTAAATATGTTACTTCTAATCACCTGAAAGAAAGATTAACAAAAGAATTAGAGAAAAACCTTGCCTTAAGAGTTCAGCAGACTGACGATGCCAATACATTCCTTGTATTCGGTAGAGGTATTCTTCACTTATCAGTTTTGATCGAAACAATGAGAAGAGAAGGGTATGAAATGACTATCGGTCAGCCGCAGGTTATCTTCAGAGAAATTGATGGTGAGAAATGTGAGCCTTATGAATCTTTGGTTGTTGATGTTCCTGAAGAATTTGCTTCAAGAGTTATTGACCTGGCAACTCAGAGAAAAGGTGACCTTCACATTATGGAAACTAAAGGTGAAATGCAGCACATGGAATTCGAAATTCCTTCAAGAGGTTTGATCGGATTACGTTCTCAGATGTTGACAGCTACAGCTGGTGAAGCTATTATGGCTCACCGTTTCACAGAATATAAGCCTTTCAAAGGTGCTATTCCTGGAAGAAACAATGGTGTTTTGATCAGCAAAACAACAGGTCCGGCTACAGAATATTCTATTGCTAAACTACAGGATAGAGGTAAGTTCTTCGTTGATCCGGGTGAGGAAATCTATACAGGAATGATCATAGGTGAGCAAAACAAACCTGGTGACTTAGTAGTAAACATCGTAGAAGCAAAACAGTTGAACAACATGAGAGCTTCCGGAAAAGATAAAGATACTGGTGTTGCTCCGAAAATCTTATTCTCACTTGAAGAATGTATGGAATACATCCAGGGTGATGAAGCGATTGAGGTAACTCCGAACTTCATCAGAATGAGAAAGAAAATCCTTTCTGAAGAAGAAAGAAAAAGAGTAGAAAGATCTGCAAAAGCATAATCAAAATCTTATACATAAAATCAAAGCCTCGATTTTCGAGGCTTTTTTTCTATACCTACCCATTAAATGCTTATTTTGGCATAATAATCTCTGAAATAGAAAAATAAATTTTAAAGTAGTTTTGTGACTATGAGAATGAATAAATTAAAACTTATCGTTTTATTGGGCGTTTTTGCATCTTACGCTACCTCCTGTTCCGTTCAGAACAATGTTGTAAAAACACCTTCCGCGAAGAATCCGACAAAACCAATCAACAATACAAATCCTCCGAAAGTAAATCCGACAGCTGTAAAACCTGCTACAGGTACAGGAACTTCCGGTGAAGAAAATTTCAGAACCAATCTTCCCGAAATCAAAAGAGAATTCCGTGGAGCATGGATTGCAAGTGTTGCCAATATCAACTGGCCATCAAGAAATGATCTTACGGTAGAGCAGCAGAAAGCAGAAGCAATCAGTATGCTTGATATGCTGAAAGACAATAATTTCAACGCTGCTATTTTCCAGATCAGACCTTCCGCAGATGCACTTTATACAAGTAATATCGAACCATGGTCTTACTTTTTGACCGGAGAAACAGGAACTGCACCATATCCCAATTATGATCCGCTTCAGTTCTGGATTGAAGAAGCTCATAAAAGAGGGCTGGAACTGCATGTCTGGTTGAATCCTTACCGTGCACATCATACCAACGGAGGCGCAGTAAATAAGCTTTCAATGGTCAATAAACTGTCTGATATTGTGGTTAGACTAAAAAACGGAATGTATTGGTTTGATCCTGCTAATCCGAAAACACAAGGCCACGTATCCAATGTGGTGAAAGATATTGTAAAAAGATACGATATTGATGCTGTACATTTCGACGATTATTTCTATCCTTATGCCACTTACAACAAAGGTGCGGATTTTCCTGATAATGCAAGCTGGAATGCCTATGTAAGCAGTGGCGGAACCTTATCCAGAGCAGATTGGAGAAGAGATAACGTGAATAAATTTGTAGAGCGTATCTATAAAGAGATTCACGCAGAAAAAAATAATGTAAGATTCGGAATCAGCCCGTTCGGGATATGGAAACCAGGATATCCGGCAGGAGTTGTAGGATCATCACAATATGACGAATTGTATGCAGATGCTAAATTATGGTTAAATAAAGGCTGGGTAGATTATTTCTCACCACAGCTTTACTGGCCTATAGATTCCAAAGGACAAAGCTTCGAAGGCCTGTTAAGCTGGTGGCAGTCTGAAAATACAATGAAACGTCACCTGTGGCCGGGATTGAATACTGTTGAAATAAAAGTATCAGACCGTCCGGCTGAAATCAAAAACCAGATTGCAATTTCCAGAAATATCCTTAAAAATGATGCCGGAGAAATTCATTGGAGTATTGCCGGGCTTACCAAAAATCCAAATATGCTTCCCGCTTTGAAAAGCGGACCATACAATGAAAAAGCATTAGTCCCAAAATCTCCGTGGATTAAAGCGGTCCCATTGCAGACTCCAACCTTGTTTATTGCTGATAACGGAAGTTTTGCTCAGACAAGCTGGAGTACAAAAAATGCCGCTGATGTTTTCCTGTGGGTACTTTTTACTCAGTACAACGGAGTATGGCAAACAGAAATCCTGACATTGGATACGCTTTCAAAAGATATTCCCAAATCTAAAGACGGAAAAAAATTGAATGCCGTTGCCATCAAAGCTATCGACAGATTAGGAAATGAAAGTGATTATACAGCAAGAAAGATTAAATAGTTGGGATACTATCCATCCTAAATTGGTCATTGCGAACCTTTTGGTGAAGCAATCTCAATCATAAATTTAAAAAACCGGTTCTCAGACAGAACCGGTTTTATTTTAGAATAACTATAAATTATTGATTTAAGTTACTGAATTTCAGTTGTATTTTAAAGGCGTTTTGAAATTTTTATACGGAATAATAATCCTATCGGAACTGTTTTTGCATGATTCATTCCATAATCACCAAAATATAACATTATGAATACTAAAAGACTTTCCGACAACATGGAAAAGGCATTAAGTGATCAGATGAACAAAGAAATTCATGCATCACACGTTTTTTTATCCTATGGAATCTGGGCCGATGACAAAGGCTATCAGGGAATTGCCAATTTTCTTTACCGCCATGCTCAGGAAGAGAGAAACCACTCCATCAAATTCATGGAATATATTTTAAACAGAGGAGGAAAACCAAAGGTAGACGCTATTCCTGCTCCTCCCGCAGATCCCGAAAGCCTTACTGCCTGCTTTGATGGTGTCTTTAAGCATGAAGTTGACAATACAACCGCAATTTACAGAATTGTAGATCTTTCTCTTGAAGAAAAAGACTGGGCTACATGGAATTTTATGCAATGGTTTGTACAGGAACAGATTGAAGAAGAAACATTAGCACAGAACTTAATTGATAAATTAAAAATTGCAGGCGGCGACAGGGCAACAGATGAATCTTTATTTACTTTAGATAAAACTTTGCAGGAAGCACCGAATGATGTGCCGCTGGCTCAGAATGCTACAGGGGACAATCCTTAAAACAATTGGTGAAACCAGACCTTTTAAAAATCTGTCAGAATATTGGCAGATTTTTTTTATTATGAAACTCCCTCAAAAATCACTATCTTTGCACACTCGTAATTCAAGGTTCTGAGTTCAATGTTTAAAGTTGGAGAAACCTTGAGTTACCCTAAACCTTAAACTTTGAATTTTACAATATGAAATGTGGAATCGTAGGCTTACCGAATGTAGGTAAATCAACTCTTTTTAACTGTCTGAGCAACGCAAAAGCTCAATCAGCAAACTATCCTTTCTGTACGATTGAACCGAACCTTGGAACGGTTTCTGTACCGGATCAGAGATTGTTTGAACTGGAGAAAATCGTAAAACCTGAAAGAGTTTTACCAGCTGTAGTTGAAATTGTTGATATTGCAGGTCTTGTAAAAGGAGCCAGCAAAGGAGAAGGATTGGGAAACCAGTTCTTAGCTAATATCCGCGAGTGTGAAGCGATTATTCATGTTTTAAGATGTTTTGACAACGGAAATATTGTTCACGTAGAAGGTTCAGTAGATCCGTTAAGAGATAAAGAAATTATTGATATAGAACTTCAGCTGAAAGACCTTGAAACAGTGGGGAAAGCAGTTGAAAAAGCTAAAAAATTCATCAAGTCAGGGAAGAAAGAGGATATTCTTACTTACGAAACACTTCAGAATTTACAGAAATTCCTTGAGGATGGTAAAAATGCAAGAGAATTTGCTGCTGATGACTTTACAAAATCAATTATCGGAGAAGTTCAGTTGTTGACGAATAAGCCGGTTCTTTACGTTTGTAATGTAGACGAAAACTCTATCAAAAACGGAAATGAGTGGATTGCCAAGATTGAAGAAATGGCTAAAGGCGAAGGTGCTGAAGTCGTAGTATTAGCGGCACAGATTGAAGCTGATATCAACGAACTTGAAACTTTCGAAGAAAGAGAGATTTTCCTTGATGAGCTGGGACTTACAGAACCTGGTGTAAACCGTCTGATCAGAAAAGCTTATGATCTTTTAAAACTTCAGACGTACTTTACAGCCGGAGTAAAAGAAGTAAGAGCCTGGACTATCGGACAGGGATGGACTGCTCCTCAAGCTGCAGGAGTAATCCACACAGACTTTGAAAAAGGATTTATCCGTGCAGAAGTAATCAAGTATAATGATTATGTAAACTATGGTTCTGAAGTAAAAGTAAAAGAAGCCGGAAAACTTTCTGTAGAAGGTAAAGAATATATTGTACAGGATGGTGACATCATGCACTTTAGATTCAACGTATAAGAAAAGTATTAAAGTTAGTTATATTAAAAAGCGCTTCCATGTATTTGGGAGCGTTTTTTGCATTTGTGTATTAAACTTTAACAATGAAAATTTTTTGTTTCGCAAGCCTTATTTTATTTTTCTCATGCACAAAACCGGCAGAAGAAAACTGTTTTGTAAACCGCAGAGACCAGGTATTTGAAAGTTATAAGGAACAAAAGCCTTTTACAACAGAACAAATATTAAATGAAAAGCCTGATTATCTTGATATAATAAATCTAAAAAAATACTGAAGCTTTAAGAAAGACAGTATCGGGTCTTATACCCACTCAGGATCTGAGAAGTATAAAATAATGGAAAAAAGACTGGAGAATGAATTCAAAGTGTTCAGGGAGAAGTTTTCGGATCAGTTTATGATTTATTCGTCACAGCAGACAGCTGATACAATGTATGGATTAGGTCGAAACAGACTGGGATTTTGGTTACTCAAAATCGAACATGATATACCTGAGGCCTATTTTCTTGGACTGAGCTTTAGCCATTACTATATAAATGAAGTTCAGGAAAATCCGATTATAAAAGATGGAGTCCTTCAGTTGGAAGGAAGTCTCGTGAAAATTATAAAGGTTGAAGGACTTCCAGGTTATGACGATTATTCAGCAATGGAAGACGGAAAAATGTTTAAAATAAATCTAAAGTATTTGATGAAGGATTCTGACCATGACGGATATAATGACATTTTTGAAAAAAGCATTGGTCTGAATCCGCAAAATAAGGATACAGATGGCGATGGCATCAATGATTTTGAAGATATGAATCCTATGTTCATATCTGAAAAGAATAAATTCACACAGCTTTACGAACTTTTGCTGCCGGGCTATGGAACTGTTGAGATGAAAAAGCTGCATTATACATTTCAGGTTTATGAAACTGATTGTAATTATTTTCAGGGGATCAATCCCGGCCTTAGAGTTTTGTTCATTCCGGAAAATAAAAACAGGCAGACCTATTACACAAGAATGACGGATGTAACAGATCAAGGTATTTCCAAAATTCAAAGAAACAATAAGAATCCTGATACATTTTATATTTTTATATCAGGAAGTAGTTTTACAAATGATTATGTAGCAGAATATGCAAAAGGAAAATGGGTGCTAAAGAATATTGGAGGCACTGTTATTTAGTAATTTAACAATAAAAAATCGCTCCCGATTAGAGAGCGATTTTATTTGAGATTAAAATTCGATACCGGGCTGGCATTGTAGTTCTGCGCAGGTAAAAGAATATTTCTTACAAGTAAGGTCTGGAAGCAAGCACATTTCTTTTCCTCCGGTAATAACTCTTAATTGTTTTTTGTTTAATTTTTTTCCTTTAGCTAAATTTTGATTTTTCATAGTGCTTAATTTTGGAGTTGAGTGAATGATTCTATTTTAAGGTTGCGGTCTGCAGATTTTTTGTGCACAGCCAATAGAGATCTTGGTGCAGTTTCGGACATCATCCGGAGGATAGGTTTCACAAGGAAATTCCGTACATGGGATAGGCTCCATGCAATCTAACATACCTCCATGAATCAATTTTAATTGTTTTTTTTCAAGCTTTTTACCTTTGCTTAATTCAATCTTTTTCATAGTTTTTGTTTAAAATGATATTTTAGTTATAACTCAGGTCTGCACTCTTTTTGTGCGCATTTAGGAGAAATGATTGTACATCCGTATGGATCAGAAGATGGCTCACAGGGTGTTGGACATAAAACAGGTTCCATACAGTTAATAAGACCTCCTTTGATCGTTCTTAATTCTTTTTTGTTTAATTTTTTTCCAATGTGACTGATTTGATTTCTCATTGATTTGATTTTTAATGGGTTAGTTTTAACGAAAGTAATAAAAATAAATGAAGTATATCACTGTCTTTAGAAAAAAATGGAGAGTTTTTTAAATATTTTATTATGGTATTGATGATGAATATTAACTGTAATCGGCAAATACACTGAATTTTTCAATAAGTTAATAAGGCTTTATTTTTGAGATGTAAAGAGACTTTTTTCTTTGCCAAACAATCTGGACTCATTTCAAAAAATGTTGGTTGATAAGTTCGTATATTTGAATTTTACAAATTATTTGTGATGAAAAAATTAGCATTTACTTCACTGGAAGATTTTTATAATGAGATGGCTGCCAAGTTGGGCAAAGATCTTGAAAGTATTTTTCCAAAAGGACTTCACAAAGACATTGGTCACTTTAATGTCTTCGATATTGCCCAGACCATCGAAAGAGCAAAGACCACTTCTGAAATGCCCTATAACAGAAGGAAGTATTATAAGATCAGCTTTATAAAAGGACGGAACAGGGCAGAATATGCGGACAAGGTCATTTCAATTAAACAGAACGCACTGTTATTTGCAACGCCTAAGGTCCCTTATCACTGGGTTCCTGAAGATCCCGATCAGTCAGGAAGTTTCTGTGTTTTTACCGAAGACTTTTTCATCAAGGATAAATCGTACTACAACCTCGAAGATCTTCCTATATTTCAGCCAGGTGGAGTGCCGATCTTTGAAATTGATGGTGAACTGGCAGAAGAGATTGAAAACCTTTTTAAAAAGATAAAAAAAGAAATTGATTCAGATTATGTATTTAAATATGATCTGATCAGAAACTATGTTCTGGAGCTGATCCATTACGGACAGAAATTACAGCCTGCTTCCAAAATATCATCGTCAAATGATGCATCCATGAGAGTGGTTTCTTTGTTTATAGAGCTGCTGGAAAGACAGTTTCCCATAGAATCCTGGGAACAGAGACTTCAATTGAAGACTGCAAAAGATTATGCAGAGCGGTTGGCGGTTCATGTCAATTACTTAAACAAAAGATTAAAGGAAAGCACAGGAAAAACTACCACGGAATTTATTTCAGACCGTATTATCCAAGAAGCAAAAATTCTTTTGAAACAGACCAGATGGAATGTGTCAGAAATATCGTATGCGCTGGGATTTGAAGAGATTGCTCATTTTTCCAATTTCTTTAAAAGGAAAACTTCTTTTACTCCATTAGAATTTCGTTCCTGATTTGAATTTTGCAAATTTCAGATTGATTCAAGCAAACCCTTCAGTCTGAAAATTTCCCAACTTTGTACCATCAAAATAATCAAAATACAATGAACACAAAAACAAATATTGCACTGGTAACCGGAGGAAGCCGTGGATTAGGGAAAAACTCAGCACTTAAAATTGCTCAAAAAGGATTGGATGTTATTATTACCTACAGAAGCAATAAAGAAGAAGCAGAAGCTGTTGTGAATGAGATCAAATCAATGGGAAGGAATGCTGTGGCTTTTCAGCTCGATACAAAAGACATTAAAAGTTTCGATGCCTTTATAAAAGATGTTACAGATCATTTGAAGGAAAGTACAGGAAGCACTCATATTGACTACCTGATTAATAATGCAGGAACAGCCCTATATTCACCGATTACAGAAGTGACAGAAGAACAGTTGGACGATGTGGTAGACATTCATTTTAAAGGCGTATTTTTTCTGACTCAGAAATTATTGCCATTTATCAATGACGGAGGAGGAATTATCAACGTGTCTTCAGGCTTGGCAAGATTCGCAACACCGGGATCTTCTGTTTACGGATCCATCAAAGCAGGCGTTGAAATGCTCACAAAATATATGGCGAAAGAATTAGGTTCAAGAAAAATCAAAGCCAATGTTGTAGCGCCGGGAGCTATTGAAACAGATTTTGGCGGCGGAAGAGTAAGGGATAATGAAGAAATCAATGCCATGGTAGCTGGTGTTACAGCTTTGGGAAGAGTAGGTCTTCCAGATGATATTGGTGGAGTGGTGGCATTCCTGTGTACGGAGGATGCAAGATGGATCAACGGGCAAAGAATTGAAGTTTCAGGAGGGATGTTTTTATAAAGTATGATAACCTTAAGTGAATTATTATCTTTAAATAAATCGGCCGGCTCAGAATGAGCCGGCCGATTCCGGATATGGAGTAATGTATTTTATTCAACAGCTTCAAGAGGTTCCGGCAGCTGGCATTTTTGTTCTGAACAGCCGGGTCCGATGTAGATACAGTAGCCTGAAGAATTGGTGCATCTTATGTTGCCCAATCCTCCGTGGAATGTATGCAGCTCTTTTCTGGTTAATTTTTTTCCTTTGTTTAAATCCTTGTTTTTCATGGTAGTTTTATTTTTGGTAATTATTGATTTATTATTTTTTTGATTTAGATATAATAGGAAAAATAAACTAAATAAATCACTAAATAATGATTATATATGATAACATTACTATCGATAAAACTATAAAAACATTTAAATATCAATATTTACGTATCATTAACAGGCCGCTCCTCCGGAGCTTTATTTTTTTGCAGGGACTTCACTTTTTTTCTACTAACAGCAGATTCCGATGGGATCAAATCCAGCTCCTATGGGAACTGACTGCTAATAGAACGTATTTGTTTTAAATATAGCTCCAGGGGAGCGACCTGATACTCATGCTTTAATTTAATCGGACAGGAATAGTATTATAAATAAATACTCCGCAGATTAAACAGACAAGACCGGTAGTTTTGATCTGCCAATCTGAAAAGTCAGATGGGTGAAAAATCGATGACTGTTAAACCTTTGATAAATTCTCAAGAGCTTTTTCCAGTGTTTCCTGCTTCTTCGCAAAGCATAATCTGATCACATTCTCGTTCAGCCTGTTTTTATAAAATGAAGAGAAAGGAACGCTGGCAACCTTATGGTTGATGGTAAGTTCTGAAGCAAAATCAAAATCATTTTTATCTGAAATTTTATCATATTTTACTGCCTGGAAATAAGTTCCTTCACAATCCAGAAGTTCAAATGGTGTGCCTGCAAGGCCTTTTCTCAGGAAATCTCTTTTTTCCTGGAAAAACTGATTAAGATGGGTGTAATGTTCATCCTTTTTCATGTATTCTGCCAGTGCGAGCTGAATGGGAGTATTTACGCAAAAAACATTAAATTGATGAACCTTTCGGAATTCATCTGTTAGGCTTTTTGGTGCTGCACAATAGCCTACTTTCCATCCGGTAACATGGAAAAGTTTCCCAAAAGAGGCTACAAGAAGGCTTCTTTCTTTCAGCTCAGGGTATTTACAGATGCTTAAATGCTGTTTTCCGTCAAAAACAATATTTTCATATACTTCATCACTCAGAATAAGAATAGAAGTTCCTTTTACAATCTCAATAAGTTTATGTATATCATTTTCTTTCAGGATTTTTCCTGAAGGGTTGTTGGGATTGTTAAGAATAATCATCCTGGTCTTTTCACTGACAAGATTTTTTACAGCAGTCCAGTCGATTTCATAATCTGGGGCTTTCATTTCAAATCGTTTCACAATTCCCCCGAAAAGCTCCACAGTAGGTTCGTAGCAGTCATAGGCCGGTTCAAAAATAATCACTTCGTCATCCTTTTTAATGAAAGAGGCGATAGCGGTAAAAATGGCCTGAGTACCGCCTGCAGTAACTGTTATTTCAGATTCCGGATGGTATATTGCCTGATGGCTGTTTTCAATTTTTCGTGCAATTTCTTCCTTTAAGCCAATCATTCCACCAAGAGGAGCGTACTGATTGAACCCTTTTTTGATAAAGTGATCCACATCATTGAGTAATTCCGGATCTGGCATAAAATCAGGAAAACCCTGAGAAAGGTTGATCGCCTCATTTTCATTGGCAAGTTGAGTCATCTGGCTGAAAATAGTAGTTCCTACATTGGAAAGTTTTGATAAAGGAAGTTGTATCATAAAAGCAGTTTTGTTGACCGAATTTAATGAAATATTTAAAACAGTTTGAACTTATGGTAATAAAAATCAGAAAATAGCAGGTTTAAAGAGAATGATGGCAAATTATAAGAAGCACTCAATAGTCAGTTTCAGACCATTAAATAAATCTAAACATTTGTTTAAATTTTCCTTTTAAATGAATGGAAAGATACTTACATTTGTTAGACAACAACCATAAAAACAATGACAATGAAGATTAAGAAGACAAAGTTTCCTGAAAAATCTGTTTTATCTCCGGGAAAAAAAGATTTCGACTATATTGATAGTTTTCAGGGAGAACTTACAGAATGTGGTAGAAATATCGATATCTCAGAAATAGGAAAAGCTTTCTTTACAAGCGGGCCAAAATGGGGAAAGAAAATGTTTGCTTTCAGAAATAGAGTAATGGGATTATTCGGTTTAAAGACAGGTTCTGAAAATGAGAAGCAACAAGCAGAGAAGGTTTTCCAATGCGAAATTGGCGAACGAGCGGGACTTTTTAAGATTTTTGATAAGACCAGTAACGAAATTGTTCTGGGAGAAGATGATAAACATCTGGATTTCCGGGTTTCTCTTTTAATTGACAAAAATAGTAAAGATGTCAATCAAAACTCACTTACCATCTCTACTACGGTAAAATTTCATAACTGGTGGGGCGTTTTGTACTTTTTACCCGTTCGTCCTTTCCATAAGCTGATTGTTCCGGCTATGCTGAAAAATATAATCGGGCAGCTGGAAAAGAATAAATTGTATACAGTGTAAATATTGAAATAAAAGACCATCCACATAACAGGATGGTCTTTTTTTAAGGAATAAACTTAATAAAGTTTAATAATAAATCAATATCTCGGTTGGTTATTCACCACCCTTAGAGTCTGTAATAAAAACATGTTGAAAAGAATAAAATTATAAAGAATATGAGGGAAGTAAAGAAATTTTTCACTTGATAATGATAATTTCGTAAATATATAATTTGATTAAAAATACTACAATGTTTGCAGTGAAATATTGAAAAAAACAAGTTGAAAAAATTCGGATAATTTTGGACAATTTTGTACTTTTGTATGTTTGCTGAAATCATATATGTCACAAGAAATAAATCCAACCTACTCCGAAGATAATATCAGAACCCTTGATTGGCAGGAACACATCCGTCTGCGCCCCGGTATGTACATCGGGAAGCTCGGTGACGGTTCTTCCGCTGATGATGGTATTTATATCCTGCTAAAAGAAATTCTTGATAACTCTATTGATGAGTTTAGGATGAGAGCAGGAAAAAGAATTGAAATAAAGCTGGATGACGGTAAAGTTACCATCCGTGATTTTGGCCGTGGAATTCCATTAGGAAAAGTGGTAGACGCGGTTTCAAAAATGAATACCGGAGGTAAATACGACAGTAAAGCGTTTAAAAAATCTGTAGGATTGAACGGGGTCGGTACCAAGGCGGTAAATGCCCTTTCAGATTATTTCAGAGTTCGTTCTTTCCGTGACGGAAAAATGAAAGCTGCCGAATTCTCGCGTGGGATGATCAAAGAGAACTTTGACGAGAAAGAAACTTCGGACAGAAACGGTACCGAAATTTCCTTTATTCCTGATGGAGAGATCTTCCTGCATTTCAAATACAGAAAAGAGTATATCGAAAGAATGCTCCGTAACTATGCTTACCTGAATCCTGGGCTTAAAATTCTCTTCAACGGAGAAACCTACTATTCTGAAAATGGTCTAAAAGATTTGCTGGAAGAAGAACTGGAAAGCGATATCCTTTATCCGATCGTTCATTTGAAGGATGATGATATTGAGGTTGCCATTACCCATTCCGACAAATCACAGACAGAAACCTATTTTTCATTCGTTAACGGACAGAATACAACGCAGGGAGGAACACACCTTAATGCTTTCCGTGAAGCATATGTGAAAACAGTTCGTGAATTTTTCAATAAAAGTTTTGATGCTTCTGATATCAGAAAGTCGATCATTGCTGCGATTTCCATCAACGTAGAAGAACCTGTTTTTGAATCCCAGACCAAAACAAAATTAGGATCCAATGACATGGGGCCCAACGGACCTACCGTAAGAACATTCATCATTGATTTCCTGAAGAGTAAACTGGACAATTTCTTACACAAAAACCCGGAAATAGCAGAAGCAATTCAAAGAAAAATCTTAATTTCCGAAAGAGAAAGAAAAGAATTATCCGGAATTCAGAAACTGGCCAGAGAAAGAGCAAAAAAAGTATCTCTTCACAATAAAAAACTTCGTGACTGCAGGCAGCATTATAACGACCAGAAAGCCGAAAGAAAAGGAGATACCCAGATCTTTATTACCGAAGGAGATTCTGCATCGGGATCGATCACAAAATCCAGAGATGTAGAAACTCAGGCTGTATTTTCACTGAAGGGTAAACCGCTGAACTGTTATGGTCTTACCAAAAAAGTGGTGTATGAAAATGAAGAATTTAACCTTCTTCAGGCAGCTTTAAATATTGAAGAAAGTCTGGAAGACCTGAGATACAATCAGGTAATTATTGCTACCGATGCCGATGTTGACGGGATGCACATCCGTTTGCTGATGATTACTTTCTTCCTGCAGTTCTTCCCGGATCTGATTAAAAACGGACACCTTTATATCCTTCAGACTCCGTTATTCAGAGTAAGAAATAAAAAAGAAACAAGATATTGCTATACAGAAATAGAAAGGGTAAAAGCATTAAATGAACTGGGGAAAAATCCTGAAATCACGCGATTTAAAGGATTAGGAGAAATTTCTCCTGATGAATTTAAGCACTTTATTGGCAAAGATATCCGCCTGGAGCCCGTAGTAGTAGGAAAAGACCAGACGATTGATCAGCTTCTGGAATTTTATATGGGGAAAAATACTCCGGACAGACAGACTTTTATTCTTGAAAACCTTGTGGTAGAGGATGATACAGATATAGATAAAAAAGAAATACTGGATGAAGTAGAAAATTAAAAAAACTATAACTTTAAAAAACTGGTTGTAAAGCCATTGCAGACTGAAAAAAGCACAACTTTGGATGAAGTAGGAATTATAGTACTTACACAGCCAAAAAAAATAAAATGAGACTAAGTAACCGTAATAAAGCATCAATTTATAATTTTTTATGCACGTTGCTTTTGATGATAACCATGGTTGGCATCATCGCATTTGCTGCTAATGAATATAGGTTTAATGCGGTGGGGAAAGAAAGTTATTTATTGATTATTGTTCCTGCTCTGCTGCTGATTATCTTTTACATCAGCGGAAGACAGATTTTTGAATATGACAGCGATGGAGAAGCTTTGAATTTTAAAAACAGGAATATCATTCCATTTCTGGATAAGCCACTTCACGACGAATTTCCAAAATACAAACTGATCAAATATGATGTAGTCAGTATTCTCTTTTTCAAAAGATTATACATCACCGTTTCAAGTAAGAATAATGGTTCTGCTATATTGAAGTACCAGATTTCTTATTTGAACAGAAAACAAGTAAACGATTTAAAACTCTCTCTAAACAAAGTAGTGAAAACTAATAAAGAGAAAAAAGATAAACTAGATGATGACAGAAGAATATTCGCATGAGGGTGAAAGCTTAAAAAAAGTCTCCGGTCTCTACAAAGACTGGTTTCTTGATTATGCTTCCTATGTAATTCTGGATAGAGCTATCCCTTCAATATATGATGGTTTAAAACCCGTTCAACGAAGAATTATGCACTCCATGCGGGAGCTGGAAGACGGCCGTTACAACAAAGTGGCCAATATCGTGGGAAATACCATGAAATATCACCCGCACGGTGATGCTTCCATTACAGATGCCATGGTGCAGATCGGGCAGAAAGAGTTGTTAATAGATACACAGGGAAACTGGGGTAATATCTATACAGGAGATTCTGCAGCCGCTGCGAGATATATTGAAGCAAGACTCACCCCTTTTGCTTTGGAAGTAGTATTTAATCCTAAAACTACAGAATGGACAAAGTCTTATGACGGAAGAAACAATGAACCTATCGATTTACCGGTTAAATTCCCTCTGCTTCTTGCACAGGGAGTAGAAGGTATTGGAGTGGGGCTTTCCACCAAAATTCTTCCTCATAACTTTAATGAACTTATCAATGCCTCTGTAGCCTACCTGAAAGGTAAGAAATTTGAACTGTATCCGGATTTTTTAACAGCCGGTTATCTTGACGTTTCTGAATATAATGACGGTCAAAGAGGAGGAAAAGTAAGAGCAAGAGCCAAAATTACCCAGACGGATAAGCATACATTGGTGATTTCCGAACTTCCTTATTCTAAGACAACCACTGATCTTATTGACTCTATTTTAAAGGCCAACGAGAAAGGAAAGATCAAAATCAAAAAGATTGAGGACAATACTTCAGACAAAGTAGAAATCCTTATTCATATCCATAATGATGTTTCACCGGATAAAACTATTGATGCTCTTTATGCATTTACAGACTGTCAGGTGACCATCTCTCCCAATGCCTGTGTGATTGTAGGGGATAAGCCTATGTTCCTTACGGTATCCGATATTCTGAAAACGAATACGGATCATACAGTTTCATTGCTGAAGAAAGAATTGGAAATTGAGCTTCATGAGCTTCAGGAAAGCTGGCATTTCTCTTCACTGGAAAGAATTTTCATCGAAAACAGAATTTACCACGATATTGAAGAGGTAAAAACCTGGGAAGATGTTCTGAAGACCATTGATGCAGGATTAAAACCGCATACCAAACATCTTTTAAGAGCCGTTACGGAAGAAGATATTTTAAAACTGACAGAGATCAGAATCAAGAGAATTTCAAGATTCGATTTAGATAAGTTTAAGGAAAATATTGCTTCGCTGGAAGGCAAAATAGAACAGGTGAAATACAACCTGGCCAACCTGATCGCTTATGCCATTGAGTATTACTTAAATATTCAGAAGAAATACGGTAAAGACAAACAAAGGAAGACTGAACTCAGAATCTTTGATACCATTGATGCTACAAAAGTAGCCGTAGCCAATGAAAAGTTCTATGCAAATTTCGAAGAAGGCTTTATCGGGACATCTTTGAAGAAAGATCAGTATTTGTTCGACTGTTCTGACATTGATGATATCATCACATTCAGAAAAGACGGAAGTATGAAGGTTGTAAAAGTGGAAGCGAAAACTTTCATCGGAAAAGATATCCTTCATGTTGCCGTATGGAAGAAAAACGATAAAAGGACAGTGTATAATATGATCTACCGTGAAGGCAGGGAAGGACCCTATTATATGAAACGATTCTCTGTAACCGGAGTAACCCGAAATACAGATTATCCGCTGGCTTCAGATAAAAAGGGTTCTGAAACACTCTATTTCTCAGCCAACCCTAATGGAGAAGCAGAAACGGTAACCGTGCTTTTAAAACCAAACCCAAGAATCAGAAAGAACAAAATGGAGATTAACTTCTCCGATCTGGCCATCAAAGGACGTGATTCCAAAGGAAATCTGGTAACTAAGTACGCTGTCAAGAAAGTAGATATGAAGGAAGAAGGAGTTTCTACTCTGGCCCCTAGAAAAATCTGGTTTGATGATACGGTAAGAAGACTGAATGCCGATGCAAGAGGAACACTGCTGGGAAGCTTCAAAGGAGATGATAAAATTTTGACCATCAATACAAACGGGGAAGTAAAACTGGTGTCTTTTGACCTTGGCAACCGTTTTGATGATGAATACCTGGTATTGGAAAAATGGAGACCTGCACAGCCGATCACCTGCATCTATTACGATGGAGAAAAAGATATTTATTTCATTAAGAGATTCTTACTGGAAAATACCGGTAATGTACAGACTTTTATGCCATCTGAACATCCGAAATCATTCATTGAAAATGTAATTGTTGCCAACGATGCCACTGCAGAAATCATTTTTGCAAAAGATAAAGGAAAAGAACGCGATCCGGAAACGATAAATATTGATGAGTTCATAGCGGTAAAAGGAATAAAAGCCATCGGAAACCAGTTTACAAAATTCAAAGTAAAGGCCATTAATATTACCATTCCTGAACCGGTAGAAGAGGAGCCTGAAGTATACGAAGATCCTGAACCTGCTGGCGAAACCGATGAAGACGGAGGAATGATCGGAGATCTTTTCCAGGATAACGGGAATAATGAAAATGAATAGATCGCATGTTTATTCAGTTATAACATAAAAGAACATAATGGATATAGTTGTTATCATTATCATTGCAGCCACATGTATTTTTAGCTACATGGGTTTCAATAACACAGCATTATTTGAAAAATATAAATTCAACGTCGGAGCGATTGCGAATCGTAAAGAATATGTAAGGCTGATCAGTTGTGCATTTTTGCATACAGACTTTATGCACTTGTTTTTTAATATGCTGTCCCTGTATTTTTTCCAGGGCGTGGTTATTAGTTTCTTTGGAGAAATAGGATTTTTAATTCTTTATTTCGGATCCATGATCCTTGGAAATTTATTCAGCCTGCAGATTTATAAAAAGCAGCCGTGGTATTCTGCAATTGGAGCATCAGGAGCGGTTTCCGGAATTATTTTTGCTTCCATCGCTATGGCTCCGAATGAGATCAGTGTCAACTTTTTGCCGGGATGGTTATTCGGAACACTGTATTTCGGATACTCTGTATACATGATGCTGAATCCCAAGCAGTGGGACAACCTGGGCCATGCTGCTCATCTTGGAGGAGCATTTTTCGGACTGGTTTACTCTATTGTAATGCATCCACAGCTCGCTATTAGTAATATTCTTTTCCTGGGAATCATGTCACTTCCCCTTATCTATTTAGGATATGAAATTTTTGTAAGAAAGCGAATAGGATAAAAGACTATTTATAATCAAATATCAAAACCAATGAACACATCAGAGTTAAACAGTTTCATCGTGATACTTATCTATGGTTCATTGGTTTTGCTTTCTCTGCTGAAGCTGGCGAACCCCTTAAAAGTAAACCATAAGGCCAATTTCTGGTTCGGGATATTTCTCTTTCTGTGGTCTACTTTTTGGCTGGATGAAGTACTGTTTCTCATCACTGGTTCAATCATCGAGTTTCATTCCTTGTTTTGGGTTAGACTTATTCAGTTTTTTACCCCTATCGTTTTTTACTTTAGTGTACTGTTTTATACTAATCCGTCTTTTACTTTTAGAACTAAAGATTGTAGATTTTTGATACTTCCTGCAGCTTTTGTGCTGTGTCTCATACTGGTAAAATCAGGGTACGAAAAACCATTTGAATATCTCAGTATTATTCTGATCCTGATCCAGGCTCTCTTTTACACGGGGCTTTCTTATATTACCATCAGAAAACATCAAAAGAAAATTCAGCAGTTCTCATCCAATACTGAAGGAATCAATCTAAACTGGTTGGAATATATCATTCTGGTACTACTTATCGTGAATATTATCTATGTGATTTATAATCTGTTCTATGATCCGAAATCACTGAATTTCTTTATCAATGCGGTCTTTTTATCCGTTATCTACTGCGTGGGATACTATTCTCTGAAGCAGAAGGAAATTTATCCGTTAGAAGAAAAACAAAGACAGGAGCTGATCTCTATTGATGAAGATTCCGGTCCGGAAGAAGTAAAGAAAAAACTGATATCCGATGAAGAATTATTAAAGATTAAAACCATGCTGGAAGAAATCATGGAGCTTCAGAAACCTTATCTTGACAGTGAACTTAACCTGATCAAGCTGGCTGAAATACTGTCCGTTTCTACCCATCATCTTTCTTATGTCATCAATACAGGGTTTGGAAAAAACTTCTTCCAATACGTTAATGAGTTTAGGGTAGAGTATGCCAAAAAACTTTTGAAAGAGCCCAACAGTAAATTGTCTGTTTTGGGGATTGCCTATGAAGCCGGATTCAATTCTAAAACCTCTTTTAATACAACCTTTAAAAAAGTGACCGGACAAACACCATCTGAGTTCAGAAAATAAGTTCAGGTTTATAAACTCTTACTTTTTATTTGTTTTAAATAATTGATTGTCATGTAGTTGTTTGTTTTAATTTTCATTTCTTAAAATCAGTTCGTTCAGATAATCCTGAACATTCAGACATCCTCTTTACGATAGCTTTGTACCATACAATTTAAACTTATGGATACCAAAGAATCATATGCGGTCGTCACGGGTGCAAGCCAGGGACTTGGAAAATCATTTGCTGAACATCTTGCAAAACAAAAAATCAATGTCATTCTTATAAGTCTTCCGGATCAGAATCTCAGAGAATTATCCGGAGAGCTGGAGAAACAGTATGGAATAAAGGCTCATTACTATGAAACAGACCTTTCTGTTAATGAAAATGTAATGAAGCTGACAGAGTGGCTCAACCGTTCTTTTGATGTTCATATTCTGATAAATAATGCAGGGCTTGGGGGAACAAAAAAATTTACGGAAGCCTCTTCGGATTATATCAACACTATTCTACAGGTGAATGTGGCAGCCACCTCACTGATGACACATCAGCTGCTTCCTAACCTTTTAAAGCAACCCAAAGCCTATATCCTGAATGTTTCAAGTATGGCTGCTTTTTCTCCGATTGGTTTTAAAACCGTATATCCAGCTTCTAAAAGTTTTATCCATTCATTTTCAAGAGGACTGCATGAAGAACTGAAAGATACCAATGTTTTTGTAAGCGTTGTGAATCCCGGGGCAATGAAAACCAATAAGGATGTTTGTGAAAGAATAGAAAAACAAGGTTTTATGGGAAGATTAACACTTTTGAATCCTGATAAAGTAGCTTCATACTGCCTCCGGCAGTTATTTAAAAAAGATTCCGTAATTATGGTGAACCCAATCAGCTGGCTGGTGATGAAAATTTTACCCATATGGATCAAGCTGCCATTGATGACCCAGGCTATAAAAAGAGAGATCGAAGCATGAAAAAAGTATGTGTAACCGGAGCAACAGGGCTTCTGGGAACTAATGTTATCCTTAAATTATTACAAAATGGTTATTCTGTTATTGCTCTGGTGCGTAAGAAAAGCAGCTGGCTGGGCGAAGAAAACGAAAATCTGAAGCTTGTGGAAGCGGATCTTCTGTGCGATATTTCTGGGCAGCTGACCGATATTGACTCTATTATTCATGTGGCGGCAGAAACACGCCAGAATCTTATCCGTTATGATGAATACAGAAAAGTGAATTACGAGGCTGTTGTAAATCTCTTTACCCATGCAGAATTGATGGGCGTAGAAAAGTTTTTGTTTGTGAGTACTGCCAATACCTTAGGATTTGGAAACACCGCATTCCGGGGAACTGAAAAAGCACCGCAAATCTATCCTTTTACCCATTCACTGTATGCTCAAAGCAAGCAGGCTGCGGAAGATTATCTTTTAAAGAACAGTAAGAACACAGAGGTTATCATTGTTAATCCAACCTTGATGATCGGAGCATATGACAGCAAGCCAAGTTCCGGGAAAATCATCTTCTGGGTATGGAAAAAAAAACTGGTATTTTATCCGAAAGGAGGGAAGAACTTTGTGCATGTGGAAGATGCAGCCAACGGAGTAGTAAATGCCGTTGAAAAAGGAAAGAATGGCGAAAAATATCTTCTAGCTAATGAAAACTTAAGCTACAGAGAGTTTTTTAAGAAAGTGAACCGGATTACCAGGCAAAATCCAATCATGATCCCAATTCCCAACAAACTTTTAAGTTTCCTTGGATTAATTGGTGATGTTTTGAGAAAATTTAAAATTAAAACAGATCTGAGTTCTTCCAATATGAAAGCTCTACAGATTAGTAATTATTATTCTAATCAGAAATCAATAGAAGAGTTGGGAGTTCAATACCAGCCTATTGATAAAGCGATCGAAGATGCTGTTCAGTATTTTATTGAAAATCCTGTTAAAAATAAAAAAACCAGCTCCTAAAAGCTGGTTTATCCAATTATCTTGTGATTTTCTGAGTTACATTTTTATTAGAAATAACGCAGGCTTTGCTGCAGTTATTGGCACTTGAAATATTAACCTGTACCAATGCCGGCAATGACCTGTACTCTTCCTTGTTGTAAGGCGCTTCAGTACCATTACTTCCACCTCCTTTAATATCATACTGTATCTGGGCTACTCCTGTGAATCCTGCCGCAGGTTTGAAAGAGAGTGCTCCGGTAGTAGGGAAATAGGTCCATGTTCCCTGGCTATTGGTGTAGACACCGCCTGTTATATTGGGAATTACAGCTCCGTTATTATCTAAAAAACGAAATGAATTAAAATCAAGGTTATTATAGGAAAGGGTTGGAGGATTCTGCCCATTAGCTGAAGAATAAGCCGCATCATTAAGCAAAGGATAATACGTCGACTTTATCCCTGGACAGCCTGCAAACAAATCATCTGTTACTTCGGCAGCATAAGGTCTTGTAACCCCTAAGTTTTTCAGTAAATGTATATTTTTGGCAGCTCCCGTAGATGCTGCAAATCCAATTCTGAAAGTAGAAGGAGGCGAAGTATCCAGAGTCCTTACCGTAGTGTTGGAAATGGTAGTCTCGGTATATTTCAGCGAAGTAGGGTAGTAATAATTGTCAATCACCTTTTCTTTCACCGTTCCGTGCTGAATTTCCAGGGTTATATTGTAACCTCCGGCCGGATTGGGGACAAGGGTAACATATGCTTTACGGAATCTTGCATCATTTTCATTCTGAGGAATTGTAGTTCCGCCACTTTCAATGCTGAACTGTTGAAGTGCTGTATTTTTAATCCCAATATATTTTCCTGTTGCCGTATCCAGGTAAGCAGATCGGTTGCTGCTGGTTGGTAAAGCATTGGTTGCGATACTGTAAAGCAGCGGATAACCGTTATATCCTGCAGGCTCAGCTGAAGACAGATACTGGTTTCCACGCTTTCCTCTTAATGAAATGTTGCTGCGCCCATCTGCCAGTCCCACCCCAAATATTCCGTTTCTGATCCTTTCAGTTTGGTTAAAACTTGTTTTAAAATTTCCGTATTCATCCAGGCCTATTCCCAGGTAACCACCTCTCAGTCCTTCCGTAGATTCTCCTCCGCGTACAAAACTATATCCTAATCCTCCCCCAAAATATCCGAGGTTAAGCTGATCTTTAGGAATAGAACCATCTACCAGGAATATGGAAATTCCATCTCCTCCGTTGGTATTTCCTCCATAAATGGCAAATTCAAACTCAAACTTGATTCCCTGATCACTTTTGAATATTTTATCTGCCAATATCACTCCTCCTGAAATATTATTCACACTTCTGGTGAGCCTTAGCCCGTCTGTGGTAAAGGTTGCGTCATTCTGAACACCGCTGGTAGCTACCTTATAGGCTTCCTGGGGCTGTAATCCCTGAGTAAAGTTTACAAAATAAGGATAACCGGTTCCCTGTTCGTTCTGAGCCTGGATATTTTGAGAACAGGCAAATAAGGAAAAGGTAAACAAAAACCTTTTGTACCGTAAAATTGAGCTGCTGTTTATCATAACTCAATTATTTAACAACAAAAACAATATTGATAAAAGAACAGTCAGTAGCTGCAGCTTTTACATCATAAGTCATAACTCCGTCATCAGAAATAGAAATATTACTGAATACATTAGGGTCGGCATCGGTTACGTAATAGTACAGATCTTTACTGGACGGGAAAAAAGGAATAGAAGCGGGAGCACTGGTACTCTTTGCTTTTGGAGATCCAAACTGGGTTTTATACAATGTATACAAATCTTTAGTCCGGCCAGTAGCTGTGATGGAAGTGTCAAAAGAAACACTAGGCATATAAAACATTTTTACGGCATTGCTGCTGATACAAAGCCAATCCGGTTTGAGAGGAGTACCGATATTCTGACTTAAACATTTCTTATCTGTATCGTAGATAAGAAGCGAGTTGGCAGGATTGGCAATAGCATCTCTTTGTACTGTAGTCAGTCTGGGTATCAGCATACCTTTATTTTGACTATAAACATCCAGAATCGCACTCTGGTCTGGGGTAGATGTGTTAATCCCTACTTGAGCGAAAGAAAGTGAACTTGCAAAAACGATTGGTAGAAATAATTTTTTAATCATGATGTCGTAATAATTTTTATTTGTGTGTTTTTTGTTTTTTACAGGAAGAAATCTTTATAAGGCTTAATTTCATTAAAGGCAATAGATATAACCAACAAGTCCATTAATACAATGAATTGTTTTGCTCAAATAATAGCCAGACGAAGCTTTTGTTCAAAAGCTCATCAACAGATATAGTAAGTATGTTTCATAAAGAAATATCCTATACCTACCTGGGTGGTTGAAAAATTAAACGATTATGTAGCCGTATAAGCTCTTAAATAAGTAAGATTCATATTCCCTCGTGTTTTTTGCAAATGTACAAAGAAATGTTCAGATGTTTATGGTTATAGAATTAATTCTAGTCTTCTCTTAATGATTAATGTAATTTGTGTTGAATTTTTACACAAGCTTACCAATCAATAAGATTATTTTTATTATGTACATCTTTGTATTGTGGTAAGAAATTAAAAAAACAGATGATGTTGAGGCAGTGACAGCTTAAATTGAAGAAAAATTTTTCCGTTTTTGTATCTAAAGAATTGAAAAATAGACTATTTTGAAAAATTAGCTAAAGCATCTTCCAGTGTTTGTACAAAATTAATGTGATTTGTTTTATTACTTTCAAAAATAAAATCCCTCATACTTTTGCTTTCATATTTACTGAAATCGCCAACAATAGCCAGTCCTATGCGGTAGTTTGAAAATTTCTGTAGAATTTCTCCGGCAATTTTTGTTTTTAAATCAAAGAATTCAGGAGTAATATTTTTTTCGTAAAGAATAACTTTGTCAAACCCCTGATAATAGATATTTCCCATAAGATCTAACCCATCTTGTGCAGACCGGATAATGATGTCATCAGAAATAATTTCTGCAATTTTAATAGAATTGATTTCGTGTTGCTGAATAATCATGTTTACTGTATTGTTTTTTTTATGTCATGTAGAAAGTGGTGTGGCGGAAATGCATCTCCCTGATTGGTAAGTGCAATAATACAGCTGTTATGCTCCAAATCTCTCCAGAATAAAGCTTTAAAACCGTTCAGGCCACCTGTATGCATTGCTGATTTTTCTCCGCTTTTATTCTCTATGTACCACGCAAAGCCGTAATTTGATATTTGTCCGTCAGATAACTGGAAAGGAGAATACATCATACTGATATTTTCTTTATTAATAAAAGAATTGTTTCGTAAAGCCTGATCAAATTTATAGAGATCTTCAGGAGTAGAGTAGATTCCACCGTCACCGGTTGTTAAAATTGAATAATCATCAGGCTGCTTTTGTTCATTATATCCGAGTGCTCTATTGTGAATAACTGTCCCAGGTTCATACACATAAGTGTTATTCATTTTTAATGGAGTAATAATCTGTTCATTGATGAATGTACTGTATGATCTACCTGAAACCTTTTCAATAATCAGGGAAAGAACAATATATCCGGTATTGCTGTACTTAAATTTGCTGTCCGGAACAAAATCAAGATTTTTAAGATTAAACAGCCAGTTTATTACCTCCTGATTCGTTAATCCTCTTTTAGAAAACAGGTTTTCATAATCCCTGATTCCTGAAGTATGATGCAAAAGCTGTCTGATTGTAATGTTTCTGGCATATTCAGGAAGCGTTATAAACCGGGATGCTTTATCATCAAACTTCAATAAACCTTTTTGCTCCAGCATGATAATAGCTGCTGCAGTGAAGGGTTTACTGAGGGATGCAATGTAAAATGAGGTATTTTTATCTGTTTTCAGCCCTTTTTCAAAGTTGCGGAAACCCAAAGCCGTATCGCAAACAATCCTGCCGTTGTTCACAATCAAAACGGAACCATTGAACTCTCCTTTACTATAATATTCATTTACAACATCCTTAGTTTGCTTCTGGCAGGATGTCAGCTGCATCATCAGTGAAATACAAATGAGAATTTTCCATAGTAAAGTTTTCATAGGTTAAGTATTTAAACAGGTAAAATTACTTATTTCCCTGCATAAATAAACCGGTCATTTTCAGATAAATCCTTCAATAGTTGTGCATTAGGAAAATCCTGATAAAGACTGAGTGTTTCAAGCCCCAGCTTCTGATTGATTTCAAGGAATACAAGTCCGTTCTCATTCAAATACTTTTCAGCATCTTCTGCAATTTTTCTGTAAAAAATCAGAGCATCTGAAGTAGGGGAGAAAAGAGCCATTTTAGGTTCAAATTCTTTCACAGAATCAGCAATTTCAATCTCCTCCTCAATTCCTATATAGGGCGGATTTGAAATGATGATGTCATAATTTTCAGCCAGATCAAAATTAAGATAGTCGGCATGAATGAACCGGATTTCCAATTGGTGATACTCTGCATTTCTTTGGGCTGTCTTCAAAGCTTTCTCAGAAAAATCAATAGATGAAACCTCTGCTTCCGGGAAATGTTTCTTTAAAACCAATGGAATAACTCCGCTTCCGGTACCTATATCCAAAATCTTTAAACCTTGAAGCTTAAACTTTGAACCTTTAATCTCCCTGATAGCAATTTCCAATAATTCTTCTGTTTCAGGGCGGGGAATCAGAACATTTTCATCCACAAAGAATTTCATTCCGTAAAATTCTGTTTCACCCAATATCTGCTGATAAGGTCTTCCGGTTTTAAGTTCTGAAACAAGATGATCAAGTTTTTCTTCATCATCCATCAGAAGTTCCTGTTCAGCAAATCTTCTTTGCTGAAATGAATCGAAACCTACGATCTGCTGAATGAATAAAGACGATAAAAACACACTTTCCGAGTCTGTATAAAGATCGGAAAGTTCTGTTTTGAAATATTTTTTAAATGCTGAGATTGTCATTTATCTTGTAAAAACCAGTTTTGTATCTGTAGACTTCTCTTCATCAATTCTGTATCCTTCATAGTTGAATGCTTTTACATCCTCCAGTGTTTTGGCGTTGGTTTCTGCACAGAATCTAACCACAAGACCTCTGGCATGCTTTGTATACACAACAATGGTCTTCAGTTTTCCATCTTTTAATTCATAAAAATCAAAATCAATGACTTGGTGGTCCAGTTTTTTTCTGTCGACTACTTTTCCATACTCGTTGCTGGCAAGGTGAAGGAGGATTTCTCCTTTTTTCATTTCAGCATTCAACTGCTCTGTAATCTTTTCTCTCCAGAATTCGTATAGGTTTTTATATTGCTCAAATTCAAAAGGACGACCCATTTCAAGCCTGTAAAGCATCACTTTATCAGATGGTTTCAGTAAACCGTAAAGCCCGGAAAGGATTCTGTAGTTTTTTTGAAGGTAATCTACAGCATTTTTATCCAGTGTTTTAGCATCAAGACCTCTGTAAACCTCTCCTGTAAAGGCAAACATAGCAGGAGCAGATTCTTTTGCTGTAGGTTTGGACTTCCATTTTTGATTTCTTTCCCAGTTTTCATCAGCAAGCTTGGGTGATATTTCCATAAGCTCGGAAAGGTATTTTGGTGATTTTTCTTTTAAATAAGATTGTATCAATGCTGCATCTTCAATGAATTTGGGAGTAGTGGTTTTCAACAGATCCGTTGAATTTTCCGTGTTCATTAACTTGGCAGGAGATGTTATAATTTTCATAATGTTAAAATACAGATAAGTGTTTTATATCAATACAATTCATGACCATCATTGCGATAAAATCAATCATAAAATGACAGATGATCAGAATTTTAATATTTGAATAGCGTTTATAAAATACAGCAAACACGATTCCGATAAAAAAAGGTCCAAGAACCTGGCTTATGGTACCGTAAGTGCTGTGCAGAATTCCAAATAAGACAGCTGAAATAACAATGGCAACTGTCGGGTTATTATATATTTTTTCAATCCTGGGCTGGATATAGCCCCGCATCAGAAATTCCTCTACAATAGCAGCCGTAAGGCATGTAAAAATAACTAAAAAAAAATTATTTCTAAGAATGGGAACAAGGTTGAGAAGCTTCTCACTTATTTTTTCCTGTGTAACGAACATGACGACTGCATTCAGAATCACTCCGCCAATCAGACAGATAAAATATAAGCTCACAACAGCTTTGATGTAAAATGTTGCGGAATATTTCTTCTCCTTTTTAAGAAAAAAAGCACTTTTCTCAATAAAGACATTGTATAGAAATACAATGATAAGAACGATCCATAGTATAATTCTGCTGAGAAAGAAATTGGTTTCTGTAATTCCTCTTATTCCCGTTATTGTGGTAACAGCAGGAAAAGAATAGAGCATCGCTGCTGCTAAAATAACAAAAGTGAGTAAAATTCCTACAGCATATTTCCCGGTAAGACTCATAATTCAGTACCCTAAACCTTGAACTTTAAACTTTGAACCTTGAATTAAATGATCCCTTTTCCCTGACGGATGATTTCCGGTTCTCCTGAAGTAAGGTCTACAATAGTAGAAGCTACATTATCACCATATCCTGAATCAATCACGATATCTACCAGATGATCATATTTTTCAGCAATAAGTTCAGGGTCGGTAGAATATTCGATAATTTCATCATCATCTTTAATGGAAGTGGATGCTATGGGATGGCCCAGTTTTTCAACAATAAGCTGCGGAATCGGATGATCCGGAACACGGATACCAATTGTTTTGTGGCCTTTATAGGCTAAAGGTAAACTTTTGTTGGCTTCAAGAATGAAGGTAAACGGCCCGGGAAGATGACTTTTCAGAAACCTGAAAACTGACGTATCAATAGGTCTTGTAAAGTCAGAAAGATGGCTGAGATCATTACAGATAATTGAGAATTTAGACTTGTCAAGCTTTATTTTTTTGAGCTGAGCCAGCTTTTCCATGGCTTTTATATCAAAAATATTACAGCCTAAAGCATAAATCGTATCAGAAGGATAGATAATCAGCCCGCCATTGTTTAATGTTTTAATAACCTCATTCACAAGATTTTCCTGTGGGTTGTCTGGGTAAATTTTTAATATTTTTGCCATAAAACAAAGATACAAATAATAAAATAGTTTTTATAAAAGTCCTTTATTTAAAAGAAAAATTAGGATTTGTAAAAATTATTCGTACCTTTGCAATCCAATATCGCGGGATGGAGCAGTAGGTAGCTCGTCGGGCTCATAACCCGAAGGTCATCGGTTCGAGTCCGGTTCCCGCTACTAAGCAAGTGTTTTCGGTAAGCACTCTAAAAATACACCGCGGGATGGAGCAGTAGGTAGCTCGTCGGGCTCATAACCCGAAGGTCATCGGTTCGAGTCCGGTTCCCGCTACTAAGTAAGTGCTTTCGGTAAGCACTCTAAAAATATACCGCGGGATGGAGCAGTAGGTAGCTCGTCGGGCTCATAACCCGAAGGTCATCGGTTCGAGTCCGGTTCCCGCTACTAAGCAAGTGTTTTCGGTAAGCACTCTAAAAATACACCGCGGGATGGAGCAGTAGGTAGCTCGTCGGGCTCATAACCCGAAGGTCATCGGTTCGAGTCCGGTTCCCGCTACTAAGTAAGTGTTTTCGGTAAACACTCTAAAAATACACCGCGGGATGGAGCAGTAGGTAGCTCGTCGGGCTCATAACCCGAAGGTCATCGGTTCGAGTCCGGTTCCCGCTACTAAACGAAAAATCGGTATGACTTATTGTTATACCGATTTTTTATATGTTCTGCCTAAAAAAAGCTTAATTAAATGAACATATTAATTAAGCTTTGTAAATTCTATAGTATTTTTAAGATCTGTTGATGGTATCCGATATTATGATATTGCATAATTATTGAATTAGTTCAATTGAATTTTCATCTGTTAAATTTTGCAGTTTTTGTTTTTGTATATTTCGTACCGTTTCCATAGACTCTGATGTTATAGTGGTCTCCGAGTTTGAAAGTGATCCGATCATATTATTAATGAAATTCTTTTTCGCCTCTTGTAAGCCCGCTATAGAAGTTTCCGTAGAATTCTCATATCTTTTTTTCCTTACTGTCAATTCCATACCCTTCAGTTTCTCGCTTGATACAGATTTTACAAGTTCATAGTCATAATCTCCATTTTGATCCGATATTTTAATAATCAATCCCGGTAATCCTGTAAATTTATAAGGGCCGTACGAGAGGGGAATATCGGTGGAATACCAGGCGATCCAGTTTCGCCCTTTGTAATTAAGTTCAGCTTTTTTACAGTTAAATGATTTTATCACTTTGGACTCATTAATAAGTTTCCAGTTGTTTATGATAGGTTCTTTATAGGAAAGTAATGTCATCCCGATATTTTCAAAATATTGAATGTTCTGATTAGATTGGATAATTGTGTACGGGAATTTGGTTTTTGGGAAAGATTTTCCCCTAAAATCTATATTTGAATATCCGTTTACGGTAGCTTTTTTAAACTCACTTTGAAACACAGAATCAAATTTTACAGCTTTTTCACTGATAAAAAAAGCCCGGTCATTCAAGACTTGTAAAGAGAAAAACTCTTCATGTATATAGTTGGGGGTTGATTTGTTTATTTTCCCTTTTAATAAATAGGTGAAGTCCGCAACAAGGGCTTCTTTTCTTTCTGTTTGAGAATAAAATAATGCAAATAAAAAGAAGGTAAAAAATAAAGAAATTTTCTTAGAGTTACTCATGATATTATGATAAATAAAAACTGCACTTACAGTTTATTGTTATTATTACTGTAAGTGCAAGATATAATTAAAAAATTAATTACAGTAATTTGCTTCAAGAGCTTCTGTCCATGCCATTATCTGTGCTTCACTCCAGTTAGACTGATTAGTTACCGCAGCTACACCACAGCTTGTAGTATAATAGATTGGATAAAATTTGGAATATTTCTTCTTTGTTTTAGAATCTTTCTTCAAAACTTCTATTCGGTTTTCTTTTTGAATCTTAGACGTAGTTGATTTTTCGTTCTTAGATGGAGCTGTAGCAGCACTCATGATTCCCGCTGTAAGAATTCCAGCGATTAAAATAATTTTTTTCATGGTTTTAAAATTTAAAATTAATTGAGTCGCGAATATCCGAGCGTCTTTGTTGTCAAAGGTTCTCTTCTGTTTTCATTTTTGTAAATCTAGGACATTACTACTTCTAATATATGTTTCAAAAATGATATTCTGATAACTGCTTAAATACTATCGCAATAATCAAATTTATATAACCATTAATTAATTTGATTACGGTTTTCCATAAGGAAAAATATAAAATTTTTTTATAGCAGCTTAAATTTTATAGAATTCTGTTTTTATTCTCTGGTCATTGCAGACAAAACGATGTTGGTGTACATTTGAATTAGTCCATATTCATTTCCTTCCATTTTTTATAAGCTTCTTTCATACAATGCCCGCAGGGACGATAGCCATTTTCTAAAGCTTCTTTCTCATCTGTGAAGAAAACCCTGTTGCCTATTTTCATTCTCTTTCCTGAGCGGCAGCTGAGCAATCCATAGATTTTCAGTTTTTTATTTCCTCCAAAACGAATTTCTCTGTGATGGATTTTACTTCTTAGACTTTCGGTTGGGATCTGAGAGTGCTGAATCATGATTTACTTATTGAATAATTAAGCAGTCGCATCATGGAAGATAATACCTAACGCGTAGCGGTTTCCTTCTTTAACTTCACTTACACCATGTTTCATATTGACCCTGTAATAGCCTTTGGTTCCTTTCTCTGGTTTAAACTGAGTCGTAAAAATAAGTACATCCCCTTTTTTGGGTTGCAGAACAATAGCCTTTGACTGAGCTCTGGGAATCTGCTGGGTAAGCACAAACTCGCCTCCCGTAAAATCCTTGCCGGGTTCGCTGAGCATTAAAACAATCTGAATGGGAAAATAAATATCTCCATATAAATCCTGATGCAGCGTATTAAATCCTCCTTTTCCATATTTTAAAATTAATGCCGTCGCTTTTTGCTGCCCGTTAAGATGACATTGGTCTAAGAATTCCTGATGATCTGAAGGAAATTGGGTGTCTATTTGTAAAGCTTTAAACCATGCATTGGCGACAGGCGCCAGATAAGGATAAATAGTTTTTCGTATGGTTTGAATAATTTCAGGTAATGGATAGTTAAAATATTTATATTCACCCAATCCGAAACGATGTCTGGCCATGACAACTGTTTTCCGGTAAAAAGCTGAATGATCATAATCCGATTTCAGTTTTTCACATTCGTTTTCTGACAGCAGATTATCAATGATGGCATAGCCGTTTTGATGCATTGTTTCCGTAAGGCTTTCCCAGTCAATATTCTTGATTGTATGAATGATATCTTTCATTGTTTTGATTTTATTCTGCAAAAATCCATAGTTCTTCAGAACAATACAATCCGAAACATGTGGTATTTTTATCGATGAATAAAGAGTTATAAAATACCTGGCCTATTGATTTAATATATTTCTGGATGATACCACTGGTCTTGTTTAAGGCTACCTTTGCCCTATTAATAAAATAGATATAACGATGAATTACATTATTAAAAAGGCAAGTCTTGAGGATCTTGATGAAACAGCTGAATTGTTCAATCTTTATCGTGTTTTTTACAGACAGGAATCGGATCTTGAAAAAGGGAAGGCTTTTCTCAAAGAACGGTTTTTAAACAGTGAGTCTGATATTTTCCTTGCTGTAGCAGACGGAAAAGCCGTAGGATTCGTACAGCTTTACAAATTATTTCATTATACCAGATTGCAAAAACAATGGTTGTTAAGTGATCTTTTTGTTCATCCTGATTATAGAGGGAAGGGGCTTTCTGTCGCATTAATTGACCGCAGTAAACAATGGTGTGAAGAAACAGGAGCGTGTGGACTGATGCTTGAAACCGAAAAAACAAATGATATAGGAAACACGCTGTATCCACGCTGCGGGTTTGAATATGACGGACTACATAATTACTACCATTGGTGGAAGTAGAATAAAGCTATTCAGTACTGATCATAGTGCAGCTTTTTCAGCTACTTTTACTTCTATAAGGACAAGTAGTATTAGTTCTACAGTTCTGAACGTTTAATTCTACAGGTATTTTCAGCCAGCAGAAGGGTATAATCCTATTTTTGTAAAGCTCTTACAGATCATGGGTAGGACAGTTGATCTGTAGAGCGTATGCAAAAAAATCTCTGCCTATTTTCTACTTTTTCCCCAAGGTTTTATGATTAGTACCACAAAACTGCTTTTTCCGGCGGAGATTTTTTGCTTTTGAATACAAAAAGAGAATGACGATCGTCATTCTCTTTTTGTATTCTTAAAATATAATTAAATATTATTGAGCCAGTTGAGCGTAAGGAGTAAGCTTGTTGTCATCAGACATCGTCTGTCCCAGAAAGTCTCTTTTCTGATCCGCTTTCATTCTGCCTGCAGCATCATTGGCATTGAAATAAGCTTCACTTAGTTTTGTAGCGATATCAGCAGGTTTGAAATCGAATTTTGTATCTCCTTCAACTCCAAGATAACCATTCTTTCTTGTAAGGTTAGTAATATAATTGTTGTAATTGATCATGGTTCCTCTCATCATATTGTTATGGTATTCCATACATTTCTTAGCTTTTTTAGATGAATTGTTCAGGATACAGTTTTTCATGTTGTTTCTGTATAAAAACCATTCAGATTCTACAATACCATATTCTCTACCCAAAGCAATCTTTCCGTTATTCACAATATTATTATCGCCTTCTTTTGTAGCGATCGTCTGAAGATGTTGAATAACCAATGGAACGGTAGCTTCGATTTTTGATTTTGTATCTTTCAGTATGCTAAGATCGGCAGCAGGAGAACCCTTCTTTTGTGCTGTAGTAACATTAAAAATAAGCAGTAATAGTACAATCAGTAAATTATATCTTTTCATGAGAAATTTTTAAAGCACTAAAATAAATATAATTTCCCGGTTAAAACAAATTCATTTTAATTTTATTTAATAAAATTTAACAAGTTTTAAGAATTTACTTTTGAAATCCTTTTTTTTCTATCGATTACGCAGGCTATATTTTCACTCTCTTAAAAATTTAATATATTTTAACTATTTTTATTCAATTGATTATCAAGCGTTTAATGTTTTACTGGTGTTTATCACTAAAAAAATAGTTGTTTGATTCAATTTTATTTCTACATTTGTATAACTAATTTCTTAGTGATATAGAAGTCAAAAGGTTTATATCACGATAAATGATAAATGAACAGGATATGAAAATTCAGACTTTAACAAAAGCAGAAGAACAGGTAATGCAGTATTTATGGAAGATAGAAAAAGGATTTCTTAAGGATGTTCTTGATCTTTTTCCGGAACCCAAGCCCCATACCAATACGGTATCTACCATTTTAAAAGTGTTGAAAGATAAAGAATTTGTAGACTATCGTGTACATGGAAGACAGCATGAGTATTTTCCGCTGGTTTCAAAAGAACAGTATTCCGGGAAAACCATTAAAAGTCTTGTAAAGAACTATTTCAAAGGCTCTTACAAAAGTGCCGTTTCATTTCTGGTAGAAAAAAATGAAATGACGGTAGAAGATCTTGAGATGCTATTGGACGAACTCAAAAATAAAGACTAAGACCTATGGAAGCAATACTTTTATACTTTGGAAAAATTATTTTATGTTCAGGTGTAACATTTTTGTATTATCAATTGTCTTTAAAGGACAAGACATTCCATCATTATAACAGATTTTATCTGCTGGCAGCAATTGTGATATCCCTGTTATTGCCACTTATCAGAGTAGATGATTTTACGATAGAGGTGAATAATGATATATATATGCTTCTTGACAAGATTCAGAATTTTAATTCAGAAAAAAATATAAACAATGGTAACCTTTATTTTAACATTATTTTTTCAGCTCTGGGACTGGTTTCTTTCTATTTTCTAGGAAAGCTGCTGTATGGGATTTTTAAAATCCAGCAGTTTAAAAATCAATTTCAGAAAGAAAGCTTTGACGGGATCAATTTTTACCGTACAGACCTTAATGAAGCTCCATTTTCCTATTTTAAAAACCTGTTCTGGAAGAATACAATTACCCTGCATTCTGATATCGGAAAACAGATTTTAAAGCATGAAATGGTACATATTGAGCAGAAACATTCCTTTGATAAGATCTTTATTGAGATTATTACTTCTGTGTTCTGGTTCAATCCGTTTTTTCATATCATCAAAAAAGAAATTAATCTCATCCACGAATACCTGGCGGATAAAAAAGCCGTACAGCAATCGGACACCAAAGCATTTGCGCAGATGCTTTTAGCAAGCCACTTTTCCGGAACAAAGTTGCCTGCTGCCAGCCCGTTTCTAAGTTCAAACCTTAAAAAAAGACTTAAAATGTTACAAAAACCAAAAACCAAGTTCGGATATGCGCGAAGAATTCTTGCATTGCCGCTTTTATTTACCGTAGCGTTTGCTTATCTGGTAAATGCGAAGAACAGAGAAATCGAAGAAACCAATCTTTCTATTAAAAAAGCAGTTTCAGAAATAAAAAAAGATACCATCAGACCTGAAAAATCGGTTCAGGGAAATATCCGGGAATTAAAAACCTTATCACCCGGTGAACACAAAAAATTAACTGATCTTGAAAAAAAGATAAAAGAAAAAGAGAAGGAGCTGGATGGATTGGATCCGGAAAGTGATGCCTTCAGTGATAAAATTGAAGAAATAAGTAATCTGGCATCAGAGATTGGAGAGGTAGCTGCCAAAGTTGAAGTTGATAAATATTTCAATTCTGCTGAATGGAAAAATCAGATGAAGGAGCTTGAAAATATGGATCCTCTTGATAAGAAAGAACTTCGCAAAATAAAAAGAGCAGCTAAAAAAGCGGGAAGAGAGGCTGCAAGAGCGGTAAAAGACATCGTTCCGCCCACACCGCCTAATGCACCGGATGCACCTCTGGCGCCAATAGCTCCAGAAGCTCCACTTGCCCCAAAGGCTCCTAAAGCTCCCAAAGTAGTTTATTTTAAAAATAATAACACCGTTTATTATAAAGATCTGAGCGCTAAAGAAAAAGAAGAAGTACGCAAAGCAATGGCAGAAGCCAGAGAGGCGATGAAAGAAGCTGTAAAAGCCAGAGTGGAAGGTGAAACAGCAAGAGCCGAAGGAGACAGAATAAGAGTGAAGGCTGAAAGAATCAGAATTGATGGGGAAAAAATCCGAAAACAAGTTGAAAAAGCCCGTGCAGAAGCAGAGAAAAGATCTGTCAGCTTCAGAGACGGAGCATTTATTAAATTTGACGGTAAACCTGATGTTATTGTAATGAATGCTGATTTTATCAAAAAAGACGGCAACGGAAATATTGCCATGAATGGAGTGAAAAATTTCAAAATAAGCGGTAATGATGATGTAAAATATAAGTATTATATTGACGGAAGGGAAGTTTCTAAGGACGATGTTAACTCATTAGATACAAGTAATATATCGAAAGTTAATGTCAATACTCAGAAAAAAGGAGATTTTAAGCAAGGGGAAGTAAGAATCGAAACAAAGAAATAAGTTCCATCAGGCTTTGTCAGTGTCAGATTGGCAAAGCATTTTTTTAAACATACATTATGAAAAGTAAAATTCTATTTTTTTTATTTCTGGGTGGGCTTGTCAGTGCACAGGTCAACAGGTTTTTTTATGAATACAAGTTTATTCCGGATTCCAATAATAAGGAAGATGTAAAGACGGAAATGATGATGCTCGATATCGATAAAAACGGATCAAGCTATTACAGCCGCGATAAATTTGTATCAGATTCTATTGGAAAGGCAGAGCTTGAAAAACAGTTAAAAGCCGGAGGTGGAAATATCAGTGTTAACAGACGGGAAAAGCCCGGGCAGGTCTCTTATAAAGTTACCAAACAATATCCTGATTTCAAAACCTATCTTTTCAGAAGCATTTCTACAGATAAATATAAAATAAAAGAAGATCAGAAACCGGAATGGAAAATATTGGCCGAGAAACAAAAAATAGGAGCGTATCAGGCTCAGAAAGCCACTGCCAGCTTTGGAGGAAGGGAATGGATAGCCTGGTTTGCAACAGATCTTCCTTTTCAGGATGGGCCTTATGTCTTTTACGGTCTTCCCGGTCTAATCGTAAAGATTGAGGACACCACCGGCTCTCATATCATGACGATGATAGGTAATAAAACGATTAATACTCCGGCTGTTGACTCGGAAATGCAGATGCCTGATCATGTAAAAGTATTGGGAATAGGCGGAAAAGAGCTGGAAGTAACTAAAGATCAGTTCAAAAAAGTATGGAAGGCTTATGTAAATGATCCGGCAAAGAATATGAGAGAAATGTTAATGAAAAATGGTGATGGCAATACGAAATTTAGTTTTAAGCTGAGAACAGGAGACGGTAAAGAAATCTCAGATCCCAATCAGGTACTTAGGGAAATAGAAAAAAATACTAAAGAAGCCCTAAAAAAAGATAACAATCCGATAGAACCGGATCTGGTAAATTAAAAATTATATTTTCTAATATCTGCAGGATGGCATACGTGTCATCCTGTTTTTGTTTGACAAAAGAAGTCAAATAAAATGTGACAAATATCAATTCATGATGTTATAATATATTTTTTTATCTTTCAATAAGCAATAAGCAATAAGCAATAAGCAATAAGCAATAAGCAATAAACTTTATATCTTATGACAGAAAAGGAAAAATGTGCAGCCGGACTTTTATACAACGCCAACTACGATAAAGAATTAATAGAAGAACGCATTGCATGCAAAGATTTGTGTCAGGAATATAATGCCCTCAAAAACTCCGATTCCGAAAACAGATTCCGATTGCTTAAAAGCATTATGGGTAGTATAAAAGAAAATATCTGTATAGAACCCAGCTTTTGGTGTGATTACGGATATAATATAACCGTAGGAGAGAATTTCTACGCCAATCACAATCTGGTTATTTTGGATTGTGCCAAAGTAGAGTTTGGTGATAATGTGTTTATAGGCCCCAATTGCAGTTTTTATACGGCAGGTCATCCGCTTGACGCGAAACAGCGAAATGAAGGACTGGAATATGCACATCCTATCAAAGTAGGTAATAATGTATGGCTGGGAGGCAATGTGGTTGTACTTCCAGGAGTTTCTATCGGAAATAATTCTGTGATTGGAGCTGGAAGTGTGGTAACGAAAGATATTCCTGAGAATGTAGTGGCCGTGGGAAATCCGTGTAGGGTAGTAAAAAATATCCCGGAAGAATAATATACAGAATCACTATAAAGTAAAATCCCGGAACAATGTTCCGGGATTTTTATGTTTGAACAAGGATCAGTGATTATGCTAATTTCTGAGAATCTGCAACAAACTGAGCCAATCCGCTGTCTGTTAATGGGTGCTTCAATAAGCTCAAAATCGGAGGAAGTGGAGATGTGATAACATCAGCCCCGATTTTAGCACAGTCGATAATATGCATTGAGTGACGGATAGAAGCTGCCAGGATTTCAGTTTCGTACATATAGTTATCGAAAATCAATCTGATTTCCTGAATAAGGTTCAAACCGTCTGTAGAAATATCATCTAATCTTCCTAAGAACGGAGAAACATAAGTTGCTCCTGCTTTAGCTGCCAGAAGAGCCTGCCCCGGAGAGAAGATCAATGTACAGTTTGTTTTGATTCCTTTGTCAGAAAAATATTTTAAAGCTTTGATTCCGTCTTTGATCATCGGAATTTTTACAACGATATTCGGGTGAATAGCAGCCAATTCGTCTCCTTCTTTAATCATTTCTTCATACGTTGTAGAAAGAACTTCCGCAGAAATATCTCCGTCTACAAGCTCGCAGATCGTTTTATAATGGTTTTTGATGGCTTCAGCTCCCTGAATACCTTCTTTTGCCATTAGGGAAGGGTTGGTTGTTACACCATCTAAAATTCCAAGGTCTCTTGCTTCCTTGATTTGCTCTAAATTAGCTGTGTCAATAAAAAATTTCATTTTGATAAATAGATTTATTGATACAAATATAGGGAATTAATTGGGTTATGAGGTATGAATTTTGAGTTACCGGGTTTTGGGTTTGCGGTGGTAGAGTAAGAGAGTTTGAGGGTAAGCGGGTTTGGATATGGGAGTGTATGAAAGTAATGGTTTTGAAATAATAAAAAAAGAAATTCCCTACATATTCGTCAAACTGTTATTTTTGCTTCTAGCTTCTAGCTTCTAGCTTCTAGCTTCTAGCTTCTAGCTTCTAGCTTCTAGCTTCCAGCTTCCAGCCAGACCAACTTAAATTACCATCCATGAAAAACAATAGTTTCAGCGCCACATTGAAAATCATAGGAATTAATCCTTTTGTATTTGTTCCGGAAGAAATATTGGACACGATTTTTGAAAAATCCGGTAGAAATAAGAGCCCCATTGCTGTCAAAGGAACGGTGAACGGGAAAGAATTCAAACAAAACCTCATGAAATATTTAGGTGATTGGAGGCTTTACGTGAATCTGACAATGCTGAAAAATTCTCCCAAAAGAATCGGGGAAATTATTGAAGTTGTTCTGGAATATGATGATTCCGACCGAAGTATCGCTATTCATTCTCAATTAGAAAAAGCAATTAGAGAAAGTGCTCTGGCAACAGAAAATTTTGAAAAGCTTATTCCTTCAAGAAAAAATGAGCTGGTAAAGTATATTAATAATTTAAAAACCGAAGCCAGTATTCAGAGAAATATTGAGAAAATCATCAGGCATCTACATGGTGAAACAGATTTTTTTGGAAAAATGATTGAGTAGATCTAAAACTTATTGATCATTAAAAGAAAATGCCGGAAAAACTTTCCGGCATTTTCTTTTTTTACTAAGAATTTAATGCTTTGCTAAGCTTCACAGCATCCTCGTTGGTAGGATCATACTGTATCGATTTCGCAATATGTTCTTTTGCTTTATTAGGATCTGTTTTCTGCTCTGTGAAGGCAAGATAGAAATAAGCATATGCCAGATTCTTCTTGTTTTGCTCTACTTCTTCAGGTTTTACCGTTGCAATATACTTTTCATAAGCAATTTTTGCGTTGGCATCATCTTTTGCAGACTGATAGGCATAAGCCTGGCTGTAATAAGCCGGAGCCCAGTCCGGTAATAAAACTGATACTTTTTTCCAGGTATCAATAGCATTGGGCCAGTCTGAAGCCTCCTGATAAGCATTAGCCAGCTTTGCTAATGATTCTGCATCCTTTGGATTGGCCGCGATCTGTTTTTTAAGATCTTCGATAGTTGGATTAGTTGTTTTACTCGTTGCTGCTGAAGTTTCAGGCTGAGTCGTTTGTGCATTTACAAGACTTACACTTCCTGCTAGTATTAAGCCTAAAAACAGGCTATTAATTTTACTCATTTTCATAATCTTATATTTTAAAGTCAAAATCTAAAATTCAATAATAATTCCACAAAACCGTAAATTTTAGAGGCTTTAAGTTTTTTTAGAAAATATTAACGGGATTGATGTTTTTTTTAATTTAATTTTTGATTCGTTGCTCTTTGAGGCTATCTTTGTGATTCGTTTTTAATAATACTTATAAATTTCGTGGTATGAATATCATATTAGCTTCAACATCTACACTTTTTGGTGGAGAATATCTGGAATACTTAAGAGAAGAATTAATCCAACTTTATAACGGAATTGATGAAATTGTATTTATTCCTTTTGCAAGACCAGGCGGAATTTCCCATGATGATTATACCGCAAAAGCACGTTCTTTCTTTGAAACCATCGATATAAAAGTGAAAGGTCTTCACGAATTTGAAGATAAAAAGGAAGCCATTCATCAGGCAAAAGGTTTCTTTACAGGAGGCGGAAATACCTTTTTATTGGTTAAAACATTACACGAAGAAGGGCTGATGTCTGTCCTGAAAGAAAATGTATCAAAAGGAAAAGCCTATCTCGGATGCAGCGCAGGAAGCAATATCGGAGGCCAGAATATGAAGACTACCAACGATATGCCGATTGTATATCCGCCAAGTTTCGACTGTATGGGATTGGTGCCTTTCAATATTAATCCGCACTATCTTGATCCTAATCCCGACTTAAAACATAACGGAGAAACCAGAGAAACCCGTATTCAGGAGTTTCTTACCCAGAATGATATCAAAGTGGTTGGTCTAAGAGAAGGGAACTGGATCAGAAGAACCAATGATTCCATTACTGTAGAAGGAAGTGAGCTGACAAGGATTTTTGAAAAAGGAAAAGAGCCTTACGAAATAGAAGCAGGAAGCAGACTTTAATGAGCGAAAATGAAATTAATCTTTTCATAGAACGCAATCTCACTAATTTTTCAGTGAACAGTACCGGATGGAATGAACTTATCCGGAAATTGCTGTATGAATTTGCTTTGGCAGGCTGGAACATGGAACACCGTGTCTTTGGAAAGGAGAAGTTTGGTGAATTGAGATGCTATACCTATTCTGAGGATGAAATACTCAATAACAAGCTTAAAAACATCAAAGATAAGTATTCGAAATTATCGGTAAAAACTTGTGAAATCTGTGGAGAAGAAGGTAAAATGAGAACCATAGGTTCCTGGCAGACCACATTGTGCCTGAACCATTTTCTGGAACAACAGCCCGTTATTGAAATTGATGACAAACAGAATGTCAAAAGAAGTAATGAGGTTGTTCTGAATATTCAGAATATTGTCAAAGCCGAGGTTGAGTATGATCTTAAGAGTTTATGGCTTTATACCCATCCTGAAGAGGGATTTTACTTTTCATGGCAGGAACCCAATTATTATCTGCTTTTGAGAAGCGTTCCCCTTTCTTTTTTTCCAGAAGAGAGTCGGAATGAAATCTCAGCAGTATTTCAGGACCTCCGGAATTGTGAAATATGCGGTTATAAAGCTGTGCACCAAAAAAACTGCCTGAGATGCCATCATGAACCCTGGAATGATTCAGGATATTTTATTCAGGATTACGGGGAAAAATCAAAATATATAAAGGAATGCCAGATGGACATTTTTATTGATGAAGATGATTATGAGAAATATTTCAAACATGATCGTTCATTTGAAAAAACTCCTGGCCATCAGATACTTTTCACCTCCGAAGAGCTCAGTGAGTATGAAAAGCTTTTATTTTAACTATATTTGATCAGAATTTAAATCAATAGAAAAAGGTCCGTATACTCTTTGTAGACTGTATTGGAACCTTTGCATGCAGACCCAAATAACAATGTAATGAAAAAAACATTTGCAGTTCTCATACTCTCTGTACAGATGGTTGCTGCACAGAATATAGCCCAAAAATTAGATAAAGTAACAAAGGATCTTATGGATTCTTCAGGAGCAGTATCTTCCAGCTTATCTTTTTATGTTTCCGATGAAAACGGAAACTTTTTATATGAATATCAGGGAAATAAGGGTCTTTCTACTGCCTCTACGCAAAAGATTTTCACAGCAGGAGCTGCACTGGAAACTTTAGGAAAAAACTATACTTTTACCACGACTTCAAGCTATTCCGGAAATATCTCCGGAGGAACGCTGAATGGAAACCTTTTCATCAGCTCCAACGGCGACCCTACTTTGGGAAGCTGGAGATATGATGGCTATAAACCCGAAAATTTTAAAAAGAAACTGATTGATGCTATCAAAAATTCAGGGATAACAAAAATATCAGGGGATCTGATCATTGATGATTCTTATTTTGATCATCAAACGATTCCGGGAGGCTGGCCGTGGGATGACCTGGGGAATTACTATGGTGCGGGTGTATGGGGAATCAACTGGAAAGAGAACCAGTTTGATATCAATATTAATGGAACCGATTTTAAAAGCTTTTCTTATCCGCTGGAAGGGGTGAAGTGGCTGAATGACCTGAAAACAGGAGGAAACTCGGATCAAAGCCTGATCTTTACCGCTCCTCATTCTGATGTCGCTTTGATTAATGGAATGCTCCCGGCTGGAAAAACAGTTACTGTTTCCGGTTCTGCTCCCAATCCGCCGCTGCAGCTGGCAGCAGAAGTAAAACAATGGCTGAAGGAGTCAGGAATTGAACTTTCTGGAAAAGCTGTAACGAATTCTCAGCTTGAAGTAGATGGAAAAAATTCTTTAGCAGCTCCAAAAAATAATATTCTCCTGACTTATCAATCTCCGACTCTTGATAAAATTGTGTACTGGTTTCTGAGAAAAAGTATCAATCTGTATGGAGAAACATTAATTAAAACGTTAGGAAAAGAGAAAAAAGGAAATTCAAGCTTTAAAAGCGGAGTTGCCTATCTGAAAGAATTCTGGAAATCAAAAGGGATCAATCCTAATATGATCAACTTTGCAGATGGAAGTGGGCTTTCCCCTCAGAATTATGTGTCTGCAAAAGCAGAAGTGCAGGCTCTTTTATATGCTAAAAAACAATCCTGGTTTGAAGCTTACTATGATGGATTTCCGGTTCAGGATAATGGAATGAAAATGAAAAGCGGAACGATGAGAGATACCAAATCATTTGCCGGATACCACACCGCAAAAGATGGGAAAAAATATGTATTTTCGATTATCATCAACAACTATCAGGGAAGCGGAAATACTGAGCTGCAGAAAATCCTGAATGTTTTAAAATAAAATACTTTGAGAAAATCCATCCTCACCAGACTGAATAACTGGATCATTTTTGTTGTGATGACTACTTTGGTTATTGCCATTGTAGTGGCTTCAACATCGCTTATTAATTTTCTCAGAAAAGAGGAGATCAAAAGGATCAGTCTTCTTTCCAAAGCGATAAGAATACAACAGGAGGTTAAAACTCCGGATACTGATGTGCTGGATCTGCTGCCGGATATTCTGAACATTAACAATACCATTCCGTTCATTGTAACAGATAAATATAAAAACCCGATTCTTGACCTTGGATACTACAGAAATATTCCTGAAAGTACGATTAAAAGTCCTGAAAAACTGCAGGATCTGATCCGCAATATGGAAAAAAATTATGATCCTATTGAGATCAAAGTGCCGGATGGAAATAATCAGTTTGTCTATTATGACAACTCGCGTCTGCTTAATAATCTCAGGTATTCTCCCTATATTTTAGGGCTGTTTATTCTGCTGTATTTTGGTTTTTCTTTCTGGTTTTTCAAGACTATTAAAAAGACGGATGAAGGATATCTTTGGGCGGGTCTGGCTAAAGAAACTGCACATCAGATCGGAACTCCTTTATCATCCATGATCGGGTGGATGGAAATTATGAAGCTTGATAATCCGGATTCGGAAGGAGTACATGAAATAGAAAAAGATATTGAAAGACTCAGAACGATCTCAGAGCGATTCTCAAAAATAGGTTCTGTTCCAGAACTGAATGACAGAAATTTTAATGAAACCATTCAGGAGAATTATGATTATTTAAAAACAAGGATCTCCAGAAAGATCAATTTTACGCTTAATCTTCCTACGTATACCGTTCTGGTTCCTCACAACAAAATTCTGATGAGCTGGGTCATTGAAAATCTGGTAAAAAATGCGGTGGATGCGATGAAAGGTGAAGGCTCTATTACCATGTCTGTCTTTGAAAGAAATAAGAATATTCTCATTGAGGTAAAAGACAATGGAAGCGGGATGACCAAACAGCAGGCACGAAATGCTTTTAATCCCGGATATTCTACCAAGAAAAGAGGCTGGGGACTAGGATTGTCACTGGCAAGAAGAGTTATTCATGAATACCACAATGGAGATATTAAGATTTCCCAGACTGAAGTAGGAAAGGGGAGTACTTTCAGGATTACGATCAGAAAAGAGGATTGATTCTCGTTGAAATTAGGGCCAATAAGAAACCTAACACGTTTTCAAAACCTGTTAGGTTTGTATCAGGATAAAGCTGATAAAAATAAAAAGCGGGAAATTTCCCCGCTTTTCTCTTTATTTTTTACCTGTAAGCCACTGAGTCTGTAGTTTCAGTTCTTCCGGTGTTGGATTCGCTTTGAAAGAAAGTGTTTCCATGGTCATTTTATCCAGAATAGCCTTTCCTTTCAATGTCATTTTCTCTTTCTTCCCGGCATTGTCTCTTAGAATGGTTACCGTAACTTCCTGTCCTTCTTTAATGGTTCTGGTATATCCAATAAAATCCTGTACCTTTTTGATGTCTACCGTTCTTCCGTCTAAAGCAAGTACCTGGTCTGTGATTTTAAATCCGATACTTTTCGCAAACGGAGATAGTGCAGAATGTTCATCAAAAGCAAAGGCATTGGTCTTTTCATCAAAGCCTGTCTGATTCGGATCTTTGATAAACCAGAACAAAGGCTGGCTTTCCTGCTTTTTAATATCCACCCCTACCATGCTCAGATATTGTGCATAAGGTGTTGGCTGGTTTCCTGCGATATATTTGTTGTAGAATTCTTTTACCTGAGGATATCCGGTAATTGTTACCAATTCGTCAATCAGTTTATCATCTTTGAAAGGTTTGTTTTCACCAAATCTCTGAGACAGTTTTCTGATCATATCACGATATCCCATTTCTCCGTTGGACAATTTTCTAAGCTCGATGTCTAAACACATGGCTAAAAGAGCTCCTTTCTCATAGACGTTTCTGTACTGATCTTTATAAGGCTCTACCAATACATTTTTACTCATTACTGTAAATGGCATTGTATCGTCATAGCTCTTGGAATTGGCAATTTTCTCTCCCATTCTCTGAAGGAACTGATCTTTATTGATCAAACCTTCCTGGATCTGGAATAAGTTGGCAAAATATTCCGTTCCGCCTTCATACATCCATAAGTGCTGAGACATTTTCGGATCTGCATAATCAAAATAATGAATCTCTTCGGAATGGGTTTTCAGAGGGTTTACCGTATGGAAAAACTCGTGGGAAACGACATCCGTAATGGTATTGTCAATGGCATCCTTCGGCATTGCTTCAGGCAGCACCACACTTGTCGATTCGTGGTGTTCCAATGCTCCGAAACCTTTAATGCTAGGTCCGTCACCACCGGAAAGATAAAGCATGATAGCATACTTTTTATTCGTGTTCATATCGCCCAGGAATTTCTTTTGGGCAACCACCATTTTTTCAAGATTTTCTTTGAAATCGGCAGCTTTATACTTTCCTGTCGGAGAATAAACGCCTAGCACTAGATCCATTCCTCCGGCATTGAAGGTAATATAATCCGGCTTTGTATACATTAATGGTGAATCGGTCACCTTACCATAGTTGGCTAGAGTATAGGTATCTGTTGATTCAGATTTATCCTGATCTACCAGCGCTGTGGTTCCGTAGAAATCAGTGGGTTTCTGAATGACAAGCTGATAAGGAACATCCTGCATGTTCTCGATATATCCGATAAATCCGTGGGTATTGATCATGTATATCTTTCCTTCTTCAATATCAGTTCCTGAAGGAGAAAATACGGCTTTATGCTTAGAGGTATCCAATTCATCATCAAAACTGTCATTTACAAGATAAGAGATTTTGGAAAGACCCTGAGCATTTTTCAATGAATAGGTATTGTCATTTACTTTAGTATAAGTAAGCTCTTTTCCTTTATTATCGTAAAATTTGATTCCTTCGATGAATCTTCCGTAGTCGTCTACAGAATAAGTACCCGGAACTGTTTTAGGGAAATGAAATTTAATGTCACCGGATTTCATTTTTGGGAACTCCATGGTAACGGCTACTTTATCATCTTTTACGTTGACTAGATCAATAGTGGTTTTTATAGACTGTGCATTTGCTAAAAAAGCAGCAAAAATACCAAGGCTAAGTACTGTTTTTCTCATTAGGTTTAAATTAATAGTTAAATAGTTGCTTTTTTTCTGAATTTGTTACGAAAAAAGTATTAAACTTTTCTTAAAATTTTAAGGTAAAAAAACGAAAGGCAAATCTGCTGGTCTGCAAATCTGCCTTTTTCTTTATTTAATATTTTTATAATTAATATAATAGTTGGGATCAAGCTCAACCGGAGAGCTCTTTTTAAGCTTTACGGTCTGCCACTCTTCCGTTGGATTTATGGTTTGGTCACCATTGATGAGTATCGGCAGTTTAAGGTTTTTTACCACATCGGTATACCGGAATTTTAAAGTATCACCATCCTGAGCATACTCAAGGGTTGGAATTTTTATTGTTCTCAGGTACTGATCAAATACCGTTGAAAAATCGATTCCCGATTTTGAGGAGATATAATTTTCTACCTGTTGTGTGGTAACCGTCTGATGATAAAAATCTTTATTCAAACCTCTTAAAATCTGTCTGAATTTTTCATCATTATGGATAACCTGTCTTATCGTGTGAAGCATATTAGCCCCTTTCGGGTACATATCTCCGCTGCCTTCATTTCTTACACCATAACGGCCGATAATAGGAATGTCATTGTCTATCAATTTTCTGATCCCCTGAACATAGGTGTCAGCAGATTTTTTGTCCATATATTTTTCCGTGAAAAGAGTCTCGGAATAATTGGTGAAACTTTCATGGATCCACATATCAGCCTGATCTTTTGCTGTGATATTATTGGCGAACCATTCGTGGCCGCTTTCATGAATAATAATGAAATCCCAGTTTAACCCGACTCCTGTCCCTGAAAGATCTCTGCCCAAATAGCCGTTCTGATATTTGTTTCCATAGGCTACATTACTCTGATGTTCCATACCAAGGTGAGGAGATTCTACAAGTTTGTATGAATCCTCATAAAACGGATACGGGCCAAACCAGTATTCAAATGCGGAAAGCATAGGTTTCACCTGTTGAAACTGTTTTTTTGCCTTATCCAGATTATAGTCAATTACCCAGTAATCCAGATCCAGTTTTCCTTTTTCGCCTTCAAATACATCTTTAAAATTTACATATTTTCCTATACTCGGGATAATGGAGTAGGCATTGATAGGATTTTTAACCTCCCAGGTATAAGTAGTTTTATTTCCGGCTGTCTTTTTATCAGTGAGTCTGCCGTTACCTACACCTACCAGATCATTAGGAGTTATAATTTTCATGATGATTCCGTTGTCAGGTTCATCACTCCAGATATCTTTGGTAGGAAGCCATATGGAAGCTCCTATGCCTTCGTCAGCAGCAGTCATCCATGGATTTCCTTTCTCATCTTTAGTGAAAACCCATCCGCCATCCCATGGTGCATTTTTAGCAATAGCAGGATTTCCGGAATAGATGACGTTAATCGTATATTTTTCGCCTTTTTTGAATTTTTTATTCGCTGTAATGAAAATAAAGTCTCCATCCTGTCTGTAATTGGCGATAGGAAAGTTTCCTTCCACTTTGTCAGCTTTCATAGGCTGCTGAAGGTCAATCTGAAATACAGGATTGGTAATATCTTTTATAATCTCAAAACTGATTTTATTATTTCCTTTGATACTTTTCTGCTCAAAATCCGGTTCCACGGAAAGGTCATATTTTTTGACATCCCAAAAATTTCTGAACTCGGTATTGGAACCCTTTAAAGTATCCTGTTTGGTGAAAGTCTTATCTTTTTCAAAGAACTGTCCGAAAACCAGTCCTGATGCAAATAAGAGGGTGTATGACAATTTTTTCATGTAAACTGTTATTAAATCTTTTCAAAAGTATAAAATTAAATTAATAGCCCGATGCCGGAAATCAAATTAAATACAGATTTTAGGAAGGCATAAAAAAAGCCCGGTCATTGCCGGGCTCTAAAAACGGGTTAGGTTTTATTTTTTGATGAATTTCATATTTGAAGTCGTTCCTTTGTCTTCAATTGAAATAATATAAGTTCCTGTCGTTAATTTTGAAACAGAGATTTTATTATCATTAATAGGTCCGTTCATAACTTTCTGACCTGCCATATTCGTAATGATAAACTGAGCTTTAGATGAAATTTCAGTTACATTCAATATATCACTTGCCGGGTTAGGGTAGATCTGGATTGAACTCTTATCTTTCACTGTCTCACTGGTGGAAAGCTGCTGCTGAATCAATACCGGATAATCCTCAACTTCACCATATTGCTGGTTGCTGCATCCGCTGCTTGGCTGGCTTTCATATCCTAATACAACTCTCATAATAACGTTGCCTCCCGTATACGCGTCTGCCGGTACAGAGAATGTTCCGGAAACCGGTGTTGCTATACTAGGTGCACTGGTGTAGATTACTTCAGAAGAAGAGAATACTCCGTCTTTGTTGAAGTCTATCCAGGCGGTTACTCCATCGTTATACTGTGAGCTCGTCCACGCCTTGGTGATGCTTATATTATTCCCTGAAGATCCGGACATAAGGGTAATCAGTTTCGATGGATCAGTAGTGTAGTCTGTGTAAGGAGTGTTGCTGCTGGTATTTGAAACGGGGTTCATTCCTGCGCCGGTTACCGTAACATTGGAAATATACTCGTCAGCGGCATTGGTTCCGGTGATTGAACATTTAGCAAAAGATAATGTGGTAAAATTCGTTGATGCTGAATAAGAACCAACCGAAGCACTACAAACATTGGCTACCTGTACTTCATATTGAGTAGCTTCTGTAAGCCCTGAAATATTATAAGAATTTGTTGAAACAGGAACAGTAGTCCATGTGGCTGTCCCCACTTTTCTGTACTGTACAGAATACGTTGCTCCAACTAACGCTGTCCAGTTTACAGATGCAGATGTTCTTGTAATACCACTTACCGTAACTCCTGTAGGAGCAGATGTTGTACAGGCGCCCGCTGATGCGGAAACAGTAGCATTCCCAATGGCATAGAATACATTATCAATGGCACTTACTCTTATTTTTACACCGGTACCTGTAGCCAGAGAAGAGAATGAAAACGGCTCAGATCCGTCATTAGCTGTAGATGGGCTGATAACTGTCCATGTCGTTCCATTATCTGTAGTATAATCTATTTTAACATTCTGAACATTGTATGGTGCATTATTCGTGTTGACAACATCCCATGTAACCGCTCCAGGTGTATTATTATAAACGGTGGTTGAAGTCACTTTGAAAGGACCTTCATTTCCTATGTCCACCTTCATCAGGCTGCTCTGTGTCTGCTGCTGTGCAGCATCCGGATTGTTATCTCTCACCGTTACCTTGAAATTCATTGTTCTTGGGATATTGGATACAGTTTCCCAGTCTGTAGGGCTGGTAAGAGTACCATTAAGAACGTTGGTGAATTTAGGGAAATAACGGGTAGGGGAAGTGGTAGGCATCAGAGATCTGAAATTCGCACCATTATTTCTGGTTGCACTTACCGGACCAAAAGCAGACGTAGCCAGATCATACTGTTCCCAGGTATAGGTCATCGGATCATTTTGTGGATCTGTTGCAGAAGCTGTTAACACAAAAGCGGTTCCTTTAGGGATCATTTTATTAGCCATCGGCTGAATAGAAGGTGGTGTATTTGCCACATTTGTAATAATTCCACAGTCCTGAGCATTAACGTAGGCTCCTACTTCTTCAATATTTTTGGTATGGAAATAAGCATCAGAATGCATCTGAACATTATAGTTGGTAATACCGGCATATCCCATAATCGAAGATCCTGATCCCGGCTCCATGTGGGCTCCGTGCAAAGCAATAGACATGGTGTGTGCAGCACCAAACTGGTGACCAATTTCATGAGCTACAAAATCGATATCATAATTATCTCCAAAAGGCTGATCCGGAGTAGAAGGAGAAGTGATTCCTGCTCCTTTAGAAGTAGCATCATTGTTGTTTGCAGGGTTTCTGCAGACATTTCCTACATCTCCGGCACTTCCGCCACCACCTCTGTGGCCAAAGAAATGTCCTATATCATAGGCTGCGTTACCTACACCAGCGGTATTGGTAAGGGTTTGCTGAAGCTGAAGGTTCCATGCTGCGGGAGCGCTATAGGTACCATTTGAATTGGTAATTACATTCGAATAAGGATCTGTAGCGGGATCTGCAAATATAAGTTGTGGAAGATCCTGTACGATCATGTGGATCCCAAAATCTTTTTCAAAAACACCATTTACACGGTTCATCGTAGCATTAATACGCGCTGCTGCCAAAGGAACACTTCCGGCAAGCTGTGTATATTCGCCGTTTACCGAGATGGCAATTCTATAGGTTCTGTATTTTTGTTCGTTACTTTTATTAGCATTACCTAATCCCTTCAAAACATTTTTTGTTTTAAGAAGCTTATTCATTTCTTTCTTTGCCTTCTCAGGCTCAGCAGTTCTGCATTCGAAAGGGTCTTCATGGGATTTGTTGGATTTGAAAAAGACCCCGTATACATCCTTTTCTTTATTAATAGGTTCTATAAATTCGTATTTTCCTGAATCAGTATCGAATGTCATAGATTGGAAATCATTAGGTGCTGTACTGAACCGGATTTGTTTATGTGGATTATCTAACCCGATACCGGCATATGCTCCCAATTCGTATTGGTCTGCCATTGATTTTTCAACTACGGGCGAACTGTAAACCGAAAATCTTTCAATTCTTCCATCTGCTGTAGGGATAGAAACGATTACAGCGTTTCCACCTTTTCCTGCTTCAGGAGCATCCTTTAGTTGATTTCTTAATGCAGAAAGGTCAAATTTGTAGGCATATTCTACCTTTATTTCCTTTCTTATCGGGGTGATTTTTTCCGAGACAGGTTCCCAGCGTTGTGCCTGCAAACCGCCCAGACTTAAAGCCAGTGCACAGACGAAAATAATTTTCTTTTTCATATTTTTATTGATTGTTGTTAAAGTTTTTAAAGATAGTGTATTTTTTTAAAAGAAATGTTGATATAACTGTGTTAATTATTCTAAACTTTATATTTTTGGTTAAATTTTATTGTTGTTTTAATTAAATTAAGAATAAATCTAATTAAGATTAATATTTTTATATAAAATAAGCGCTACTATTCAGCTGAATAGTAGCGCTTATGCTTTTATGAGTAAAAAATACTGTTTATTTCTGTACTACAGGAAGATTTGCGTTGTTTTTCTGTACTTTTTTATAAGTGAACGTACACATCATGATGCTGAATTCATATAAAATCAATAGCGGGAATGCGGCCATCAACATACTTAAAACGTCTGCCGGAGTAATGATTGCAGCTACTACCATAATTAATACAATGGCATGGCGACGGTAAGTTTTCATGAACGTAGGCGTAAGAATTCCGATGCTGGTAAGGAAATAGATCAGAATCGGGAAAAGGAAAATAACACCCATACCCAACACCACCTGTAAAAATAATGTGGTATAATCACTTAAATCATAAAGGGGAACAATAATATCTGAGATTTTAAAAATAACCCCGAAATTGACTGCAAACGGAAGGATAAGAAAATAACCGCATAAAACTCCGGTCATAAAAAGCATCCATACCGCATTAATAATATAAATAGAATTTTTTTTCTCTCTCGGATGTAAAGCCGGACTGATAAAACGCCACAGTTCCCATACAATATAAGGAAATGCTGCTACCATTCCGCCAAAAATTGAAACAGCCATCATGACATTGAACTGCTGATACAATCTTTGTACACGAACAGGAAAGTCCTTTGGAAGATGAATACTGTCTTCACCTAAAATCATTCTTGAAAAATGATTTACAAGTCTGAAGGTAGGGAAATCATTTCTGGTAGGCCCAAAAAAGATATGGTCCATAATCCAGTTGATGTTAAAGCCTACCACAAAAGCGGCAACTATGATAGCAATAATCGATCGGATCAGGTGCCCTCTTAATTCTCCTATATGCCCAAGAAAGGACATGTCTTTACCTTCACTCACAGAATAAAATTTTAAAGCGCAAATTTATAAAAAAAATGACAGAAGCAAGAGTCTGTGAATGATTAGTTAGATTTTACTTACAATCTGCAAAATCATCCCTCAGTTTAACATCTCCTCTGATTTATAAGTTCTAATTAATCCCTTCGTCTAACAATTTATGCAGGTCTATGATCCCGAAATACTTCCCGTTTTCCGTTACTACAAGCTGGCCGATATTATTTTCTTTCAGAATTTTCATGGCTTCTTTGGCCAAAGCACCTTTTTCAATTGTTCTCGGACGGGCAGACATGATATCTTTAGCTGACACCTTACTGATATCTTCTCCTTTCATCAGCATTCTTCTTAAATCTCCGTCTGTAATAACGCCAATAATCTGGTCTCCATTCGTTACCACCGTGATTCCGTGGCTCGAGGCACTGATGGAAATAATGACATCTCTTATTGAAGAATCTTCCGTAACCTGAGGCTTTTGAGAAGAAAGGAACTGTTCTACTTTTGATGTCAGGTTTTTTCCTAAACTTCCTCCCGGGTGGAATTTGGCAAAATCATTCGCTTTAAAATCATTCAGTTCCATTAAAGCAACAGCCAAAGCATCTCCCAAAGCCATTTGTATAGTTGTAGAGCTGGTGGGTGCCAGTTTATTAGGGCAGGCTTCGATATCAACATGAGTATCCAAAATAACTTCCGAAAATTCTGCCAGTTTACTGGATCTGTTTCCGGTCATTCCAATTAAAGAAGAAGAGTAATCTTTTAAATATGGAACCAGATTGGCAATTTCCGGAGAATTTCCTGAATTCGAGATACATAAAACCACGTCCTGTTTCTGAATAACTCCAAGATCACCATGAATCGCTTCTGAAGCATGTAAAAACTGTGAAGGTGTACCGGTTGAGTTTAATGTAGCAACAATTTTGTTACCCACATGTGCCGATTTTCCGATTCCTACAACAATGAGCTTCCCTTTTGCAGAATGAATGATCTCTACTGCACGGGCAAATTCGTCATCGATTCTGTTTTTTAATTTTTCAAGTTCAGAAATTTCTATTTCTAAAGTGCTTTTTGCAATTGATATAATGTTGGTTCTATCCATTTTACGATGATAAGGTATACAAAAAAGTTCCTAAAAAATGTTATATTTTAAAAAGAATATTTAATATAAATTTTATTTTTTATAAATTCGTTCGCTTTTATTTTAAGCAGAATTTTTATAACTTTGGGTGAGATGCAAATTTAGCAATAGAAAATTAGATGAGCGCAAAAAAAGCCAATTTATCAGGCGAATTGAAAAAGTATTTTGGGTTTTCTACATTTAAGGGCCAGCAGGAACAGATTATAGATAACCTATTGAATGGGAAGGATATATTTGTTTTAATGCCTACAGGTGGCGGAAAATCATTATGTTACCAGCTTCCGGCTCTTATTTCGGAAGGAACGGCAATAGTAGTTTCGCCCCTGATAGCGTTGATGAAAAATCAGGTAGATGCCGTGAACGGCCTTTCATCTGATGATGGGGTAGCACACGTACTGAATTCATCATTAAACAAAACGCAGACCAAACAGGTTTTTGACGATATCAAAAGCGGCAAAACCAAGCTTCTGTATGTAGCTCCTGAATCATTAATTAAAGATGATTACCTGGATTTTTTGAAAGAAGTGAAAATTTCTTTCTTTGCTATCGACGAGGCTCACTGTATTTCAGAGTGGGGACATGATTTCAGACCGGAATACAGAAATCTGAAACAGATTATAGACAAAATCGCCAATGTACCGGTGATTGCTTTAACGGCTACTGCTACTCCTAAGGTTCAGGATGATATCCAGAAAACTTTAGGAATGACCAATGCATTGGTGTTTAAAGAAAGCTTTAACCGTCCTAATCTCTATTACGAAGTATGTCCTAAAATCAATGTAGATAAGGAAATCGTAAAATTTATCAATCAGCATAAAGGAAAATCAGGAATTGTATACTGTCTGAGCCGTAGAAAAGTGGAAGAATTTGCCCAGCTTCTGCAGGTGAACGGAATCAACGCTCTGCCTTATCATGCCGGTCTTGACCAAAAAGTAAGAGTAGCAAATCAGGATAAATTCCTGATGGAAGAGGTAGATGTTATTGTAGCCACCATTGCCTTCGGAATGGGAATTGATAAACCGGATGTACGTTTTGTGATCCATTACGACTTCCCGAAATCACTGGAAAGTTATTACCAGGAAACAGGAAGAGCTGGAAGAGACGGAGGAGAAGGCCACTGCCTGGCATTCTATGATCCTAAGGATATCGAAAAACTGGAAAAATTCCTGGCTCAGAAACCCGTTTCTGAAAGAGAAATCGGATTACAGCTTCTGAATGAAGTCGTAGGCTATGCCGAAACTTCCATGAGCAGAAGACAATATATTCTATACTATTTTGGAGAAAGTTTTGATCCTGTGAACGGAGACGGAGCAAAGATGTGTGACAACTCATCCAATCCTCCAAAATTGAAAGATGCTACTGCCGATTTAAAAAAGGCCCTGGAGCTGATTAGAGACACAGGCGAGAAGTTCAAATCAAAAGATCTGATATCCGTTATTGCAGGAAAAGAAAATGCAGTGACGAAATCCTATAAGCTTGAACAAAGTTCTCACTTTGGCTTTGGAAAGGATGAAAAAGATAACTATTGGAAAACAATTTTAAGACAGGCGACTGTTCAGAATTTTTTACAGAAAGATATTGAAACCTATGGGGTTTTAAAAATTACAGAGAAAGGAAAAAGTGTTCTGAATGGCAAATCTAAAGACACCTTTTTAATTGCTGAAGACAGAGAATTTGATCTTACCCAGGCGAAAGCTGAAAGTGATCAGGTACAGCAGCAGGCTGGAGGAGGTATGGATCAGAACCTTTTCAACCTGTTGAAAGAATTAAGAAAGAAAGTCGCTAAAAAACATGGAATTCCACCATATACCGTCTTTATGGATCCAAGTTTGGAAGATATGACGGTTCAGTATCCGATTACGGTAGATGAAATTACCAAAATCTATGGAGTAGGGGAAGGAAAGGCCAAAAAATATGGTAAAGAATTCGCAGACTACATCAAAACATACGTAGAAGATAATAATATCGAACGTACCCAGGATATGGTATTGAAGCAGGTGGCCAATAAATCCAGCCATAAAGTTTTCATTATCCAGAGTACTGATAAAAAGATTGATCTTGAAGATATAGCAAGAGCTAAGAACCTTTCTATGGATGAACTCCTGAAAGAGATGGAAAGGATCGTTTACCAGGGAACAAAGCTGAATATTGATTACTATATTGAAGATAATTTTGATGAAGATATTGTAGATGGATTCATGGAATTTATGAACGAATCTGAAAGCGACAGTATGAAAGTATTGCTGGATGAATTCGGGGATGAACTTTCTGATGAAGAAGTGAGAATGTTGAGAATTAAATTTATCAGTGACGTAGCGAACTAAAAGGAGAATACATTTTAGAATATAAATTATAAGTAAGTTTTTCAGCAGAAGAACTTACTTTATTTTGTAATGTGTTAACTCTATAATGATTTGTAACGTGTTAACTCTATAATGAATAGTAATCAAATTAAATTTAAAGCTTAGTTAATTTCTGTTAATTACCATGAAAACGGCGATCTTCACCCTCACAATATTTGAAAGATAACTAAACTTTTTAGTAACTTTGATAGGATGAAAAAAATATCTGTCATATTTATTCTGCCGGACTTAGAAACCGGGGGCGCAGAAAGGATTGTTACCACAATAGCGAATCATCTCTCCCGGGATCGGTTTGAGCCTAAGATTTTGCTATTACGTAAGCAGGGCGGATATTTGAATTTTCTGAAAAAAGATGTTGAAATTATCGATATCAATACTGAAAGAATAAGACATTCATTAAGGCCTATTTTAGGAGAGATCTACAGAAGAAAACCGGATATTGTCTTTTCAGGTTTTGGTGAGGTAAATGCTTATTTATCCCTGTTTATAAAACTTTTTCCAAGAACGAAATTTATTGCCAGGGAAACTAATGTTGTCACACAGCATGTAACCCGCAAAGAGATTAAGTTTTTCTATAATTTTTACAACAACTATCAGAAAATTATTGCTCAAAGCGATGATATGATGAAAGATCTTGTCGATAATTTTAATATTAAAAAGAAAAAAATTGTCAAGATCAATAATCCTGTAGACTTTGATTTCATTGAAGATAAAATGGCCTTGTCTTTAAAACCCGAATGCTTCAAATACAATTATAAAAATGTAGTGGCCATTGGAAATCTGTCTTCCAGAAAAGGGTTTGATAACCTGTTAAAGGTTTTTTCAAGGCTTAAAAATGAAAATATTATGCTTCATATTTTGGGAGATGGAAAAGATAAAGACCTTTTGCTTCAGACCAGGGAACTTTTAGGATTAAAAAAAGTGATTTTCCATGGCAGACAGGAAAATCCCTACCAGTATCTTAAATATGCGGACTTATTTGTGCTTTCTTCACGATACGAAGGCTTTCCCAACGTTCTTCTGGAAGCTGGTGCCTGCGGAACTTATTCCCTGGCCAATAACTGTCCCGGCGGAATCAACGAGATTATCCAGCATAATATAAACGGAGAGATTGCAGATATTGAGAACCATGACAGGTTTGCCCGGGAGATTGTAAGAATCCTTCAGGGCAATTATAATCGGGATGCTGTAAAAAATTCCATTAAATCAAGGTTCTCAAAAAATATTATTCTGGATAAATATGAAAAGGTCTTATTGGATCTGGTCAAACCATAATGACTCCATTTGCTTTATAGACTGTTAATTTCTTACTTTTGAGGCTACAAATTTTATCTGAAAACCCATTTTATTCATGAATAAAATCCAAAAATTAGGATGTGCCTGTGAGAAACCTGATTTCCATTATACCGAATTCAGAAGTTCAGAATTAGGAATCGATCATACCAACGGAAGAAATGGAGAAGTGTCTATCCAACAGTGCAAATTATGCCAGAGAATCTGGATTCATTACCTTGTGGAATATGAGCATTATTCTAGATCAGGAAGATGGTATAAAGGAATTGTTTCGAAAAAAGACCGTCCCAACATCACTCCGGAAAATGCAGTAGAATATCTGGAAAGCCTTGAATGGTATGTCTATGGAGGCTCATTTTTTGAAAGTACGGGAACCATTGGACAAGGAAAGTTGAATATATAATTTTGCTATACTGATTTCTTACAATTAATACCGATCTATGAAGCCACTTATTTTCGCTGTTTTAATGTTGAATTCTGTTGTTATGATTGCTCAGCAGAAAACCATCTCCAGAAAAGAGTTATTAAAAACGGCTCTTGATCAGCAAGTAAAATCCACAGAAATTCAGGAAATAACTATGGCTGCAGGACAAGGAGCTCCCGAGCATCTGCATCCCTGTCCGGTTTTGGGAATCATCAATTCCGGAGAAGCCGTTTTTCAGATAGAAGGACATGAGAAAGTGGTACTTCATACAGGAGATGCTTTTTACGAACCTAAAAATGTAAAAATCCTTCGTTTTGATAATGCATCAGCTGAAAAACCGCTTGTATTTACCGCAATTTATCTGAAGGAAGGCAATGAAGAAAATATAAAATTCATAAAATAATACTTTTCATTAAACTGGAGCATATAATTACCATTTTTAAAATTGATAAAACTCACTTTGGTGCTTGGTAATTTATATGTAAATTTGTAAGAATTAAGATAGATAATAATAAACAAATTCATACAATAACATGAGTCAATTCGATGTTACCGTAATAGGTTCTGGTCCCGGTGGTTATGTTGCTGCTATCCGTGCAGCACAATTAGGTTTCAAAACAGCAATTATTGAAAAATATTCAACTTTAGGCGGAACTTGTCTTAACGTTGGATGTATTCCGTCAAAAGCACTTCTTGACAGCTCTGAGCATTTCGAAAATGCAAAACACAATTTTGCAGGTCACGGAATCATCATCAACGAGCCGCAAGCGGATATTGCCAGAATGATCGAACGTAAAAACGAAGTGATCAAGCAGAATACTGACGGAATCAGCTACCTGATGAACAAAAATCAGATTACTGTTTTTGAAGGAGTAGGAAGCTTCGAATCTGCTACTCAGATTAAAGTGACTAAAAACGACGGTTCTTCTGAAACGATCGAGTCTAAATATACCATCATTGCAACAGGTTCCAAGCCATCTACATTGCCTTTCATCTCTTTAGACAAAGAAAGAGTGATTACTTCTACGGAAGCTTTAAACCTTAAAGAAATTCCTAAGCATTTAGTAGTAATCGGAGGTGGAGTAATTGGTCTTGAACTAGGTTCGGTATATCTAAGACTGGGAGCACAGGTAACGGTTGTTGAATTTATGGATAAAATCATCCCTGGAATGGATGGAGCTTTAAGCAAAGAATTGACTAAAGTTCTTAAAAAACAAGGAATGAAGTTTATGCTTTCCACTGCGGTTTCTGCAGTTGAAAGAAACGGAGATACTGTAAAGATCACGGCTAAAGATAAAAAAGGTGAAGAAGTAGTTGTAGAAGGAGATTACTGTTTGGTTTCTGTAGGTAGAAAACCTTACACAGACGGTCTTGGTCTTGAAAAGGCCGGTGTAGAGCTTGACGAAAGAGGAAGAGTAAAAGTAAACGATCACCTGCAGACTAATGTTGCTAATATCTATGCGATCGGTGACGTTATCAAAGGAGCTATGCTTGCTCACAAAGCTGAAGAAGAAGGAGTTTTCGTTGCTGAAACATTGGCAGGACAAAAACCTCACATCAACTATAACCTGATTCCTGGTGTTGTGTACACATGGCCAGAAGTTGCTGGAGTTGGTAAAACTGAAGAGCAGCTGAAAGAAGAAGGTGTTGCTTACAAAGTAGGATCTTTCCCGATGAGAGCTTTAGGTAGAAGCCGTGCAAGTGGTGATATCGATGGTCTTGTGAAGATTATTGCAGACGAAAAAACTGATGAGGTTTTAGGAATGCACATCGTAGGAGCAAGAGCTGCTGACCTTATTGCAGAAGGGGTAATTGCTATGGAATTCCGTGCAAGCGCTGAAGACATCGCAAGAAGTTCTCACGCTCACCCAACCTATGCAGAAGCTATCAAAGAAGCTGCATTGGATGCTACCGCAAAAAGACCTATTCATATGTAATATCTGATTAAAGGATTTAATCATTTAAATATTTAAAATTAAAGGCTGTTTCTTTTGGAGACAGCCTTTTTTATAGATTTTTGCTATAAAGAACGAAACTTGGTTTTGAAAAAAAATCATCTATAAACCAATAACTGTTTACATCATTTTCAGATGGTCATAAAACTTAGAATGTTTTTGTGCAATGTTGAACTGGATCCCAAAAGTTATCCCTTTAAAATATTTTTCTTTATGAATGGGAAAAGCATATCCTGTATTGAGAAATATCGCATTAAATAAGGAAAAACCTATTCTCGGTTCCAATGAATATGGATTACCAGAGACTCCGATCAAAAGCCCGGCACGAAGAATGTTGACATTCATCTCAGGAATAAATTTATCTTTATCATTAACATGGGTATAAAGTAAAGAAGGGCCAAGGATAATAGAACCATCATAACTATTTCCCAATCTGATTCTAATCCTGCCTGAAGGACATTTCTTCCGGTATAACGATAGGAAAGACCCAATGCTGTTTTTTCCAGCAGCTGAGCATTTGAAAAAAACGTTAAAAAAATAAGAGGTAGGATTATCAATTTTCTCATGATTATTTTTGTTCAAATATAAAGGTTTCAGAGGCTTTACAAAAGATGAAGATAGGCCTTTAAAGAATTATAATAGCATTGACTAGGATAGCATCTTCAAATTTCCGTACCTTTGTCAGCTAATTTTATCATCAATGCAACTCGGAAGAACTCAAACTTTAACAATTTCAGAAAAAATTAATTCAGGATGGATCCTCGTAGATGAATCCGGTGAGAAGGCTTTTCTGCCTAAAATCTTTATTCAGGAAGAAAAAGAAACAGGTGAAGAAGTTGAAGTTTTTGTATATCAGGATGATGATAAATTAAAAGCAACCACTGAAATTCCTTTGGCTGAAGTAGGTGAATTTGCGGTAATGAGCTGTGTCCAAAGCCTTCCTAGCGGAGCTTTTATGGACTGGGGAATCATTAAAGATTTATTTATTCCTTACAAGCAGCAGAAAACCAAAATCATTGAAGGGAAAAGATATCTGGTTTATATCTATGTAGACGAAGATATGGAACTGATTACAGGTACTACGAAGTTCAAAAGAAATCCTCAGTATGATGATCTTCCGTTCAAAAAAGGTGACAAAGTAGATCTGATTATGATGAACGAAAGTGAACTGGGCTGGAATGTGATCATCAACAAAAAATACATTGGTTTGATCTATGCTTCCGATGTTTTTAAAAAACTGTATCCATTGTCAGAAGAAACAGGATACATCAAAGCTATCCGTGAGGACGGTAAAATAGATGTTTCTTTGCAGCCGGAAGGTTTTGAAAATATTGATGAGTTCAAACAGAAGATTCTGAACAAACTGGAAGAAAATTACGGACTTTTGTATGTGTCCGATAAATCTTCTACTGAAGAGATTAAAGATGAGCTTCAGATGAGTAAGAAAAACTTTAAGAAAGCAATCGGAGGACTTTATAAAGATAAGATCATCGATATCTCAGACGATAAAATCAAATTATTATAAAACAAAAAACGGGCAGAAATTTCTGCCCGTTTTTTGTTACTCCCTGTTTTTGATCAAAAGCCATCCGTTGTAGATTCTTCCGTCAGAAACTTTTATGGTATACCAGTAATTTCCTGTAGAAATAGGATGGGATTCATATCTTCCGTCCCACTGGAAAGGTTTATTTCTGATAATCTCTTTGTAGATTACAGCACCTCTTCTGTCATATAAACTTACTTCTGTTCCCGGATAGTTTTCCAATCCTGCTATTCTCCACGCATCATTGATTCCATCTCCGTTAGGACTGATGGCATTGGGAATATTGAATATCGAGAAGTTTTTCTGTCCGATAATACATCCGGATTTTGTTCTCACATAAACGGTGTATTCTCCCATACTTAAATTGGTGAAAATGTTGGAATCCTGCCATGTGGAATTATTTAAAGAAAATTCAAAGTTTCCGCTCTGAGAAAGAATAACGGTCGCTGTATTGTTCGTGATATTGACAGAAACAATATGTGCTAAAACAGAATAGCTTACCTGAGTTGAACTTGTATTTTCACAACCGAAAATATTGGCCACTTTTACAGTATACGTTCCCGGAGTCGTTACAGTAATTGTTTGAGTGGTTGCTCCGGTATTCCATTCATAAGACATAAATCCTGGTCCTGCATCCAGAACAACAGACTTTCCTTCACAAAAATCAAGCTTATCAGGAAGTTGAACAAAAGGTTTTGGATTTAGGGTAAGACTTAACCGAACTCCTTTGAAACATCCGTCAGGCGTTGCCACTCTTACGTGAATAAGTGTTGTTCCGGTATTCAATACGTAAGCCGAAGGATTGGCAATAGGGTTGCCTGCCGTATCAGTGTAGGTAAAAATATAACCGGCCGGATTATTAATAATACTGGCTTCATAAGAATGAAGATCGACAGTCATTGAATTTGCGGTAGTTGAATTACATAAAACCTGTGTTACATCTTTTGCAGGAACATTATCAGTAGACAGAGTTACTGTTATTGCCAGTTTTTCAGATTCACAGTTGTTTAATGTTTGCGTTACATAATAGATTTGTCCGCTTACCAGAGGAGTTGACATTGGAATTACATTTCCTGCTGCATTATAAAATTTAAGAGCAGTTCCCGTTACAATCAGTTTTTCTAAAGTAGGGTTGGCAGAAGCACAGAAATCCTGATTTACATTGGCTGTCGGTTTAGGAGTTGTATTTACCGTTACCAGAACTGCTGTTTTATTACTCTCACAACCATTAATAGTCTGAGAAGCATAATAGGTCTGTCCATTGATAAGAACAGTTGTTGCAGGTACAATATTTCCTGCCGCATCATACCATTTTATATTCTGACCTGTGATCTGTATGTCAGAGATTTTAGGATTATTGGTGGCGCAGAATGTTTGCTGGGTATTAGCCGTTGTCGGAAGAGCTGTTGATGTCACAATTACATTCTGGTTCTGAGTAGCGGTATTTCCATTTCCGTCGTTATAAGTCCAGTGGATAATATAGTTTCCGGGGTTTGAATAAGATAAAGGATCTGTTGTTGTTGCAGTAATTGGTCCTGCACAGTTATCAGTAGCAGTAGGAATAGTAGTAACCGTTGTATGACAGTCTCCTGTAATGTCTGCCAGCAGAGTAACATCAGGAACCGGAGCCGCATTATCACCTACAATCACGTTTACTGTAAAAGTCCCATCACAAGCACCTGATCCTGAAACCTGGCATATATATGATCCTGCCTGAGCTGTTGTTGCATTTGGAATAGTAGGGTTTTGCTCATTGGATGTGAAGCCATTTGGCCCGGTCCAGCTATATACTGTTCCTCCGGTAGCGTTGAGTTGGATTGCCCCATTAGGACATACCGGCGAATTAGAAGTAACAACCGCTGCAGAGGTACAATCCTGAAATTTAGCAATGAAAATATCATTTCCACCACCTGGCGACTGTTGAAAGGTTCCCGGTGTTGCAATACCAGCTGAATTCCCACTTGACATGCCTGTCAGATAAATGGCACCTTCATCATCTTTTGTCGCCTCTCCCTGTTGCGTTGCACCGTTTCCTGTGTAATAGGTTCCCCATTCTTTTACATCATTCTGATTGTATTTAATTAAAAACGTAGAAATATACATTGCGGGCATTCCCATATAGGCACCCGGAGTAGAGATGTCGGGCTGCCCGCTGGAATGCAGTCCTGTAAAAAAAACATTTCCGTTAGTATCAGGATATGCCAATAGCTGGAAAGAGCCTGTAAAGTTAAAATAGCTTTTGCTAATCGCATTCGTAGTTAAATTTACCCTCCATATTCCAGGCTGTCCCATTGGAAAAGCGGTAGTTGAATATCTTCCCGGAAGAATTAAAGTATTGTTTACAATTCTGGCTTTCCATATCTGTTCCGAACCACTGTTTCCATAATAGCTTGATCTCAGAATTGAAGTTCCTGATTTTGAAATCTTAAGGTATAGTCCGTCTGATTCCCCTCCTTTTAACGGTTGAAAAGCATTGCTCATAGGGATTGCAGAAGATTGTGTTGCTCCAATTATTTCAAGGTTATCGCTTGAGGAGAGAATTTGGAAAATGGAAGTAGAACCGTCACTTCTTCCAAAGTAAGTAGCCCAATCGACATTCCCTGTTGTTGAATTCAGAGATGCCAGAATACCGTCTGTATACCCGATCGGTGTTGATTTTGCAGGCTGCATGGCGTTAACAGTCGGAAAGTCAGCACTGAAAGAATCACCACCAATGTATACATGATTTTGATTGTAGGAAACAGTATAGAGTTTATTCTGCCTGCTTGAAGAAAACTCTTTTTCAAAAGCAAAACTTCCGTTATTATTAAACTTTACCAAAACAATATTTTCATTATATTGTGCTCTTTGAACGGTTCCGCCTGCATAAATATTAAAACTTTCATCAAAATCTACATCTGCAAATCCGTCATTCATTCCGAAACCATAGTAAGTTCCCCAAAGCCTCTGCCCGGTTTTGGTCAGTTTCATCAGAAATGCATCAAGAGCGCCGGCAACATTTTGCTGATAGGTCCCGGAAGTAGCGAAGTTTGTGGTACTGGTAGTGGTTCCGAAAACATAGCCCTTACTCTGAAGATCTGTTTTTATCCTGCCGTAATCTTCTCCGTATCCTCCTGCATAGCTTCCCCATATTCTTGTGGGTACCGGATCTATTACAATGGTCTTGTCAGAAGTATTTACAGGAGCGGCAAATCCAAAAGTATGGTCTCCAAGATCCTTAAAAGAAACTTCAATATTTTTTTTGGTATTTCCGACAACCCAGCTGTTAGGAATATCTTCATAGATTTCCCCAAACCGCACACTCATGGTGAGCCTACCATTGTTTATTAAAGTAGGAGCTCCATTAAATTTCATTTGTATGTCTGAAATTTTTCCACCAGGATTGATGATGAAATTATATTCGATGGGTTTTAAAGTATCGTTAGGTTTAAAGAATACCAAATCTATATGAGGGTATATATTCTTATAGCGGATTTTTTGATATCGGTGAACATTACTAATGCCTTTTGGATTATCTGGAAGGTTATAATAGTTATCATAATCCGGAGATCGGCCTTCCGCAGTAATTGTTGATTGGGTATTGGAATTCACGAGATCAATATCTACCCTGTGAATCAGCTTTTCATAAATATATTCACGGATATGATACTGATCTGGTACTGAAAGCGCATTTTTTTCCTTTTTTGAAAAATCAGGATTACTGGTTTTCTTTATTTCGTAAATATCGTAAGAAAATCCTCTGGTTCGAAGCTGTACATTAAGACCATTTGAATGGAAAAGGTATCGTACATCTCGATTTACCTTCCCGTTCTGATCCGTAATCTGACCTTTGTTTTCATAAAAATAATAGAAATTGTTTTCAGAAACTTTTTTCTGTGAAAATAGAAGTACCGCGCTCAATAGTGAGAACAGTGAAAGAATTTCCTTCATCAGGTTATTAATTTTGCGGCAAAGATATAAAAATAGACTTCTCATTAAATAATAACTAATCACAAACTTTCATTCACAAACATGATGGATATCATGACATTTTTGTTTAATTTTTATGTTTAACAATTTTGTCAAAAATAAATTTTACTATAAATTTGCACAAATTTGTTTAACAAAAATGTCAAATCAAGCAAAAAAAGACCAAACACAGGAATTAATCAAGGAGACAGCGAAGAATTTATTCTTTGTGAAAGGAAAGTTTGATGCTACTACGCAGGAGATTGCAGATGAAGCAGGAGTGAACAGAACCCTTATTAATTATTATTTCCGTTCAAGAGATAAGCTTATCCAGATCATCTTTGATGAAGCGCAAAGAGTAGAACAGGAAAAATCGAAGATCATTCAGAATTCAGCTCTTCCTTTTAAAGAGAAGATCAGCAAATTTATAGAAAGCAGTCTTTCCACAAGCCTTCAGTATCCATATCTGGAAACGTATATTGTGTCACAGATCAATAAAGGAACCTGCCATCACAGAGAAATTGAGGAAGATATCCTGAACGATATGTACAAGGATATTGAAAAAGAAATGGAATTGGGAAATATTGAGAAAATGGCACCCGTTCAGTTTATTCTGAATATGGTTTCGCTACTGGTATTTCCTAGTGCTATAAGACCATTATTCATGGAGAATCTATTAATTAATGATGAAGAATATGATAAAATTATTTCTGAAAGAAAAGAGATTATTATCAATATGTTGTTCAAAAACTAAAAAAAACTAAAGTATTTCTGAAAATGATTCGTCAAATAGAAATAAATAATGAATGAAAATTAAATAAAAAAATAAACGAAGTATAAAATTATGAATAGAAAACGTATAACTGCTACAAAGCTAAAAATTGGGATAGCTTCAGCATTTATGATTTTCGGCTCAACCCTGATGTCTGCCCAGCAGCAGGTTTCCCTGCAGGAAGCGATTAAACAGGCACTTCAAAATAAAGCAGAAGCTAAAAAAGCTGCTTTACAGGTGAAAAAAGCCGAATACAAGATTGATGAAGCCAGAGCCGGTGCCCTTCCTCAGGTCAGTGCTACGGCAGGTTTAACCTATAATCCGATTATTCAGGAATCTTTGCTGGAATTTGGAGGAGAGAAAATCAGAGCTCAGTTTGGGCAGCCTTGGGGTTCAACAGCTTCTGTACAACTTCAGCAGGCGATTTTTGATCAGAGAGTCTTTACAGGACTGAAAGCTGCAAAGTCAACTAGAGAGTTTTATGTACTGAATGCTCAGTTAACCAATGAACAGATTATTGAAAATGTTGCAACAGCTTATTATCAGGTGTTCGTACAGGAGGAAAATCTTAAAACGGTAACAGCCAGCTATGCCAATACTGAAAAAGTAAGAAATGTTATTAAAAGTTTGGTTGATAACGGTTTGGCAAAAGCAATCGATTTGGACAGAACCAATGTTCAGCTTACCAATATCGGTTCCAATAAGCAGGCTTTAATCAACTCTGTTGAACTTTCAAAAAATGCCCTTAAGTTTTATATGGGAATCCCGATTTCTACAGACATCGAGCTTGAAGAAAAAGAAATCGAACCAAAACCTGAGCTGATTGCGAGCAACGTAAATCTTAATGATCGTACAGAGCTTAAAGTTTTAAATAAAAACAGGGAACTTTTGGTTTTCAATAAAAAAGCGACTGAAGCTTATCTTTATCCATCAGTAAATCTTACGGCGAACTACGGATGGGGAGCTAACGGAGCAAAATTCCCATTGACCAATGGCCTTAGTAGAGGCGTTCTCTGGAGCGATTTTTCAGCAATTGGTTTGAATGTCAATATTCCTATTTTCACGGGTGGAGCTACCAAAGCGAAAATCAACCAGGCAGAAATTGATATTCAGGATCTTGATGTTGATATTGAAAACACTCAACTGAGCTTGAGTTTAGATTATAAAAATGCCGTTACCAATATGGAAAATGCATTGATCAATCTCGAAAGCATGAAAGATAATGTAGGATTGGCGGAAAGAGTTCAGAAAAATACCCAGTCAAACTATCAGTATGGACTGGCAACACTTACAGAAGTGCTGGATTCTGAAAATGCTCTTACGCAGGCAAAACAGAACTATTCCAATGCATTGCTGGATTATAAACAGGCAGAGATCAAGCTGATAAAAGCTAAGGGTGAACTAAACACACTACAAAACTTATAATAAACTAAAATGAAAAAAACTTTAATATATATCATCGTAGCAGCTGTACTGGTAGGTTTAGCCGCTTACAAGATTGCGGGTAACAAAGAAAAACAGACGCAGGAAGTAAAAGAAGTTGCCAAGCAGGTGGATAAGATCAATGTTAATATTGTAACCGTTACAAGGGAAAATATTGATACAGACTACTCAGCCAACGGAACTTTTATTCCTAAGCAGGAAATGAACCAGTCTTCTGAAATATCAGGGCGTATCGTAAGCGTTCTGGTAAAAGAAGGTTCTAGGGTAGGAGCAGGACAGGTTTTGGCAACTATTAAAAAAGATGCTATCGAAGTAGATGTTACCCAGGCTCAGAACAATCTGCAGAATGCTATTATTGATAACCAACGCTATGAGAACGCATATAAAACAGGCGGAGTTACAAAACAACAGCTTGACAACTCAAGACTACAGCTGAAAAATGCTCAGGCTGCAGTAAGAGCACAGGGTGTAAAAGTAAATGATACAAGCATCCGTGCAGGAATCAGCGGTACGATCAACAAGAAAATGGTTGAACCTGGAACGGTGGTTTCTCCCGGAACATCGATGTTTGAAATCGTTAATATCAACAGTCTGAAACTTTCTGTTTTGGTAGATGAAAGCCAGATCGGAAAAATCCAGTTAGGTCAGGAAGTACCGATTAAAGTAAATGTTCTTCCGGAAGATTCTTTCGTAGGTAGAATTACTTTCATCGCTCCTAAAAGTGATGCTTCTCTGAATTTCCCTGTTGAAATTGAAGTACAAAACAGAGGAAACCTTAAGGCTGGTATGTATGCAACGGCTAAATTCAGTACAAACAACGGCGCAGAAACTCAGAATATGCTGACCGTTCCTGCAGAAGCGTTTGTAAATGGAGTAAGCTCAGGACAATTATTCATTGTTCAGAATGGTGTTGCTAAATTGATCAAAGTAACCATCGGAAAAGTTTACGGAGATAAAGTTCAGATTTTAAGTGGATTGAATGGAGGAGAGCAGGTGGTAACCAGCGGACAGATCAACCTGGACAACGGATCTAAAGTGAACATTATAAAGTAGCAGATCTATGAAGTTAGCAGAAATATCGATCAAAAGACCCTCGCTGGTAATTGTATTGTTTACAATTCTCACGTTGGGAGGTATCCTGAGTTATACACTCATGGGATACGAATTGATTCCAAAGTTTGAAACCAACATGGTAACCATTTCTACGGTCTATCCTGGAGCTTCGCCTGCAGAGGTGGAAACCTCCGTGACCCGAAAGATTGAAGATGCCGTAGGTTCTTTGGAAAACGTTAAAAAAGTAGAATCTTCTTCATACGAAAGCTTATCCGTAATCATGGTTCAGCTGAACGATGGAGCCGATGTAGACTACGCTTTGAATGATGCGCAGAGAAAAGTAAATGCGATTCTGGCAGACCTTCCGGAAGATGTGAAGGCGCCGTCTCTGAATAAATTCTCCTTAGATGATTTACCGATTATCACGATGAGTATTTCATCGGATAAACTGAACAGTAAGGACCTTTATGACTTATTGGATAAAAAGATTGAACCTATTTTCTCCCGTGTAAATGGGGTAGCTCAGGTGGACCTTGTAGGTGGACAGGAAAGAGAAATTCAGGTAAATCTTGATGAGAAAAAATTACAGGGGTACGGACTTTCAATCGGAGACGTGCAACAGGCCATTCTTTCATCAAACTTAGATTTCCCTACAGGAAGTTTGAAAACGAGAACTACAAAATCTACGATCAGACTTTCAGGAAAGTATAAATCTACAGAGGAAATGAACAACCTTGTTGTTTCCAATAAAAATGGAGCTCAGGTACGTTTATCTGATATTGCAACAGTTTTCGACTCTCAGAAAGATGTTGAAAAAGTAGCGAGATTCAATCAGTTTCCTACGATTTTGATGCAGGTTAAGAAACAATCTGATGCCAATGCGGTAGCAGTATCTGAAAGTGTTCAAAAGACCATTAAAACAGTAGAAGAAGCCTATAAAGTTCAGGGAGTAAAAGTGAAAATCGTAAACGATACAACAGAATTTACTCTTGAATCTGCCAACCACGTTATTTTCGACTTATTCTTAGCGATTATCCTCGTGGCAATTGTAATGTTACTATTCCTTCACAGTATCAGAAACGCATTCATCGTAATGGTTTCTATCCCGGCTTCATTGGTGGCAGCGTTCATCGGAATGAACCTGATGGGATATACTTTGAACTTAATGAGTTTACTTGGACTTTCACTTGTGGTAGGGATCCTGGTGGATGACGCGATTGTAGTACTGGAAAACATTTACCGTCACATGGAGATGGGTAAAAGTAAGATCAGAGCAGCGTATGATGGAGCTTCAGAAATCGGATTTACTGTTGCGGCAATTACCCTGGTAATTGTAGTGGTATTCTTACCGATCGCGATGAGTTCAGGTCTTGTAGCCAACATCCTTGCCCAGTTCTGCGTCACGGTAGTTATTGCCACCTTGTTATCATTATTGGCTTCATTTACCATTATTCCTTGGTTATCATCAAGATTCGGTAAACTGGAACATTTAACAGGGAAAAACTGGTTCGAGAAATTCATTCTTTGGTTTGAAGGATTAATAGACAAGTTTACACACTGGATCACAGGAATCCTTGAATGGTGTCTGAAAACGACGTTAAGAAGAATTTCAACAGTGGTAATCACATTCATTGTTTTAATCAGTTCATTCATGCTGGTAGCATTCGGGTTTATCGGAGGAGAGTTCTTCCCACCAATCGACCGTGGCCAGTTCCTGGTACAAATGGAATTGTCAAAAGATGCAACCGTTGAGAAGACAAACCAGTTAACGTTAGAAGTTGAGAAATTCTTAAGAAATGATAAAGATGTTGTAGATCTTATCACAACAGTCGGACAACAGTCTACTGGTTTTGGTGGTGCTCAGGCAACTACTTACCAATCTGAGGTTCAGGTGAACTTAACTGATAAGTCTGAACGTTCTGAAAGTACCAACATTAAAGCTGCAAAAATAAAAAGACAGCTGGAAGAGAAATTTACAGGAGTTGAGTTTAAAACGGCTCCAATCGGTATCATGGGTGCGGAAAATGCTCCTATTGAAATGGTAGTAACAGGACCGGATAACGCTACAGCAGTGAAAGAAGCAACAAGAATCCTTGAGCTATTGAAAAAAGTTCCTGGAGCAGTAGACGCCGAATTATCAACCGATACAGGTAGCCCTGAAGTTCAGGTAAGTATCGACAGAGATAAAATGGCAGCTTTAGGCCTGAATCTTTCAAGTGTAGGACAGACGATGCAGACCGCATTCAACGGAAATACAGACGGAAAATTCAGAGCGGGAGAATATGAATATGATATTAATATCCGTTTCGGTGATGTGAACAGACAATCTATTGATGACGTTAAAAACCTTATGTTTACAAACCCTCAGGGGCAGCAGGTTCGTTTAAGTCAGTTTGCTAATGTGGAAATGGGTTCAGGACCGAGTTTGCTTGAACGTAGAGATAAATCTCCTTCTGTAAAAGTAAGAGCGAAAGCTGTTGGTAGACCGGTAGGGGACGTAGCGAATGAATGGGCAAACCAGTTCATGAACAGCGATAAAAAACCTGTAGGTGTAGATTATATCTGGAGTGGAGATATGGAGAACCAGCAGGAAGGTTTCGGTACGTTAGGAATTGCATTATTGGCCGCTATCGTATTGGTATACCTGGTAATGGTTTCACTATATGACAGTTTCGTATATCCTTTCGTGGTATTGTTCTCAATCCCGTTGGCGATGATCGGGGTAATGGTTATCCTTGCCTTAACAGCCAACTCGCTGAACATTTTCACCATGTTGGGTATGATTATGTTGATTGGTCTGGTAGCGAAGAATGCGATCCTTATCGTTGACTTTACGAATGCAAGAAAAGCAGCTGGTGCCAATACTCATGATGCCCTGGTACAGGCGAACCACGCACGTCTTCGTCCGATCCTGATGACCACCATTGCGATGATCTTCGGTATGTTACCGATCGCATTGGCAACAGGTGCCGGAGCAGAGATGAACAAAGGTCTTGCATGGGTAGTAATCGGTGGTCTGACATCGTCACTATTCCTTACCCTGATCATTGTACCGGTAGTATATTCATTATTTGACTCTCTTTTAAGAAGAATGGGACAACATAAGAAAGTAGACTACGAAGCTGAAATGAAAGCTGATTACGTACACAGAGAACTGAATGAAGACGGATTTACTCCGAAGCATTTGGATAAATAAATTAAACCTTTAATTAACCGAAAGCCGTGTCATCTTGATACGGCTTTTTTTGTTGGTAAATGTCATTCTGACGAAGGAAGAATCTCGTTTTGTAGTCTTTCCTATGAGATTCTTCACTTCATTTCATTTCGTTCAGAATGACAAACGTAGACTGTTAACTTTTGGCTCATTCAATAGGAGCGGCCTTACTCCTGAGCTCAGATGAAGGAAGCATGCTTAATTCTATAACGTTCATTATTCGGCTTTAGCCAAAACATAAAGCCATGTTTTGGCAACAAAAAAAACTCCCAGCAAAACTGGAAGCTTTGTATATTATAATAGGAAAAGATTAATCTGCCATAGCCTCTCCGGACTTTCTGTAAACGAAGTTTCCGTAGATATGTCTTCTTGCAAAACGGCTTGGTGAATCAGCATTGATCATTTTGATATACGTGTTTTTTGGAACGCCCATATATTCATACATATTCCCGTTCAGATGCTGAACCGTTAAAATTGATTTCTCCAAATAAAAATCCTGAATATTGGATTTTGTAATGGTTTCAGTATATTCTTCCTTATATTTTTCCTGCGTTTCCGGATTGATACTTACCAAAAAGTGGTAGGCTTCAATCACAGATTTGCTTTTTTCTTCAGCTTCCTGCTTTCCTGCTTCATCATTAATGAATTTATCAGGATGGGTATCTTTCATCACATTTCTGTAAATCGTCTTTAATTCTTTTAAAGTAACGTTTTTATCGACTCCAAGAAGTGTTCTGTGCTCACCAATTTTTTTCATATCTCTAATCCTTATTTTCGGGGTGCAAAATTACGGATTTAAATCTGATAAACCATAACTTATTCATTATTAATTTATTTAGTTGTTTTTAAAGCATTAAATCAGGATGATTAACTGCTGTAGAATCTGTATTGTTAACTTTCACAGCCGATTAAACTCTGATCATAATTTTATTCAATGTGGGAATACATAAAAAACAGCGCCCAATATGAGTGCCGCTATATTTAATCTTTCAGGTTTTACATCAATCCTAAGGTTCATCACAAGTTCTTTTCAGCTTGGTGAAAATCTTATCAAAATCCTTGTAAGAACTCTCTTCATTATCACGCTTTTGTCTGAAACTGCTGTTGGCACAGTTATGAAAACCTAAACCAATCATATCGATTAAAGCATAATCTTCTTTTTGAGGATCATTCATTTTGGCCTCAAATCTTGCCATTACACCTTTTGGGTCAGCATTATTTTTGCTTTTAAGTTCAGTATACGCTCGCCATGCGGCAAACATCTTTTCTCTGTCGGGAGAGGAGATGGCGTCAATCTGTTCTCTACAGGTATTGTAATATTTACTGTTTCTCAATGTGGTAGGATCAGAATAGGCAAGGATTTCTTCTTTATTAAGCTGGTATTCATTTTCAAAAGAATCAATGGTTTCTTCCATTAATTTTTTCCATTTCGGAAGATCAATTACTTTAAGGCTGTACAATTCTTTTTTCTTTTCTTCATACTGCTTTTCCAGTTCCTGTAAATAGGTTTCTCTGTTTTTACGGATTTCTTCAAGCTGGGCAATTTTAAAAACAGGCTGGGTATCAAATACAACCCCATTGAACTGATACAAAAGTTTATTGACGCCGTCTATTTCTTCTTTTTTATATTTAGCCGGGTCAAAATACCCTTTATTGTCACAGTTAAAGGTCTGATAGCTGTAAGGGGTCAGACTGTTTGCTTTTGCAGGAGTTTTTTGCCCCCAAATAGTAATGGATAAGGCCAAAGCAAGCCCGATCATCATTTTTTTCATGTACATAACCTGTTGAAAGAATCCGAATTTTCTGAATTTCAGTGCAAAATTAAAGCTTTAAATTCAAAATATAAAGGATTAAATAGATTTTCTCAATTGATTTTGCAAATTTTATATGGATTTTATACTTGCGTTTTTGTATTTTCAGAATTCAGGTGTTTTAAATTCTGAAAAATAGACGGTTATAAACTGATACAGAGGTGTTTTTGTTAATGATAATTGCTTACTCCAATAAGACTGTAATCCGGTTACGAAAATAAAAAGGATTAGATTTTTCCTACAGATCCGTTTATAATTTTAACCTTGCTGGAATTATGAATTTTGTCTCAAATAAAGTTAGTTGGGATCAGTTCTCCAGTTTGGTTGTTTTTCTAAATTTAAAATAATAGATTTACATCAATTAACACAAAACCATGATCTATTATTTTTTTCTTCTTTTTATTATCGCTGTTTTTGGAGGCATTTCTTACCTCATCATGCGTTTTTTCGGTAAATGGACCAGGCAAAGCAAATATGAACTTATTTTTAACACCTTCATATTTATTGCTTCATTTTTTCTGGTGTCGTTTCTCAGTCTGTATATTTTCTTTTCTACCCTTGATTTCTCCCGTTAACCAGGAGTTTTTTCTAAGAATTAAATAAGCAAGGAAAAGGTTGATAAAAAGGGAAGCCCAGACATTCAGACCATAAAAAAGCCCGTAGTCATGATAAGCTTCGTTATAAAACAGATTTTTAACAATTCTGAAAGTAATCGCTGTAGTGGTGACGGCATAGCTGAAGACCATATACATTCTGTGTCTGTTCACATTTCCTTTTTTGATAGAAAATACGGCAGCAAAAGTGAAATAAGCCCAAAGTACGTCCTGTACCAGAAAACCTGTAATTCCGATAAGCCCTCCATTTGAAAAAAGTCCCAGTACAAAACACGCGGGAACATTGATGATCAGAATATTGTACACATATATTTTCCCGATAAGCTTGTGAAGGTTTCTGTTTTCCGCTAAAAACCGGTTCGAAAACTGTGTCAAGCCAGCGAGCAGACAAAGTGTTATTGAAAAAATATGAATGTAGAAAAAAGTCATCCAGTATGGATTTCCGACTACTTCTTGTTTGAAAGCCAGAAATCCGGTATTTTGATCCAAAGAAGTATATTGGGAAATTACTTTCAGCATCAGGATGCTGAAAAGAAGGACTAAAAATAAAGCGCCAGCTTTAATTATCTGTATTCCCAAAGACTTCATATCGTATAAACTACCGGAGTTAATTTATTGCTTTTATTCAAATAGACGTTTTTTTGTATCAATCATCATTAATCAATCATCATTAATCAATCATCACTCATATTCTATTTTACAAGATTCCTTTGATCCTCAGATGCTGCAGAAGCATGATGGTTTTTGCATCTTTGATTTCTCCTGTGTCAATCATTTTCAGGCTTTCTTCAAAAGATAATTCAAGAACTTCTATATTTTCCCCTTCTTCTTCCAGTCCGCCTCCATCATTGATTTTCATTTCATGAGAATATTCTGCAATAAAGAAATAAAGAATTTCCGTCACAGATCCGGGCGACATATAGGCTTCAAAAACCTTTTCAACCTTGGAAATTTTATATCCGGTTTCTTCTTCGGTTTCTCTTTTGATACAGTCTTCAGGATTATCATTATCCAGAAGTCCGGCACAGGCTTCTATGAGCATGCCTGTAGAATTTCCGTTGATATAGGTCGGTAATCTGAATTGTCTGGTGAGAATAACGGTGTTGGAGACTTTATTGTAAAGAAGGATTACGGCTCCGTTTCCGCGGTCATAAGCTTCTCTGCTCTGGGTTTCTGTAGTTCCGTCCTTTTTTAAAACAGAGTAGGTAACTTTGTTTAAAGTATACCAGTTATCTGAAAGGATTTCCGTGTTTAATAAGGTTATATTCGGGTTTTTCATTAGAATATTGTTGTGTTATAATAAATGTTTTCTTGAAATTACTTTTTTAATAAATCCTTTAAAGCTTCCTCCAGATCAGGAAATTTAAAATGGAAACCTGTATCCTGAAGTTTCTTTGAAGAAGCTCTGGAACCTTCCAGAATAGCATTTGCCAGTTCTCCGAATAGCAGTTTCAGAACAAATCCGGGAATATTGGGCATCAATAAAGGTCTTCCAAGTACTTTGGCAATTTTTTTTGTCAGATCTTTATTGGTGGCATGTTGTGGAGAAACAGCATTATAAGCACCATCCATTGTTGGATTTTTTAATGCAAATTCATAAATAGAACAGATATCCTCAATATGAATCCATGGCATATATTGTTGGCCGCTTCCCAGTGGAGAACCGATATAGTACTGAATAGGAGGGATCATTTTCTTTAAAGCTCCGTCTTTTTCAGAAAGAACTACGGCAGTTCTTATTTTGACAACCCTTTCTGCCAGATCCTGTTCCTTGAAATCATCAGCAGCTCTTTCCCATAAAATCACCACTTCACTTAGAAAATCATTACCCGGAGGATCGTTTTCTGTGTAAATATTTTCTGAGGTTTTTGTACCGTAAAAATTTATTCCTGAAGCTGAAATAAAAGAAGTAAGCTTGATTTTATTTTTTCTTAAAGTGGTTCGAAGCAATTCTGCGGAATCTACACGGCTGGAAATCAATTCTCTTTTTCTTTCCGGGGTCCACCGCTTTTCTGAAATATTGGCACCTGCCAGGTGAATGATGTGTGAAACATTGTCAAAGGCTGTTTCATCTATACTTCCTTTTTTGATGTCCCATTCATACTCATAATCATGTTTTTTTTTCCGGGTCAGAAATCTGATCTCGTATTCGCTCCCTATTTTTTTTGCCAGTTCTTTAGCGATCATGCCGCTGGCGCCGGTGATCAGGACAACTTCTTTCATAATACTATATTTGTAGTGGGTGGGTTTATGCCTGATTTTTTACTATCAGTACAAAATCATCTTCCAGAAGTTTATAACCGTAATCATAAATGAACTTGTATTCAGAACCATTTTTATAAACTTTCAGGTTGGTAAAATAATCGAAATCAAAACCCAAGCCATCCAGTCTGGATCTGGGGACTTTTGTTTTACCATCGGTATTGATTTCCATCAGAATGCGGTAGTTTTTACGGAGTTTGTTATTAACATTCCGCATCAGATTGTTAGAATCTTTATTCTGCTTATTATTATAGGCGTTCCGGCAGGCATCGTTGCAGAATTTTTTATCAGACCTTCCGATGATTTTCTCGCCGCATTCCAGACAATTCATAATCTTTATTTTAAGTGATGGTGGTGTCTTTTTTTCAACAGCTTTTTGAACATGCTGTGAGCAGGATAACTTCTGTTGGGTGTAATATTATTAAAAAACAGAGCAACAATCAAAAGAATAATGCATCCGGATAGAACAGGGGAGAGAACATACCAATATCCCAATTCAGGAATTTTTCCTGTAGAACTTACCGCGATCAGCGCTGTAGCGCCACCTGGTGGATGTAATGTTTTCGTATACTGCATCAATACAATGGAAAATGCTACTGCCAAAGGTGCCGAAAGCCAGATGATATCCGGAACAAACTGATATACAGTTACCCCTACCAATGCCGACAGCACATGTCCGCCTATAAGATTCCGGGGTTGGGCCAGAGGACTCTGAATAGCTCCATAAATAAGAACACTCGATGCCCCAAAAGAACCGATCAGGAATATATTCTCAGTTTCTGCCAGTGAATGGGACTGGATAAAGGCAATAATCCCGATTCCAAAAAATGCGCCCAAAAATGACCAGAAATGTTCCTTGTAATCTACAAGTGTCTCTTTATAGATCACATATTTTGAAACCCTGAATGTTCTTTTGAATGTCTTCTTCATTTACTCTTCTTTATTTTTTATAATTTGAATTAAATTGTCTACAAACGGATGGGTGTATGTTCCATTTTTATCATAATCGGGATCTAAAATGGTAATCTCTATTCCAAAGCACAGGGAATTTCCGATCAAGGGTTCCAGCATTTCCCTGAGATCATCATAACTGATTCCATCCTCCATTCTGCTGTCTACGGCAGGCATAATCTCATCTTTCAGAATATCTACGTCAAAATGAATGAAAAATCCATCCAGCCTTTTTTCTTCAACCATTTTCAGAAAGTCATCTGCTGTTCTTCTGAAACCATTTTCTCTTAGCTGATAAAGGTCAAAATAATGAATACTGGAATTGATAATCTGATCAACATATTCCTTATCATCAGTTTCTGCATTTCCGCAGCAAAAGATGTTTTCTTCAGCGAAATAAGGTTTTAAACCATTAATATCAGTCAGTTTTTGGTGTCCGGTACCGGTAATGATGGCGAGATCCATTCCTGCTGCACCTCCGGTTTCAGAAAGTTCAGGAGGAATAAAGTCTGTATGGCCATCAAGATAAAAAAGGCCAAAATTTCCCAGTTTTTTCAGGGCGATGGCATTTCCTATGAGAATACTGCAGTCACCTCCAAGAATAATATTGAATGTGTTCTTTTGGTAATGGTGGAAAATACAGTCAGCCTGTTTTTTAGCATATTCAATAATCTGATCTGCATTTCTGACCTTTGATTCTCTGTCAAAATCAATAGAATATTCCGGAGCTTCCAATCTGAAAACGTTGGCAGGATCAATTCTGCTATGAAAACCAAATTTTCTGAGCCAGTCCGGAAGTTTTCGTACTCCTGGTTCTGTCTCATGCTCCTTTTTTGTAAGTCCCAAATTCAGAGGGAATTCAAAAATATTGATATTCCTTTTCATAGAAGAATTTTCACAAAGATACAGAATTATCCGTTTGCAAATGGATAACCGCTGGGTTGAAAAAAGATGGTGAGATAAACTCGCCTGCAGGATTATTATTTTTTAAGAGTTGAAATATTGTAGTTGCTGTACCTGTGTTGGATAGTTGAGTCCAGGGTAAAGAATATATTCACTAAAGCTATTTTTTTGGAAAGAGTATATCTTTTATGTAATTCACTCTATTTTGAAAAACTTAGAATTTATCGGTGTTTTAAATGAATTTTTTATAAATAAATGTTTATTATTATGTATAACAGTCTTATTTTCAATGAATAATTTGAATTTTTATTTCACTGTATTGTGGTTTTTTGTAATTTTAATGCATCAAAAAAACAAACCATGAAAAAATCCAATTTATTACTCAGCATTTTATGCTCTTCGCTTATTTTTGGACAGGTAGGGATTAACACGACATCTCCACAAGGAGTTCTGGATGTTACTTCTGCAAATTCTGCAGTCATACTTTCCAGAAATGCCAATCCTCCGGCCAATGTGACAACACCCACAGCAGGAATGATTATCTACGATACCACCAATAAAACCTTAAGGTATTATAATGGAACCCAGTGGAGTACCGTAATTTCTTCCCTGACATTAACAACCGCTAATGAAGGAGTTGTTAAGCTCAATAGCGGGGCAGGAGTAAAACCCACATTTGCATTCAGAGCTTCCGGAGGAGTTCCTTTAATGACGTACCAAAACGTAGTCTATCAAACTCCAATGAATATTGTGACAGACTTTGCATCATCTCCTACAACCACATGGCCGGAAAATATTATCAACCCCGTACCCGGAGATATATATGATCCGGCAACGGGACGATTTTTAGAAAACCCTATTGCCGGACAGGTTCATATGTGGAGGGTTATTGTAAGCTATGCCAATAAAAATAATGGTTCAGTAGCCTTTGTAACGGTAAACCTTTCCAATCCCGTTCCGCCTTCAACATTCTCCATAGATCAAACCGCTGTTGCACCCAATGGGGTAACCTCCGGAGATCTTGTTTTTTACCTGGTGAGTGTTGCCGATCCTTTATCTATAGGCAGCGGATATCTTATTAAAATAAAATCTGATACCGCATTGGATGCTACAATCAGCAGTGTAACAAGGATTTCTCAGGCAAAAGACTAATCTCATTATTTAAAGCTTAATTTCAAATTTGACACATGTCAGACAAGAACAAACTCATCAGTTTGTTCTTGTTTTCAGGCTCAATATTTAACGATATTAAATTAATCAATATTTGCTATGGGAAAACAACTCATTAAGCCAGAGTTTACTTTTAAAATGTTTGAAATGCTGGGTGTTTTATGGCTGGCCGGATGTGTAAAAACAGCTGCTGAGCTCAATATTGCAGATTTACTGACCTCTGGTCCTCAAACTATTTCTTTCCTTGCAGAAGAAACACAATCGCATGAAGCCCAACTGTACCGGGTAATGAGAGCGTTGTGTGGTGCAGGAATCTTTGAAGAATTAGAAAACAAAACGTTTGCTTTGAATGATTTCGGAGCTGCCCTGCAAACCGATGTTCCCGGAACAGCAAAAAATTTTGTTCTGACCATTATGAATGAACATTTCCCGTGCTATGGAGAACTAACATATGCCGTTCAGACAGGAAAAGTTCCTTTTGAACACATTCATGGGAAAGATCTTTGGGGATTTTATAAAGAATTTCCTGAAACAGGTGAAAACTTTGGAAAGGGAATGACGGGAATGTCCGGTATGGAGCTGAAAGGAATTATAGAGAACTATGATTTTAAACCTTATAAAAAAATTGTTGATATAGGAGGAGGCAATGGGGTTATGATCCATACTATTCTGAAAAATGCTCCGCAAAGCTCCGGGATTATTTTTGATGAAGCCAATGTTATTGAAAAAACGATCACAATGATTCCTGAAAATCTTAATGAAAGGTGTTCTACAGCAATAGGAAGCTTTTTTGATGAAGTACCGCAAGGTGCAGATTTATATACCATGAAATGGATCCTGCATGACTGGAATGATGATAAATGTGTACAAATTCTTAAAAACTGCTATGATGCAATGCCTAAAGGAGCAAAACTATTAATTATAGACGCAGTTATCCCGGACGATTCTTTAAATAAGCCCCATATCGCCAAACTTCTGGACATTGTTATGCTGGCTAGCCTTACGGGAAAAGAAAGAACTTTAAGTGAGTTTAAAATGCTTATTGAAAAAGCAGGATTACACTTTACTCAGATTATTCACATCGGAACAGATGCAAAAAGCATTATTGAATGTGAAAAAATATAAGTTTCAATTTTTATTTTTAGTTGCATGATTAAGTAGGAGGCGCTCAACAATTTTGTTGAGCGCTTTTTTAATTTGTTTACTGTAAAAAAGAAAAATTAAAAATTTGTGGTTGATATTGTTAAAAAAAACTATCGCTGAAAAATATAAATTTATTTTTTTAGCGATAGCCCCTATTCGTAATTAATATTTGTATTGTTACTTTTTCAATCTGTTGATTTCTTCTTTCAGCAGACCTATATATTCCTGCATCGTCTTGATGATTTCTATGCTTAATTCATTTGTAATTTGTCCCATATTGTTAGCTGAAAAACCACTATTGCCAACATTTGCGCCCGGACTGTCGTTAAAAACAGGATTTTCAATAACAATTTTAGCTTCCTCTTCTTCGTAAATCTCTTCGATAGGAACCTCTAAAAACTGGGCAAGTTTGTTCCACTCTGTCTGTGTTATAGATACAGTACCGTTTTCTTTTCTGCTATAGTTGGAGACGTCGGTAGGGATCACTTCAGCCATTTGCTGTTGAGTGAAACCTTTCATCTTTCTTACTGTACGGAGTTTTTCTTTTTGCATATCAGACATTTTTACAAATTTGCAAAAAAAAATTAAATTAAAAAGAAAAAAAATCCTTGTCATACATCTATTTTTCAATGTTTTTTAAAGAAGAATTTTATTTTGGGATAAGGCTTTTCATTGTTTAATTTTTACTTTAAAAGTGAAGATTATTGCTTTTTAAACTTGATAAATAGTGTTTTATAAAGAATTCTATTTAGTTTCCTATCCGTTTACAAACGACTACAAACGGATTTAAATAGTTTATAACCGACTGTCTTACCGGAACATCGCAATCTTTGCAACAGAGATTTGAGAAAAACAGTGAACGTCTCTTATCTGAATTTATTAATCTTTAAAATCTAAAAGTTATGTCACTAAGAAACAAAGTAACATTAATTGGTTACACAGGTAAAGAAGTTGAAATGGTAAACTTCGACAATGGAAACGTAAAAGCAAGTGTATCTTTAGCTACCAGCGATCATTACACGAATGCGAAAGGAGAAAAAGTAGAAGAAACACAATGGCACAATCTGATTGCCTTTGGGAAAACAGCAGAAATCTTTGAAAAGTATGTTACCAAAGGAAAAGAAATAGCTGTTGAAGGAAAACTTACCTACAGATCTTATGATGATAAGGATGGGGTGAAGCGATATATCACGGAAATTCGTGTAGATGAAATCCTGTTACTAGGAGGTAAATAATTCTAAAAACACAAATGATGAAAGTAAAAGTTTTTAAAATCAGGCTTCCGGAAGAATTTCTCTACAAAGATCAGAAAATGCTGGATGATTTCCTGGACGCCAATGAGATTATGAAAGTAGAAACAGCTTTTGTGAACGAAGAACGTTATTGGTCTGTTATATTGTATTTTGAAGAATTAAAGCCCACAAAAAGTACAGTAAAAGAACCAAAGGCAGTAAAATACTCTGCAGATACTGATCTTTTGAATACCGATGAAGAAAAAATTCTGGATGCTCTCAAATTCTGGAGATCGGAAAAAGCCAGAGAACAGAACCTGCCCACTTACTTCATCGCGAGCAACAAAGAACTGATATCTGTAGCCAAGTACAAGCCTGCTAAGAAGGAAGAATTGCTTGAAATCAAAGGGTTCGGAAAGCATAAGATTGAAAATTACGGTGAAGAGATTCTTGAGATTCTTGAAAGCGTATGATTTTTTGGAATAATTGATAATAGTAAAGGAAAAGCTGGGGGAAACACTTTCTTCAGCTTTTTATACTGTGTAAAATTCCTTTCAATTCCTTACTTTTGCATTTATCAAAATGACATACAACAAATGAAGCCAAGTTTAGCAAAAGGGACGAGAGATTTTACGGCACAGGAAGTTTCCAGAAGAAAATATATCATCAATATTTTACAGAATAATTTTGAATTATTCGGGTTTCAGCCTTTGGAAACACCTAGTTTTGAAAATCTTTCTACGTTGACAGGAAAATACGGAGAAGAAGGTGACCGCTTGATTTTTAAAATTTTAAATTCAAGCATCAACGAAGCGAAAGAAGAGAAAAAAACTCAGATGCTTCATGACTTTCAAAAAGCATTGGAAAAACCATTCAGTGCAGAGAGTCTTACAGATAAAGCTCTTCGTTATGACCTTACCGTACCTTTTGCAAGATTCGTAGCGATGAATCATGGTAAACTGACGTTCCCGTTCAAACGTTCTCAGATCCAGCCGGTTTGGAGAGCAGACAGACCTCAGAAAGGAAGATTCAGAGAATTTTATCAGTGTGATGCCGATGTAGTAGGAAGTGAGAGTTTATTACAGGAAGTGGAGCTGGTTCAGTTGTATCTGAAATCTTTTGCAGATCTTAAAGTTCCTGTAACCATTCATATGAATAACAGAAAGATTCTGTCCGGATTGGCAGAATATGCAGGAATCACAGATAAACTGATTGATTTCACTGTTGCTCTTGATAAACTGGATAAAATTGGAAAAGATGGAGTTGTAAAAGAACTTTTGGAAAGAGAAATTTCTCAGGAATCTATTGATAAGCTGGATTTCCTGTTCAGCCAGTCGGATGATGCATTGGAAAATCTTCTTCAGTTAAAAGAAAAATTTGCAGGGAACGAAATCGGACTAAAAGGGGTAGAAGAGCTGGAATTTGTTCTTACCCAATCTTTGAACCTTGGTGTGGATATTCAAAACCTGGTCTTCAATATTACCCTGGCAAGAGGTCTGGATTATTATACGGGGGCTATTTTCGAAGTGAAAGCGGATGAAGTTGCTATGGGATCCATCGGAGGTGGCGGTAGATACGATAATCTTACTGAAGTTTTTGGCGTTAAAAATATTCCAGGAATAGGAATCTCATTCGGATTAGACAGAATTTATCTGGTCATGGAAGAACTCAACCTTTTCCCGGAAGAAGCATCAGCCAAAATAGAATATCTGTTTGCTAACTTTGGAGGTGAAGGAATCACGGATGCATTAAAGCTGATCATGAAGCTAAGAGCTAAAGGGATTTCTGCAGAACTATACCCTGAAAATGCAAAGATCAACAAGCAGTTTACGTATGCAGAAAAGAAAGGCATAAAGAATCTGGTTTTCCTGGGTGAAGAAGAAATTAAAAATAATACGGTTACTTTTAAAGATCTTGAAGCGGGAGTACAGAAAACGGTTTCTTTAGAAGAATTTTTAGGAGAATAATTTTTAATTATATAAAAACAGAACAACTGCAAAATTACTTTTGTGGTTGTTTTTTTTTGATGGATGTTGAGAATTTAAATACTTTTGAATAAAAAAGGAATGACTAATAATTGTGCGTTGTGTAATACAGAATTAACATCTATGGATACGCTTCTGGGAGCGAATTCGCTTTCGGATGGTAATGTTTTATGCAACAAATGTTTGAATAAAGTGAGCGATATTAATGAAGAATTGCTTTACAATCTTAATAAATTCAGCATTAAGGATATCAATAAAATGCTGAGTGCAGAAAAAGCTGAAGACGTGCAGGCTGTGATGACTAGAGAGCAGAATCTTCCTGCAGCGATACTCTATGATTCTCATCAAATCTCAAAAGAGGTTTATAAGCGAAGACATCAGAAAATAAAGAACGAACTGGAAATGCTTCATGCTAATCTGTCCATGTTTACCAAAGGAGAAATCAAAGAGCTTCCTTATCTGATTTCAGAAGATGAACAGATTACAGCGATTACTGACGCTCAGTTTGTCAATACATTGGATGCCGGAGTATTGGTAGCAACGCCCAAAAGGATGATTTCTGTATCAAAAGGAATGTTTGGTGTCGCAAAGATCAATATTTACCCTAATGAAAACATACAGTCGGTGAGCTTTGTAACCCATCCGAGATCTCCGATTATTAAACTGCATCTGGATGAAAGAATAGTTGAGTTTGAATGCTATATGGATAAGGAAGATGCAGAGAAGTTCTATGATACAATAAAAACCATTTATAATAATTCTAAGGATCAATCTCCAAAACAAATGGGTAAAGCAGGAAAAAGTATTGCAGTCTCATCAGACGATATTTTGAATCAGCTTGAAAAACTTGGTAAGCTGAGGGAAAACGGAATTTTAACCGATGCCGAATTTGCAGAACAAAAGAAGAAGCTGCTGGAGCAATTACCATAAAAATTTTATACCCAATCATGAAAGATAAAGTATCTGCAAAAATAGTAGAAAGCTGGCTTAAAGGCTGGTGCTTATCAAGAGAAGTACCTTTTCCCGTTTCATATAAATCAGGATTTCATGTCAATGTAGGAGATGAAAAACAAAAAGAACGTTTTGTATTTCCTGAGCTTAATGACGATTTTTTTCAGCTTGCCAATTCAATTACCGAGCCTTGGATTTATCTGAAAGCATCTGTTCCCCCTGATCAAATTACAGATCAAATTCCTGAAAGATGGAAACTGCAGCCACAGGGATATATGATGACGTGTTTTCATCCGATGAATTTTCCGGACACAAGTCTTGCAGAAGGATACCATCTGGAATTTTCTGAGTACAATACAACCCTTGTTATCACGATTGTGGCGGAGAATGGTGACCAGGCTTCTATAGGACGTATCTCTCTTATAGATGATGTTGCTGTGTATGACAGGATTATTACCGAAAAAAGTCATCAAAGGAAAGGGCTTGCCCGTTTTTTATTGAAAGAACTGGAGAAGATCGCTTTATCCAAAGGTTTTTACAAGAATATTTTAGTGGCAACGGAAGAAGGAAAGCTGTTGTATGAAACCTTAGGCTGGAAGCTATACTGTTTGCATACTTCCATTGTAATACCATCAGAAGACTAATATTTTTATTGAATTAAATTTAATTACTTATAAAGAGTAATTTAGACCCAAAAACTAACGCTATGAGTGAAAAATCAAGACTTGACGAAATAAGAGAAGAGCTTAAAAAACTGGATATCAGCCCTACCATATTTGCCCGGAAAGAAATTCGTGAATTACCGGATATCCTTTCACCGGACGAAAGAATTGTCTATCTCGTAGAAGGCAGAAATAAACTGAACAACCATCATATCATCCTGGTAGCCACAGACAGAAGACTGATTTTTGTGGATAAGGAGTTCATGTACGGATTGAAAGTAGAAGACTTTTCTTACAGCAAAATAAGCTCCATACAATATGAAACAGAATTTTTATTAGCTTCCATAGATATTCAGGTGACTGATGACGTGGTAGAAATTGATGGAGTAGGAAAGTACCATGCTGAACTGTTCTGTGAAAAAGTAAGAGATTTCATGTCCCGTCCGGAACAACATTTTCAGAGTAAATCCGAACCTAGTATTTTAGATCAGCTGGAACAATTGGGAAGATTAAAGGAATCCGGAGTTCTAAGTGAGGAAGAATTTCTGGATCAAAAAAAGAAATTAATGGAGAAATTGTAATCATTGTGTTGAATAATGAAATTACTTGATGGGTGGAACTCCCATTTTTAAACTAAAGCAATGGAAAATTACTTAGAAATTAATAAAAAATCATGGAATGCCAAAGTAGAACCTCATCTGAAATCGGATTTTTACTTTGTAGATGAGTTCTTAAAAGACAGAACTTCGCTGAACTCCATAGAGCTGGAGCTTCTTGGAGATATAAAAGGAAAAAGTATTCTGCATTTGCAGTGTCATTTCGGACAGGATTCTATTTCCCTGTCAAGAATGGGAGCAAAAGTGACCGGAATTGACCTTTCTGATAAAGCGATTGATACCGCCAGAGAACTTGCACAAAAATGCGGTACAGACACAGAATTTATCTGTTCAGATGTATATGAGCTGCCCAATGTTCTGGATCATAAGTTTGACATCGTTTATACAAGTTACGGTACCATTGGCTGGCTTCCTGATCTTGAGAAATGGGCGGAAATTATCAATCATTTTCTGAAGCCGGGAGGGCAGTTTATTATGGCAGAGTTTCATCCTGTCGTCTGGATGTTTGATGATGACTTTACAAAAGTTGCATATAATTACTTCAATGAAAAACCGATTGTTGAAACCTATGAAGGAACGTATGCAGATCAGTCTGCCCCTATTGTACAGGAGTATGTCATGTGGAACCACTCCTTAGCAGAAGTGCTTGACAATTTAATGAAAAAAGGTTTGAAACTGGAGACTTTTCAGGAATTTGACTGGTCACCTTATCCGTGCTTCAGACATGTAGATGAATTTGAAAAAGGAAAATGGAGAATTCCACAGTTCGGAAATAAAATACCGTTGGTGTTCGCTTTGATTGCAGAGAAAATATAAGATTTATTTTAATCCTAATAAAAAGTCATCGTAATTACTATTACGATGACTTTTTCCTATATATGAATGTTAAAAAAAACTGCTCTGTGTTGGTTAGCTCAGGGAGTCCTCAGCCTTTGTTTTTGCTTCGTCCACTTTATTCTGAACCTGGGAAGCAACATCATTGGCTTTGCTCTTAAGGTCATTTCCCCATTTGTTAAGATTATCTTTAGCTGTATTGATCTTATCTTTTACCGCTTGTTGATCTTCAGGGCTTGAATTCTTATATTTCCAGTAAGCTAATGCACCTAATCCTAGTAAAGCTAATAAGCCTTTTGTCTTGTTTCCCATGATTTCTATTTTTTTAAGTATTAATATTAAAATTTGTTATTATGAATAATGTAAAATACGTGCCAAAAAAATAAATGGACTTATAAATAAATGTTAAATTTAGGAAAAGACTTCAAGTTTTTCACCATCAAAACTGGCGAAAACCATAGTAGGATACGAATCCTGATGATGTACATTTCCATCTTTATCAATGGCGATGGCGCCTGCAAACCCATCAATGGTTTTAAGCTCCTCAAATGTTTTATCGAAAGCCTGCTGAAGGCTCATTCCATCCGTAACTCTTGTTACAATTTTTGCAGCCGTAGCATTGCTGACAATATCTTCACCAACCCCGGTACAACTTACCGCACAGAAAGCATTGGCATAATTTCCGGCCACTGTGGCAGAATCTGAAATTCTTCCGGGAATCTCGAAGCCTTTACCTCCGGTAGATGTGGCAGCAGCCAGTTTTCCTTCATGATCAATTGCAACACAGCCTACAGTTCCTTTACCTCCGTTGGCTAATTTAGCTTCATATTCTTTTCTTCTCTGGGGAATTTCTGTAGAAAAATTTTCAAAACCATTTTCCGTAGCATAGATTTTAGCACCATTTCCCCCTAAGACTCTGTCATCTTCACCTATAAGATCTTTAGCAACAAAAATCGGGTTTTGTACATTCTCAATGTTAATTACGCCGCTTAGCTTCTGGGTATTTCCGTTCATAATGGCAGCACTCATACGGATAACGCCATCACTCTGGATTTGAGAACCTGTTCCGGCATTGTATAACGGATCATCTTCCAGCAAGGAAACAGCATAAGCAACAGTATCAAAAGCCGAATGGGTCTTAAGATAATCGAATGCCTTTTGAGCAATTTGTTTTAATGACTCCTGTTTTGCTGTTTTTACTTCATGGCTTTGATCGCTTTCAGAGAAAAAACCGCCGTGGATAATTACTTTCATAAAATTATAGATGATGGTTGATAAATAATTTCTTTTACGAAGTTAATTAATAAAAGATAAAAGATAAAAGATAAAAGATAAAAGATAAAAGATAAAAGATAAAAGATAAAAGATAAAAGATAAAAGATAAAAGATAAAAGATAAAAGATAAAAGATGTTGTTGTTAAGCAACTATTATGCATCTGGATATCAACATCAATAGGGATGGGCTATAATTCTGAGCGGAGACGAAGAAAGCCCGCCTTACAATAAACGTGACACTCTCCCACAAAGTGTGTAAGTTAAAAAGTCAAGGCTTGGATTTTATAATCTGAGCCTTTTTTCAAAAATAAGCATAAATTGGTTGAGAAC
>NZ_QGTV01000018.1:0-108201 GCF_003182335.1 Chryseobacterium sp. AG844 | reverse complement strand
GGCATCCGGGTATTACAACCCTGTGGATTGGACTCAAATGTTTTAAAGATATAGCCAAAGCTTACAAAATCTTTAAAGATCTGTCCACACGATAGTTCAGAGAAGGGGAATAAAGTGGTCGATAAAACCAATCGTGCACACTTCTAACTTCCATCACCCATCTTCCAGCCTCTAGCCTCTAGCCTCTAGCCTCAAAATCCACCCTTCTCCTGGCATCTCACCTCTATTTTCCCTATTTTTGCTCAAAATTTAAAAATCATGTCACAACATATCAGATTGGCTACAGCAGAGGATTATCCGAGAATTATGGAAATATGGGAATCAGCAGTAAAAGCAACACACGATTTTCTTGCTGAGGAAGATTTCAATTATTTTAAAGAAGCCATTCCAAGAGACTATCTTCCTCATCTGAAAGTATATTTAATTACTGAAGATCATGAAACTAAAGGATTTGCTTCCGTAGCAGAAGGCAACCTGGAAATGCTTTTCATCCACAACGATACACGTGGAAAAGGTTATGGAAAAAAACTCTATCAGTTTATGAAAGAAAAAACCGGACTGACGAAAGTAGATGTCAATGAACAAAACCCTCAGGCTATAGGTTTTTATGAAAAAATGGGTTTCAAAAAAGTCGGAAGGTCTGAAAAAGATGGTTCAGGAAAAGATTACCCACTTATTCATATGAGTCTGTAATGGAAGATTTCACTTTTCATCAATTAAATTCCGATTCGGAAATTCCCTATCATCTCCTGTTATTAGCGGATGAAACCAAGAAAGCGATTAATCAATATATTTTCAATTCCGATATTTATCTTTTGCATAGCGGTACTGAAAACATTGCAGTGATGGCATTGTACGGGAAAAGCAATACGGAACTGGAAATAAAAAATGTTGCTGTCATTGAAAGCTACAGAAGCAAAGGAATCGGAAGTATCCTGATGAACAAGGCTAAAGAAATTGCCAAAGAAAACCACTATAAAATACTGACTGTCGGAACCTCGGATACGGGATTCCAACAGATCAGATTTTATGAGAAAAACGGATTCATCAGAAGTGGAATACTGAAAGACTTTTTTATTAAAAACTATCCTGATCCAATCTATGAAAACGGTTTACAGATGCGCGATATGATTGTCTTAAGCCATCACCTGGCGGAATAAACCTTTAATATGCTCTATTTCAGTCTGGTAATTGGTTTTCTTACGACATCCGAAATACAGCGTGTTTTCCAGTTTCTTTTTTCCTTCCCAGATCAGCTGTACTTCACCGCTTTCGATATCATTCCTGCACAGAAAATCAGGTACAACAGCTAATCCTGTTCCTCCCTTCAGACAACGGATAATTGAATTCAGGTTGGGAACGATATAATTGGGGCGGAAATTCGGTTTATGACCAAAATTTAAGGTCCAGAACTGGAAAAGGTGTTCCATATCTCCGGTGGTTCCGTACCATTTTTCATTCTTCAGCCACTCTTCAATCTGCTCTGCATCTTTTGTTTTCAGCACTTTATTGAAAGCCGCTTTATCTACATCTTTCCCCCCAACCAGAATAATTTGTTCCGAAGAGAAGGCTTCATGCTCGATGTTGGGTGAAGACCCCTTTTTAGGAGTGATGATAAGATCGAGAATTCCTTTATCCAGCTGATCCAGCATTTCAGGATATTCTCCAAAACTGATGATCAGATTAAAAGGTAATGAAGAAACATATTGCTCCAGAGTAGTCTGAAAAGTTTCAAAACACATCCCTACACTGATGGTAGGCGTATGTTTCTCTGTGGATTTCTGAAAATTCTTTTCTACATCCTCCAGCTTAGTGAGTGGTTCAGCAACTGCATTAAACAACACTTTACCACGCTCTGTCGGGATCATTTTTCTACCAGTCCTGTCAAACAGCTTGTATCCTACATAAGCTTCCAGTGAACTTAAGTGAAGGCTTACTCCCGGCTGTGATATGAATAAGGCATCAGCAGCACCCGTTAATGTCCCGGTTTTATAGATCGCCTTAAAAGTACGATACCATTCTAGATTAACCATGACTCAATTATTAATATTATAATGCAAATTTACAAAATAATTATAATATTAATACGTTTTCATTCTTCAGAAACGAAGCATAATAATCCGGAATCCCGCTTTCCCTTATCTGACGGGCAGTTTCATCAATCGGATAAGATAACTGTACAATTTCAGGGGTGATTTTTTCTTCATCCAAAGTCAGTACCAGATAAGAAGCCAGTCTGTTTTCTTCTTTGGAGCGGCCTACAGAACCGCAATTTACGGCCCATGTATTATTTCCGAACTGTTTTTTAAATGATAAATGGGTATGTCCCATTACGATCAGATCGGCTTTTGCCCATTCCAGCATAGATGTAAAAACCTCATCATTTTCTGATTCATACAAATAAGTATCATTGCTTTCAAGACTGGAATGAACCAGCTGGATGTTCCAGTGCTTTTTACCTGTTTTGTAATTTAACTTTAAGTGAAAAGGCAACCCGGAAAGAAATTTTTTATTCGGTTCTGTAATATGTTTTTTAGAATGATCTATCGCAATGAATCTGGCAGTAGTTTCTTCTTCTGAATGCTGAGGTAAAGGAACAACAGGAATATCAAAAGCAATTCTTTCATCATGATTTCCCATCAGACATGGAATGTTCAGACTCCTTATTTTTTCTATTACTTCATTTCCCCAGGGTGCAAAATCTACCAGATCTCCCAGGCAGAACTTCTGGCTTATTCCTCTCTGCTCAATATCCTTCAACACCACTTCCAGTGCAGGAAGATTTCCATGCACATCACTAAAAACAGCTATCTGTATCATTGTCCTTCAATATGTTAGGCAAATTTACCTGTCGGAAAATAATTCCGGTTCAGAGATGATATGATATTTTACCATGAAAGGGGAAATTGTCAATCGTTAATTTTTGCTTCGCAAAGCCAATAGTGAATGATTAGCTGCTGGTTAAAATAACCTCGAAACCCACAACCCATAACCCGTAACCCGTAACCCGAACCTCATAACCCGAATCAAAAAAACAAACTATCACAAAAATAATAACATCCTATAATTTATATTATTTTTATTATACATGCATCCGTTATAACTTTGCATAGTAAAATTTAAACAATCATAAAAAAATGAAAAAAGTACTAATCATCAACGGAGGACAGAATTTCGGACATTCCGGGGGAAAATATAATCAGACTATCGCAGACAATACATTAGCCGTTCTTAAAGAATTTGATAATGTAGAAGTAAAGATAACGAATATAAGTGAAAATTATGACAAACATGAAGAAGTGCAGAAGTTTGTCTGGGCAGATTACATCATTTACCACACTCCTATCTGGTGGTTCCAGCTTCCGAACGGATTGAAAAAATATATTGACGAAGTATTCACAGCAGGTCATGCCAAAGGAATTTATATGAGCGACGGAAGAAAGGCTGAGAATCCGGAAATCAACTATGGCACAGGAGGAATGCTTGGCGGGAGAAAATATATGTTAACAACAAGCTGGAATGCTCCTGCAACTGCTTTCACACTTCCCGGAGAATTCTTTAATGAAAAAAGCGTGGACGAAGGTCCTTTATTTGGATTCCACAGAATGAATGCCTTTGTTTCGATGGAAAAAATGGAAAGCTTCCACTTCCACGATGTGGAGAAAAACGCCAATATAGAACGCGATATGAAGCTTTACAGAGAACATGTGAGAAATGTTTTTGAAAAAGAATTAAGATCTGAACTGGTATCATGAAAAAAATACTGATCACAGGTATTACCGGCTATATAGGCGGAACTATCGCAAAAAAACTCCTCGACAGGAATTATGAAGTGACAGGACTGGTTCGTAATGAAACCCATGTACAGGAACTGGAATCATTAGGAATCAAAACCATTGTGGGAAATATTCATGATGAAGACCTCATCAGAACAGCGGTTTCTGATATTGATGCTGTGATCCATAACGCAGATTCAGCAGATGATGCGTATGCAGCAGATAACTTTATCAAAGCACTGGAAGGAAGTCAGAAAACCTTTATATTCACTTCAGGGTCTGCCATTTTTGGTGGAAAAGAGAATGGTAAAAAAAGTGATTTTATCTTCAGAGAAGATTTCCCTTTGCAGCCAAGACTGGAAATGGCATCTAGAGTTTTGATCAACAATTACGTCCTGCAATCTGCCAGCAAGGGCATAAGAAGTATTGTTATTGTTCCTACCATGGTTTACGGAGAAGGTTTAGGAATTAAAAAAGACAGCATTCAGATTCCGGCTCTTATCAACTTTTCTAAGGAGAAAGGGCATGGTGTTTATTTTGGTGAAGGTGAAAATATCTGGTCCAATTTACATATTGAAGATCTCGCAGATCTGTATGTACTCGCATTGGAAAAAGCAAAAGGTGGCTCTATCTATTATGCAGAAAACGGTTCATCTTCTCTGAAAAACATTGCAGAAAATATCAGTAAAAAATATAACTTACAATCAACTAAATCATTAAGCATACAGGATGCGGTTGACAAATTTGGTCCTGCAGGAGGTTATTTCGGTTTTGCATCCAACAGCAGATGCAGTTCAGATAAAGCTAAAGCAGAACTGGATTGGAAACCTATCTATAACTCTATTGAAAATTTTATTTAATTATGAAAATTCATCTTACAGCCATTATAAAATCCAAGGAAGAACATCAGGCAGAAGTACTGGAAGTTCTTCAGAATATGGTAAAAGAAACAAGAAAAGAAGAAGCTTGCGAGCTTTACAGCCTTCACCAGGGAATTGAAGACAAAAATGAATTTGTTTTCTACGAAATCTGGAAAAGTAAAGAAGGATTGGATCAGCACAATCAGCAGCCTTATATCCAGGCTTTCGGAGCTTTGGTTGAGGAGAAACTTCAGGAAAAACCACAGATTTATACCACCAATCTTATTTAACAATGAAAAAATTAGCGTTTTTAATGCTTGCGGTCTTTACGATAGGATTCGTACAGGCACAAACCAAAAAATCAAAGAATATGAAAAAGAAAATATTATTCGTCGTTACCAGTCATGACAAAAAAGGCAGTACAGGTGAAGATACAGGATATTACCTGGGTGAAGTTTCTCATCCGTGGGAAGTTCTTCACAAGGCAGGATATGAAATAGACTTTGTAAGTCCGAAAGGCGGAACTCCTCCGGTAGACGGCTTCGATTTGAAAGATCCTGTCAACAAAGAATTTTGGGAGAACAAGGAATATAAAAACAAGATTGATCACTCAATGACTCCGTCACAGGTGAATCCAAAAGAATACTCAACCATCTTTTATGCAGGAGGACACGGAGCAATGTGGGATTTTGCAGACAATAGAGAACTGGCGGATATTGCTTCCAAAATTTATGAAAACGGAGGAATTGTAGCCGCTGTATGTCATGGCCCTGCAGGTTTGGTAAATATCAAACTGAATAACGGGAAATATCTTGTAGACGGTAAGAAAATCAATGCTTTTACCAATGAAGAGGAATCTGAAGTAAAATTAACGAACGTTGTTCCTTTCTTACTGGAAGATAAACTGAAAGGAAGAGGAGCTAAATTTGAAAAATCAGGACTTTGGCAGAATCATGTGGTAAACGATCAGAGAGTGATCACAGGACAGAATCCACAGTCTGCAAAAAGCGTTGGAGAAGCTATCGTAAAAGAATTAAATAAATAACAGACAATTTTTAACCACAAAGTCACAACAGTTTTCAGACACTTAAGTAAAAAAAGATACTATTCAGAATACAGAGAAGAACACTTAAGTTCTTTCTAAATCCGAAAAGTTCTTAAAAGGGTCACTACTGGAACGGCGAGAATTCCTCTCCTCCGGAGGGGTGGCGAAAATTCAAAGAATTTTTGACGGGGTGGTTCAACACAACAACAATTTTTAAACAAACAAAATGGAATATAGAAAATTAGGAAACACCGATTTGGAATTATCAACCATCACACATGGTGCTTTTGCTATCGGCGGAAATATGTGGGGTGGTAATGAAAAACAGGATTCTATCAATTCTATTCACGCATCATTAGATCATGGTGTAACTTCTATCGACACAGCTCCATTCTATGGTTTCGGACTGAGTGAAGAAATGATCGGTGAAGCGATCAAGGGAAAAGACCGTTCAAAAATTCAGCTTTTGACAAAATTCGGATTGGTATGGGACGGAAGCAACAACGGAAAAGGAGAATTTTTCTTTGATGCAGAAGACGAAGGAAAAACTCTTCCGGTTTATAAGCTGGCTTCAAAAGAAAACATCATCAAAGAAGTTGAAGAGAGTTTAAAAAGATTAGGTACAGATTATATCGACCTTTTACAGCTTCACTGGCCGGACAGCACTACGCCTATCTGCGAGACCATGGAAGCTATGGAACTATTGATCCAGCAAGGAAAAATCCGTGCTGCAGGAGTAAGCAACTACAGTGTGGCTCAGATGGAAGAAGCTAACAGGACTTTAAAACTTGCCAGCAACCAGGTTTCTTACAGTATGCTGAACCGTGCAATCGAAAATGATCTTGTTCCGTATTCTCTGGAAAACAATTCTGGAATTATCGTGTACAGTCCGATGGAAAGAGGTCTTTTAACCGGTAAATATTTCAAGGAAACCCAATTGAAAGATAACGATCACAGAAACGGATATTTCTCTCAGTTTGATCTGAATAAGGTAAAAACTTTCTTAGAAAAATTTGAGCTTATTGCTCAGGAAAAAGGTGCAAGCCTTTCTCAGCTGGTATTAAGATGGACGACACTCCAACCTGCAATTACAGTAGTATTGGCGGGAGCAAGAAATGCACAGCAAGCCATCGAAAACGCAAAGGCAATGTATATTGACCTTTCACAGGAAGAATTGAGCTTCATCAATTCTGCTTTAAGCGAAATATAATACAAAGCTGGAAGAAGGGGGCTGGAAGATGGAAGTTATTGATGTCGGATAATAAATAGACTGGTTTACAATTTGCCTTCAATTGTTATTCCGACGAAGGACGAATCTCTTTGTTACATGCAGAATAGTGCATTAGAAGCCTCCTAATTATCAATACACCAATAGAACTTCCTTCTCCCAGCTTCCAGCTTCCTTTCTTTTAACCTCAATCCTTATAAAAATGAAAAATAATCTGATCAAAATTTTCGGGTTAGCCACTCTATTGACTATCAACAACATTAGTTTAAAGGCACAGACCCTTGTCAATCCGCAAGATCAATTATGGTATCCTTCGGCTTACGGTGCGAAAGATGAGATCGGAGCAGCTAATTTGTTGACTCCTGAAGTTGTCAAACAGGCTCTGGGACTTGTAAAACAAGGTAAAACATTAGCGCTTGCCGTTCCTATTGATAAAAACCTGCCTGCTTTCAGACACAGAAGTTTCAATTTATACAATATCCAACCCGGAGAACAGGGTGGAAAAAGCATTGGTCCTAATAAATTTACTTTCAATGACGAACTGGTGAACGGATGGACCGGAGTTGGAACACAACTGAACGGTATCGGACATATTGGTATTGATAATACTTACTACAACGGAAATAAAGCGACTGATTTTGTAACGGTAGAAGGCGTAAAAAAACTGGGTGTTGAAAAAGTACCTCCTTTCGTTACCCGCGGTGTCGTGCTTGATATGACGGCTCATTACGGAAAATCTATTGTACCCGGAGGAACAGAATTTACTGTAGAAGACATCAGATCTGTTTTAAAGAAACAAGGCCTTACCCTGAGAAAAGGTGATATCGTTCTTTTCAATACCGGATGGCTTGAATTGATCGGTAAAAACAATCAGCAATTCCTGGAAACAGAACCCGGAATCGGTATGGATGCTGCCAAATGGCTTGCCAATCAGGGAATCGTAGCTTTTGGCGGTGACACATGGGCTTCTGAAGTCTATCCTAACCCGAAAAGTAAAGAAGAATTCCCCATCAACCAGTTTATGCTGGCGAAAAAAGGAATTTATAACCTGGAGCTGATTGACAGCCGCCCATTAGTCAAACAAAAAGTGTGGGAATTCTTATTCGTTCTGGGACAGCCTTTATATGTAGGATCTACTCAGGTGAATGTGAATCCTGTAGCTATTTATTAAATTAAATGTTACAGTATGAGGCTATTTAAACTTTTATATTCATTGCTTTAACCACAAAAGGCACAAAAGTTTTAAACACTTAAGTTTTTTCAGAACCAGGTCTTATGCATAATAAGTACACCTAAGTTTTGTGAAAATCTTTGATTTTCGTCTTGTGTGAACTTTTCTGCAGTATCATTTTAAACTTACTTAAGTGAGCTCAAGTGTTCTAAAATAAAACCTTTTGTGACTTTTGTGGTTGGATAAAATTCAAACAACTTTTATATCCGAGAAACGGAGAGACAATGTAATTCCGGTTAAAAAATAAAGCTAACCTTAGAATTTATTTTAGAATTAATACCCAAACTGTGTTACATTGTCACTTTGAATTTTACATTAAAACGGCCTTTCAAAAACTGAAAGGCCGTTTTTATAAAAAGTAAACATCCGTAAATTATGCAGTCTTCATTGACTTCATCTTCATCTCTCCGCTCTCGGACTTAGTTATTTTGCAATCGGAAGATGAGTACTTATTGCAATTCTGTTCCACGCATTGATGGTTACAATAGCCATAATGATCTGAGCGATCTGGTTATCATCAAAGAATTTTTTTGCCTTTTGGAAGGTCTCTTCAGTTAATCCGCTTTGGCTGATCAGCGTAATTTCCTCTGTCATTGCCAAAAGTACCTGTTCTTCTTCTGTAAAGAATTCTTTTGCTTCTGTCCATCCGTTCAGAATAAAAATTCTCTGAGGAGTTTCACCATATTTGATGGCATCTTTGGTGTGCATATCAAGGCAGAAAGCACATTTATTAATCTGTGAAGCTCTGATTTTAATTAATTCCTTCTGAATGTGAGTTAAAGAAATGGTCTGTAAATATCCTTCTAATCCCATCATCGCTTTGTAAGCTGCTGAATCTACTGTTGCAATATTTAATCTTGCGCTCATAATATGTATTATTTTTTGGTTAATTGATCTATACTTAAAGAATAATGTTGCTGAACCGCCAGTAAAAGAGCCGCGGCACTTCCTACCCATACAGAATAGTTGAGTGGAGCTTTAGCTCCTGAAGCAATGGTCATGGATACGGCAAAAATCAACAGCAGAATACTGCTTCCATAGGCTGCAAACTTTGTTTTAAATCCAAAGATCAGCATCAAGGGAAAAAGAATTTCTAAAAAGGTAGCAGCATAGGCTGAAACTGTACTTAAAGCTTCCGGTAAAAAAAAGGTAAGCTGCCTTGTATATTCTTTAAAACGCTCCATATTTCCCCATGATGAATTTTCTTTGCTCCAAAATCCAAATCGGTCTGCCACTGCAGAAAGCATGGTTACAGCAAGAGCAAGTCTTAAAAATAACTGCGGAAATTGATTTTTGATATCTGTCATTGTATTGGCTTTTAATAACATGACAAATTTCCGGTTTATGATCCGTAAAAATCTTAAACTGGTTTAAGATCGTAACTTGGCCCTGATTTCACTCAGATATTCAGGTGTAAGATTCAAAAAGGAAGCAATAAGATACTGAGGAATTCTCTGGATAAACCATGGATACAATGTGCTGAAATGCATATAAAGTTCTTCTCTGGACATTTCATACAAATACCGGATTCTACGCTCTGAAGCGGCATAAGCTCTTTGGTATACCATACGGAAATACCGTTCCATTACGGGATGTTTTTTCAACAATTCTTCCTGGCGCTCAAGATCAATTACCAGAATAGAAGAATGTTCTACTGCCTGTATGGAAAAATCTGTTGATATCTGTCTTTCATAAGCAAATGTATCGGTAATCCACCATTTTTCAATGGCAAATTCCGTCGTCTGCTCTACTCCTTTTTCATTGATAAAGAACTTTCTCAGACATCCTTTCACTACAAAATACATGGTCCGGCACACTTCACCTTCCAGCATCAGATTTTGCTTCTTTTTTACATCCATTACCTCAAAAAATGATACAATAGAGGCATATTCTTCGTCAGTTACTGTAATAAATTTGTTTAAATGTGATTTGAATGGATCCATGGTAAGAATTAATACTCAAACTTAACTTTATTTTTTTAGTTTTACAATGAGAAAAATATTGAATCATGGAAATCGTTGCAAAAATTCTGATCGCTGTCGTTGCACTGGAACACCTTTATATTCTTTGGATGGAAATGTTCGCATGGGAAACCAAAGGAAAAGAAGTTTTTAAAGCAGCTCTGCCTGCAGAAATGTTTAAACCAACGAAAGGACTTGCTGCCAACCAGGGACTTTACAATGGTTTCCTGGCTGCCGGACTGATCTGGTCATTCCTGATTAAAGATCCGCAATGGCAGACCAATGTGGCATTATTCTTTTTAGGATGTGTAGCTGTGGCCGGAATCTATGGAGCCATTTCTGCCACTAAAAAAATATTTTTCGTTCAGGCATTACCCGCCATTCTTGCTATTATTACCGTTTTATTGAAATAACCTTACGGGTCATCTTTTAAAATAATTACCATATCCATCTCTCTTACCTTCAATGATAAGAGAAAATTCATCATGAAATCACCTCTTTAAAACTATATTGAAAATCAACAATTTACATACGTAAAAATCCATTTAATATAAAATTCGTAAATTTGCACCGTCATAAAAAATTGATATACAGTTTTTTGATGCTGGCAAGCATTTTGATGAAATGTAGCCATTCAAGTTGTTCAGTATACATATCTTTAATTACCTCATCAGTAATTTAATTGTAGAATCTATGTAAAAGATCAGTTTCTTTTTACATAATACACTCTTTTTCTAGAGTATAATCTATTGAAATATTTAAAATAAACATAAGGCCAGCAGGTCTTTATGCTATTATTTTTTGTTTAAAGCTTTTATCACTAAAGGCTTGGCAAATTATTTTATCCTATCATCAACATCAGAACAACGAAAGCTAAATGTATATAATGAATTGGTGTACAATTTTTTGTATCAAATTATTAATTGAAAAATTCTGAATATGGAAAAAAATGAAAACACTCGAAAAGTAAAACTTAAAGTGGAAGACCTGACGATCATCTTTGGTAAAAACAAAGAAAAGGCACAGGAACTTCTGGACAAAGGTTTTTCCAAAAAGGAAATTCTTGAAAAAACAGGCTGTACCATAGGAATCAACAAAGCCAGTTTTGAAATCTATGAAGGAGAATTCTTTGTGATCATGGGCCTTTCGGGAAGTGGAAAGTCTACGTTACTGCGCTGTTTGAACAGACTGAATGAACCCACTTCAGGAAAAGTATACATCAATGACGATGATATCACCGGGAAAAACAATAAAGAGCTGCTGGAAGTAAGAAGAACGGAAATGAGTATGGTATTCCAGAAATTCGGATTACTGCCTCATCATACAATTCTCGACAATGCTGGTTTCGGGCTGGAAATCAGAGGAGAAGACAAAGTTTCTCGTGATAAAAAAGCACAGAAAGCGCTGGATATCGTTGGATTAACCGGTTTTGAAAATCAGTATCCTTCTCAGCTTTCCGGAGGAATGCAGCAGAGAGTAGGATTGGCAAGAGCGCTGGCCAATGATCCTGAAGTTTTGCTGATGGATGAAGCATTCTCTGCATTGGATCCGCTGATAAAATCTGAAATGCAGGATCAGATGCTTGAACTGCAGAATACCTTACAAAAAACCATTGTCTTTATTACGCACGATCTGGATGAAGCCATTAAAATCGGAGATCGTATCGTCATCATGAAAGATGGAGTGATAGAGCAAATAGGAACAGCGGAAGATATTTTAACCAATCCTGCAAGCGACTATGTGAAAGCGTTTGTAGAGAAAGTAGACCGTAAAACGATTATTACAGCCAGATCTTTAATGTTTGATAAAGCGACAGTTGTACGTTTCAGAAAAGACGGTCCTGAAGGCGCTTTAAGAAAAATGAGAGCTACAGGTCTGGAAAACTTACCTGTAGTGGATTTTCAAAATAAATTTCTGGGTTTTGTAACCCTTAATGATGTTGTCCGCATTGCCAGAAAAAAAGAACCTACGGTAGAATCTATTATCAACAGCAATGTTCCTTCGGTTTATCCTGAAGTAACGGTAGAGGAAATGCTGCCGCTGATCTCAGAAAATAAATCGTCCATTGCTGTAATTGATGAAGACAATAAATTTTTAGGTTTAGTAACCCAATTATCACTTGTCATAGAAGCTACCAAGTTTAACGAAGAAGAGATCATAGAATTAAAAGAAATTGCAAACAACCAATAAGATGAATAAAACTATAGATATAGGCCAATATGTAGAAACTGCAATCAATTGGCTCACAGAAAACGGAAAGCCTGTATTTGATGTCATAAAACATCTGGGAAATTCCTCTATTATGGGGATTGAATGGGTTTTAACAAACACCCCTTTTTATGTAATCATTCTCTTTTTTACCCTGCTGGCGCTATGGAAGGCCGGAAAAGGTATTGCTGTAGTAACGGCTGCCGGATTAAGTTTAATATTTTTAATGGGATTATGGAAAGAAACCATGGAAACGCTGGCTCTGATCTTTGTCTCCACCATTACAGCCCTTATCCTTTCTATCCCTTTGGGAATTCTGGCCGCGAAAAACAAAATAGCTGACAAAATCATTCGTCCTTTACTGGATCTGATGCAGACCATGCCCGCATTTGTCTATCTGATCCCGGCTGTACTGTTTTTTAGTATTGGTAAAGTACCGGGTGCTTTTGCAACGATTATTTTTGCCATGCCGCCCGCTGTACGATTAACAACTTTGGGAATTGAAGCCGTTCCGAAAGATATTGTGGAAGCTGCCAGGGCTTTTGGAGCCACCAACCGTCAGATCCTGTTCAAAGTAGAGCTTCCTTTAGCGATGAAAACGATTTTAACAGGAATCAATCAAACCATATTATTATCCTTATCCATGGTCGTTATTGCAGGAATGATTGCTGCAGGCGGTTTAGGAGAGAAAGTACTGGAAGGAATTAATAATCTGGATATCGGATTAGGATTTGAAAGTGGTTTATCCGTAGTGATATTGGCCATTATCCTCGACCGTATTACCCAGGGATTTGTAAAGAAAAAGCAATAAGATGAAACAATTTAAATATCTGTTTTTGCCCGTTTTAATGTTACTATTTACAGCATTAAGTTCGTGTGAAAACATAAAAAACTCAAAATACATTACCATAGGAATGGTAGATGGCTGGGCAGAAGATGTTGCGATGACGCATGTTGCTAAAGCCATTCTGGACGAGCAGGGATACCACGTTATTATTCAAAAAGCTTCTACGGATATGATTCTGGCTTCGATGAATAATGAAGATACAGACCTTTTCATGGGAGTCTGGCTTCCTTACACTCATGCTAAAAAACTGGCCAAATTTCCGGAATTAGTTCATCTTGGAACCAATTACGACAACGGACGTATAGGATTAGTTGTACCTGAATACGTTCCTGTTAACTCCATCGAAGAGCTCAGTCAGCATAAAAATCAGTTCAATCAAAGAATCATTGGAATTGAAAAAGGAGCCGGATTAACCACCGGAACGGATAAAGCTATTGTTGACTATAAACTGGATTATCATCAGATCAACTCTTCTACCATTGCCATGATCACCGAATTACAGAACGCTATTCAACGTAAAGAATGGATTGTGGTAACCGGATGGCAGCCTCACTGGATGTTTGGAAAAATGAAGCTTAAGTTTCTTGACGATCCCAAAAAGATATTTGGTGAAGCAGAACAGATTAAAATTTACTCCAGAAAAAGCTTCGCAAAAGATCATCCTGAGCTGGCCAAATTCTTTTCAAAACTCCATTTTGATGATGAAAATATGTCTGATCTTTTAATGAAAATGGAACAGAGTAAAGATAAAGAAGCCACCGCCAAAGAATGGGTGAAAGATCACGCTGAACTGATACAGTCTTGGTTAGATAAAAATTAATAAACAATTTGGTAGTATTTAAAATCCTCAACTCTAAACGGGTCTGAGGATTTTTTTTCATCAATATAGATTATTTGATCTTTTCTTTATGAAATAATATTGATTAGTAATCGCAAAGGCGCAAAGAAATTTAATAACATACTGCTTAAAGGCGCAAGAAAATCAAAGATTTTCAGCAAGTTTGTTTCAGTTAAAATTCAACAGAATTAAATTTTATCAAAGATAAAATCCTTGCGCCTTAAAGCATATTTAAAAGAAAATTGTTGCGCCTTTGCGTTTTTCAATATCTCATAACGATCCCATTGATTCTTTGATCTTTTCCCGATGAATGATCCCCCAATTCACCAATGTTTCTGTCACCGGAAATACAGATTTCCCGTACTCAGTCACTGCATACGTTACCGTAATCGGCTTTGTATCCTGAATCGTTCTTGTGATCAGAAGATTGGTTTCCAGCTCTTTTAATTCTTTGCTCAGCATTTTGGCGGAGATTCCTTCAATACTTCGCTCCAGCTTTTTAAAATGAATCATCTGATCCGGTCTGTTCGTCAGATATCGTAAAATCATCAGTTTCCATTTTCCTCCTAAAACGTCCAGACTGTCGCGCATCGCGAACAATTCCTCTGTGCAGCTGGCCTCTCTTTCAATGCCGTTTTCAATGATTTTTGCCATAATAGTTTCATGAAGGTAACTAGTTACCATTGGTTAACTAGTAGCAAATATAAACTATTCCCTTTTTACATTTGTGTATCAAATTTTAAAGTATGAAAGCAGTTATTTTAAATAAAAACGGAAAGCTGGAAGACGGATTTGCAGAACAGCCAAAACCCAAAAGCAATGAAGTTTTAATCCATATTAAAGCAAGCGGTTTCAATCCCATCGATTATCAGATGCTGGAAAATGAATTGGAACGGAAACTGATCAGTTCCCCGATATTAGGAAGAGAACTATCCGGAATTGTAGTGGATAAAGGTTCAGAAGTTACAGAATTCAATATTGGCGATGAAGTCTATTGTGGCAGCGGTTCCATGGGAAGCAACGGCACTTATGCTGAATATATTGCCGTTCCTGAAGCCATTGTTTCCTTTAAACCAAAAAATATTTCTTTTGAACAGGCGGCTGCCATTCCTTCAGCAGGGCTTACTTCTTTACAGATCTTCAACCGTCTTAAACTAAATCCGGAAGATAAAGTTCTCGTGACAGGAGCAACAGGAGGTGTTGGCTCATTTCTGATTAAGCTTTTATTAGCCCACAATATCCGGCAGATCATCACAACTGTTGGAAGTGAAGAAAACAGACAGATCCTTCTTAAGCTGGGCTTAAAAGAACATCAGATCATCAACTATAAAGAAGAAAATCTAATCAGTAATATTCTAAAAGCCAATAACGACCAGCCTTTCGAATATGGAATTGATCTGGTTGGAAACTATATGTCGGAAGTGACTGCAGAAGTTTTGAAAATTAACGGAACTTATGTGGATGTCACGGCTTTGGTAACAAAAGAAGCTCATGAAATACTGTTCAACAAAGGAACTCTGATTATGAATATTTCCAATTACACTTACGGAATGATTAAAAAATATGAGTATTATAAAAACAGTTTATTAGAAATAAAAAGACTCATTGAAACCGAAACGATCCTTCCCCCTCAACATAAAATTATAGGAAACCTTTCCTTAGAAACTGTTCTGAAGGCGCATTCTCTATTAAAAAATAATCAGACTCAGGGTCATAAACTTATCATGAGAAATGATGAATAAAATACCACGACGAATCGTAACAGGAATTAAAGATGGAAAATCTATTATTATAGAAGACCAGCAGGTAGAAAACGCTGTAGAACATTTTCCGGGACTTATCATTTCAGATGTATGGAATACGAAAACAATGCCTGCAAGTTTAGACTTTGAAACAAGAATTCCGAATACCGGAATTCCGCAAACACCTAAAAATGGCACTTACTTCCGATATGTAGTAGTTCCTCCGGATAAAAATTTAGGTGTAGAATGGAAAAAGAATGAACCTCATCCGATGATGCATCAAACGCTAACACTGGATTATATTATCATCCTTTCCGGTGAACTTTACCTTATCATGGATGAAGGCGAAACGCTTCTGAAACCTGGCGACGTTGTTATTCAAAGAGGAACGAATCATGCTTGGAGCAACCGTTCTGACAAGCCTTGTATTCAGCTGGCGGTTTTGATTGATGCAGCGATCTAAATTTAGACGACTGTATAAGATTTAACACGATTGTTATTCTGACGAAGGAAGAATCTTATGTAAAGTTAGATTCTTCATTTCACTGCGTTACATTCAGAATGAGAGTGTCCTAATAATAAGATAGCAGGATTAATGTGGAATTGTGTATAATTGTCTGGATTTAATCCTACACCTCACAAAGCAGAAATCTCCAACAGTTTCTGCTTCATTTTTTCAGTCGTGATCTGCCCTTCCTGATAATACACCAGATTCTGATGCTTATCCAGGAATATCCACAAAGGATAAACAGGCTGATTTTTATTTTTTGACAATGCCAGCGCCAGCTCATGAATTCCCGAATTTCCATTCTGCAGATATTCAAAATCCTGATTCTGAAAATGAATTTTCTCCTTCGTTTTCTCTGTCTCAAAGTTGATAAAATAAAAGTGATCATTGACCATATTCACCAGCTCTTTATCTTTATTCATACGGAAAGACTCAATCTTACAGACCGCACACCAATCTGTATATAGATGGATCACAACCGGTTTAGGATTTTCTTTCTGCTGAACCTCAAGATCAGAAAAAGTGCCTGTCTTCATCTGAGACAGATAAAAACAAGGCACTAACATTAAAAATAAAGCTATTTTTTTCATTTCAAAGTATATTTTACACCCAGAAAGCCTCTGATGCCCTGCATTGGTGCATAGCCGTATGCCGTATCAAAAGTATAGTGATTAGGGTTGTTGACAGGATCATCAACATATTTATCAAACGGGTCAAACGGTCTCATCAAAGGATCTTTAGGTCTGAAATTGAATAGGTTTTTTATTCCGCAATACACTTCAAATCCGGATTTAAAGCTCTTAGACACCTGAATATTAGCCAGAGAATAAAACGGTGAATATTCAGGGCGGTAGTCGTTTACCAGAACAGGAAGCCTCATGGGGCCATAGAACTGTCCTGTAAAATCGATGGTCAGATTATTGGCGAACTTATACGTCAGATTATAAGTACCACTCCATTTCGGAGCATGCAATTGCTGTGTTTTTTGATTTTCATTATCAAATTTCTGATAGACATCCAGATAAGTGACTCCCAGATTGACACTCAGAGGAAATTGAAATGTGAAATCCACATTCAGGGAAGCTCCTCTTGAAATTCCGTACCCGTGAAGATTATCATAAATAATTTTATTAGGATCGGAATCAAAATCTCCTACAATTTTATTGCTGAAATAGGTATAAAATGCAGAAGCATCAAGATTCACCATTCGGTTTCCTACAGGAATTTTCCAGATATAATTCAGATTTCCGTTGATGGATCTTTCCGGTTTCAGGTCTGATTTTACCACCACTTCCCTTGAACCGGTTAATGCAGCGTGATCTTCCGTAAATAAATTCACCACTCTGAAACCTGTTCCGAAATTGAAACGCAAGGTATGGTATGGATTAGGATTAAATTTCCATGCCAACCTCGGTGAATGTACGGAATGATGCACTTTATCATAATCATATCTGTATCCAAGCAATAAGGTGTTTTGATCATTGATTTCCCATTGATCCTGAATAAATGCTCCCCAGATCGGTGATTTCATTGGCGCATTCGTGATGCCGTCTGAAGCCAATGTTCCGGGTGTATTGTCATCGTAAAACGTTCTTTTAAAAGTAAGTCCCGCAGTGACATCATGTTTCCCGAAGCTTCTGTCCCAATACGTCTGTATAAAAGCTACCTTTTGTGTAGCATTGAACGGATTGGATCCGTAAAAAGAATTCTGGTCGTGATAATTATAAGAAAACTGGGTCACAATATGTTCTTTCATAGGCCATTCATACAAACCAAAAATCTCTGCCCTGTTGGTATAGATACTTTCCCCGTACACCTCATCACTGCCACGGAAAGATTTATTCCACTGCATTTCACCACCAAAACGGTCTTCATACAGATATCTCATGGCAAAACTTGCCTGCCTGTTTTCCTTTCTTTTAAAATTCCACTTATTGAAAACCGAAATTCTGCTTTGTAAAGTAGCATCGGTGAAATTATCTTTATTCTGATCTATTCTTTCCTGAAAACTGAAATAATTTAAACTTAATAAAGAAGCAGCTTTCTTTCCTACGTTGAATTTGGTGGAAAGGTCCACATTATTTTCAAACCAGCTCGATGTCATCAGATCTACACTCAGCTTAGGAGCAGTCAAAGCATTTTTGGTAATAATATTGATCACACCTCCCATCGCTTCAGAGCCATAGATAGAAGACGCAGGACCTTTTACAACTTCAATTCTGTCTACCAGACTATTGGGGATTCCGCTTAATCCATATACGGTGGAAAGTGAACTTACAATCGGCATTCCGTCAATCAGGATCATGGTATACGGTCCTTCCAAGCCATTAATATGGATATCTCCCGTATTGCACACAGAACAGTTCAGCTGAGGTTTTACTCCATTCACCATGGCAATGGCCTCAAAAATACTTGGAGTAGGATTTTTCTGGAAAAATTTCTGACTGTAGATCTCCACTGCCACAGGACTTTTCGATCTGCTCATTGGTTTTATGGTTCCGGTAACCACTACATCTTCAATGGTACTGGTCTTAAATTCCCTCTTCATAACTTTTGCAGAATCCTGACTTTTAGTCTGCTGCAAGCTCAAACTGTCCGTCTCCTGCGCAAAGCAATAGGTAGATAAAAAAGTAATAGAAAATAATATTCGCTTCATGAAATTAAAATTGTTAGACAAATCTAACAATTATTTTTCAAATACAAAACTTTACACTGAAAATATAGATGAAGTCAATTCATGAAAAATGATTAAATTTGAGAAACTACATATGAAAGTAAAATGAGATATCATCAATCGGGAAATATCCCACCAAAAAGACACACGATCTTTAAGTCTCCTGAAGATAAATTTTACTATGAGCAGCTTTTCGGTACAGAAGGGTTCCATGGTATTTCTTCTCTGTTATATCATATCCACCGCCCTACACAAATCAAATCTATAGGTGAGCCGAAAGATGTTACTCCTAAAATCGCTGTGGAAAAAAATGTGGCTCCAAGAATGTTTAAAGGAATGAACGTTACTCCTGAAGATGATTTTATGGACAGCCGAAAAATCCTTTTGATGAATAACGACCTGAAAATGGGGCTGGCCAAGCCAAGAAAATCGATGGATTACTTCTACAAAAATGCAGAATGTGATGAACTTTTATATGTTCACCAGGGAAACGGAATCTTAAAAACATTTGTAGGTGATCTTGAATTCGTAACCGGAGATTATCTTATTATTCCGCGAGGAACTATCTATCAGGTAGAACTGAAGTCTGATGATACTGTGTTTTTCGTATTGGAAAGCCACTCTCCTATTTACACTCCGAAAAGATACAGAAATGAATTCGGGCAGCTTTTGGAACATTCTCCATTCTGCGAAAGAGATATAATTGCTCCTGCCTACAGAGAACCCATCGATGAAAAGGGAGAATTCTTAATTAAAGTAAAAAAAGAAAACCAGGTTACCGATTTCATCTACGCGACTCACCCGTTTGATGTAGTAGGCTGGGACGGATATTTTTATCCTTATAAATTCAACATTAAAAACTTCGAACCGATTACTGGAAGAATTCACCAGCCGCCGCCGGTCCACCAGAATTTTGAGGGACACAATTTTGTAGTCTGCTCATTCTGTGCAAGAATGTATGATTATCACCCACAGGCGATTCCTGCACCTTACAACCACTCCAATATTGACTCTGATGAGGTATTATTCTATACGGAAGGAGACTTCATGAGCCGTAATCATATCGACCTTATGGACTTCACCCTTCACCCGGGAGGAATTGTACACGGACCTCATCCAGGTGCTATGGAAAGAAGTATCGGAAAAAAATTCACAGAAGAATATGCAGTAATGGTAGACCCTTTCCGCCCTTTGAAAATTACTGAAGAAGCTTTAAAAGTGGAAGATCCTTCTTATAAAACTTCATGGTTAGAATAAAACAAGAATAGTACTTTATTTCATTTAAAAAAAGTATTACTGAATACATACAAAAGACGCTTTAAATCCTTTATTTAAAGCGTCTTTTTTCGTAAATTTGTAAGGTATGGTTACCATATTGGCCATCATTATTTTTCATGACGCATCCTAAGTAATGGTGGTTTAAAACAAAATCAATATTACATGTTAGAAAGAATCAGATTAGAAAGTCTACGCGGGAAAGTAACTACCGCGGAAAACGCAGTAAAAATCATTAAAGACGGTATGACCATCGGGTCCAGCGGCTTTACGAAAGCAGGTGACAGCAAAGCCATTTTGCCGGCACTGGCAGAAAGAGGAAAAACCGAAGACCTTAAAGTCACTTTAATGACGGGAGCTTCACTAGGCCACGGTACCGATGGAAAGCTGGCTGAAGCCAATGTTCTGAAGAAAAGGATGCCTTTCCAGGTAGATCCTGTTTTAAGAAATAAAATCAACAATGGCGAAATTCTCTTCATCGACCAGCATTTAAGTGAAAGTGCCGAACTCCTCCACACCAAAAATCTTCAGAGTATTGACGTAGCTATTATTGAAGCGGCCTATATTGAAAGAGACGGAAGTATTGTTCCTACTACATCTGTAGGAAATTCTGTAACATTTGCTGCTTTGGCTAAAAAAGTGATCATTGAAATCAATACAGAAGTTCCTGAAGAAGTTTATGGAATCCATGATATCTACCAGGCCGAAGATTATCCTTACAGAAATGTTATTCCTATCGTAGCGCCATGGAACAAAATCGGGAGAAAAAGCATTCCTGTAGATCCTGAAAAAATTGAAGCTATCGTATTTACCAACCGTAAAGACAGCCCGGCTGATATTGCAGAACCGGACGAAAAGACTACAGCTATTGCCAAATATCTTCTTGCTTTCTTTGAAAATGAAGTTCTTTTGGGACGACTTACCGACAGACTACTTCCTCTTCAGGCTGGTATTGGTAAAGTAGCCAACGCTGTTCTGACAGGTTTCAAAGACAGTAATTTTTATGATCTGACAATGTTTTCCGAAGTACTTCAGGACAGTACCTTCGATCTGATCGATTCCGGTAAGCTGAGCTTTGCCTCAGCATCTTCCATTACCGTTTCTCAGGAATGCTACGAAAGAGTATTAGGAAATCTTTCAAAATATAAAGACAAATTCGTTTTAAGACCTCAGAATATTTCCAATACACCGGGACTGATCAGAAGATTAGGAGTGATTGCCATCAATACAGCTATTGAATTCGATATTTATGGAAATGTAAACTCCACTCATATCGGAGGAACCAAAATCATGAATGGAATCGGAGGTTCAGGAGACTTCGCGAGAAATGCTTATTTAAGTATTTTCGTAACTCAGGCTGCTTCAAAAGGCAACAATATTTCTCACGTCCTTCCAATGGTTTCTCATACCGACCATACGGAACATGATGTTGATATTCTGGTAACAGATGTCGGATTGGCTGATTTAAGAGGTTTAGCTCCAAGAGAAAGAGCACAGAAAATCATTGACAACTGTGTTCACCCGGATTATAAAGAAGAATTACAATCATATTTCGACAGAGCCTGCGAAAAAGGAGGTCATACTCCTCATTTATTACAGGAAGCCTTCAGCTGGCATTTACGATTTGCAGAAACCGGAAGTATGAAACAGAAAACCATTGCTGAAATTTCTAATTAATTCAGGATTCAGTTTAAACTAAGTTTAAAATAATTGACCGTCATTTACTTTATTTAAGTTTATTGGCGGTTTTTTTTCGGAATTAATGACATATTTCGGAATTAATTTTTAAATTTAAAAAAATTAAAGCGTCCTCCGAAAAGCTATACGAGTAGGAAAAACTAATACAATAATTTATCTATGAAAAATCTAAAAAAAATCAAGAGAAACGAGTTAAAAAATGTAAAAGGAGGCGACAACCCAACACGTGTCGTTTGTATTCAATTAATGAATCAATTTGTAGAGGCGTTTCCTGAAGATTTTTGCTATAACCCACAAAATACAAGTCATACAGTATGCGTGTGTAAAAGACTTTATGGTCTGTAATATAAAAAAGTATCAAAACTCACCAAGCGAGGAGTACTGCTTTGTGTAAATTATCAAATACTGATTTTTTTTATTAATGAGCCGGAGTTTGATAAGCAAAGTTTAAAAATAAGAGCCGTCATTTACTTTTTTGAGTCTAATGACGGTTTTTTCTTTGAATGAAACCAATATTGATAAGACTTTCCTAGATATTCAACCTAAAAACTTTTTACACTTACAGGCTAGCATCTTTTATCTGACAACATTCTTTCCATCTAGTCCAATCAATAATCTCCCAACAATACAACAACATGAATTTCAATGAATTATATCTTTATTTTTAATTTTAATTTACTTTCTTCGACATGACAAAAGTCTGTTCGATATCCTCAAAAAATTTATATGAACATAAAATTATAAAGATTATCTTTGAAAGAAGAGCGGTATTTTTATGAGATTTAAAATACATTGAACACCCTTTTAAAAAAGACAAAATATGAATAATTACATCAGCGCAGAAGAAGCAATATATACAATAAAAAGTGGAAACCGTGTGTTCTTTCATGGCAGTGCATGTACCCCGAATTATCTGATTGACGAGCTGGCAAGACAGTCCGGCCGGTTGCAAAATGTGGAAATGGTTTCCATTACCCAGCAGGGAAATGTGGAAATTGCAAAACCACAATACAAAGACAGCTTTTTCATCAATTCTTTATTTGTTTCCACACCTGTGCGTGATGCTGTGAATTCTGACCGCGGAGACTTTGTTCCCGTTTTCTTAAGTGAAATTCCTATTTTATTCAGAAAAAATATACTGCCACTGGATGTGGCGATCGTCACCGTTTCTCCACCAGATCAACATGGTTTTTGTACGTTGGGAACTTCAGTCGATATTGCGAGAGCTGCTGTAGATACGGCAAAAATCATTGTAGCCATCGTTAATCCAAGAATGCCGAGAACCCATGGAGACGGGATGATCCACATCAGCAGGATTCATAAACTGGTATGGCATGAAGAAGAACTTCCAACAGTAGATTATGGTTCCAAAGTAGGCCCCGAAGAAATGCTGGTAGGAAAAAATGTTGCGGAGCTTATTGAAGACCGATCTACCCTTCAGATGGGGATCGGAACCATTCCTGATGCGGTTCTGAAATGCCTTACCAATCACAAAGATCTGGGAATTCACACAGAAATGCTGAGCGACGGTGTTATTGACCTTATTCAGGATGATGTGATCAACAACAAATACAAAGGCTACAACGACAATAAAACCATTACAAGTTTCTGTTTCGGAACCCGCAAACTTTATGACTATGTGGATGACAATACCGTGTTTGCCTTCAGAGACGTAAGCGAGGTTAATTTTCCGATCAATATCATGAGAAACAAAAAGATGGTTGCCATCAATTCTGCTATTGAAATAGACCTTACAGGACAGGTATGTGCCGACTCTATCGGAACGCTCCAGTATAGTGGAATCGGAGGACAAATGGATTTTATGCGCGGTGCTGCTTTAAGTGATGACGGAAAACCTATCATAGCCATTACCGCAAGAACCAAAAAAGGAATTTCCAGAATCGTTCCCTTTCTTAAGCAAGGCGCTGGTGTAGTTACTACAAGAGGGCATATTCATTATGTAGTAACTGAATACGGGACAGCTTATCTGTACGGAAAAAATCTTCGCCAGAGAGCGCAGGAACTTATCAGCATTGCCCATCCGGATGACAGAGAAATGCTGGAAAGAGCTGCTTTTGAAAGATTTAAACATTGATAATCAAACCATAAAGTTTTCAAAACTATTTTTGCTATAAAAATTAAAACAAATTTTGAATTTAACATCATAGAATCATATGAAAATATTAATTTTTTGGCAGTATATTTGATAAAATTCACTCAAAAACAAGGAAATTGAAAACTATATATAATTCGATACGAGACGAAATTATAAAACATTCCAAGGTAAGGAATTCTGTTTTGGGGAATGTGAATGAATGGAAGAGAAGCCACTATATTATTCTTTCCGAAATCATCAAAGATGAACTCTCTGAGGCTGAGGAACTGAAGGGAGGAAAAAAATTTGAAATCGGAAATACCATTTCCCATGTTACCCTTCAACGATTTTTTGAAAACGATTATCAGGATAAAACCCACAGTGATCTCAGATTTTTAAAAACACTGGATAAAATCTGTATCTTTTTAGGATATAAAGATCTTAATGATTACATCCTTACGGTAAGGTACAGAAAAGAGAATGATGAGGGAACCGATGACCAATCCTATCTTACACAGATGGTATATGATTACTGTGCTGCCGTTTTTGAATTTTATAAGCAGTTTCCGACTCACAATACCGAACTTTTAAAAGGTCTGGTCTTTGACGATTCTCCTTTTCTGGAAAGAGCTTCACAGTTTAGTAAAGAATTGTGCGATAAAGATTTTCACCTGATTACAAAAAACAACAGATCCAATTACGAAGTATTTGATATTCACGTTGTCACAGACGAACCGGACAAAAAAATCCTGGAGTCTCAGGAGTTCTGGAATCTTCTGTTTAAAGTTGGAGAAACCGGCGAAGAACATTTCGTAAATCAACTCAGTACCCAGATCTATTTTATCCGAAAAATAAATGATACCTGGAAGATATGGGATAATTATAATCCCGACGCAGGAATGCTCAACCGAAAAATTGAAACAATCTAAAATAAAAAGCCGCAGAGAAATCTACGGCTTTCATGTTTCGAAATATTTTTTTTCACTTGTCTTTTTGTATAACAAATGTAGGCAGACGATTTTAAACTTATGAAACTTAAATATACTTAAGTAAACTCTTCTTTAACGTTATGTTAAATATATTCAATGAATCCGGGGGAATATTTTCGCAATGTCTAAGAATTTTGTAATTTGCATACCAATAAAATAAAAGTAAAAGAGAAAATATGTCAACACTTACATTTGCCGAGAAAATAGCTCAAGCAGAAAATTTCTTACCAATTAATGGTACAGATTATATTGAGTTTTATGTAGGAAATGCAAAACAGGCTGCCCATTATTACAAAACCGCTTTCGGTTTTCAGTCTGTAGCTTATGCGGGTCCTGAAACAGGAGTAAGAGACCGTGCATCTTATGTGCTTCAACAAGGAAAAATCAGATTGGTATTAACAACAGGACTTAAATCTGACTCTCCTATCAGTGAGCATGTAAAAAAACATGGTGACGGAGTAAAAATTTTGGCACTTTGGGTAGATGACGCTTATGCAGCTTTCGAAGAAACAACTAAAAGAGGAGGAAAACCTTATTTAGAGCCTGTAACGTTAACTGATGAGCAGGGTGAGGTAAGAATGTCCGGTATCTACACCTATGGAGAAACCGTTCACATGTTTGTGGAAAGAAAAAATTATAACGGAGCTTTCATGCCTGGTTATGAAAAGTGGGAAAGTGATTATAATCCTGAAGAAGCAGGTTTATTATATGTAGACCACTGTGTAGGAAATGTTGACTGGAACAGAATGATCCCGACCGTAGAATGGTATGAAAAAGTAATGGGATTTGTTAACATCCTTTCTTTTGATGATAAGCAGATCAACACAGAATATTCTGCACTGATGTCTAAAGTAATGTCAAACGGAAACGGATATGCAAAATTCCCAATCAACGAACCTGCAGAAGGTAAAAAGAAATCTCAGGTAGAAGAATATCTTGATTTCTACGAAGGAGAAGGGGTACAGCACATTGCTGTAGCGACGAAAGATATCATCCACACCGTAACTGAATTGAAGAAACGTGGTGTTGAATTCCTTTCTGCTCCACCGGAAGCTTATTACGACATGGTTCCTGAAAGAGTAGGTCATATTGATGAAGATCTTAAAAAACTTCAGGAGTTAGGTATACTTATTGATCATGATGAAGAAGGGTATTTATTACAGATCTTTACGAAGCCTGTAGAAGACCGCCCTACTCTATTCTTCGAAATTATTGAAAGACACGGTGCGCAAAGTTTTGGTGCCGGAAATTTCAAGGCGTTATTCGAAGCATTAGAAAGAGAACAGGAAAGAAGAGGTAATCTTTAATTTTACAATAAAATATAAGTTTTGTCAGAATACTGTATTCTGGCAAAACTTTTTTATAAAACACAGTATATGAGAAAAATTTTTATCGGGATTTTTCTTCTGGGAACCTTAGGGCTTAAAGCCCAATATGGAACTTTGAATGAAATCCTTAACCGACTTGAACAAAGAAAAGGCATCAATCAGCATCTTGAAAATGTAAATATTGATAACAAAAAGTTTGTTTTCATCAAAGATGAAGCCGATCATACGGAACGGGACTTTATTATCATCAAAGGGAATAATGCCACGTATGTAGAAGTTTTCGATGATAAAGCAACAGGAGAAAGCAGTTCCAATGTATTCACCGGGGATATCATCAGAAAAAAAAATATTATTTCTTTAAGAGCAGATATGCTTGAAAATAAAAAAATCCCAATGCCTGTCACAAAGACTTTACTGCTGACACAACAGGACAATATTTTATACCTCATCGATGTCAATACCAGAGACAGATGGATTGATGAAGCCTCTTACTCAAAAAAGACCAAATAAATGTTCCGGGGAATTCTCCGGATGATATTGAATCTAACTAAAATCTAAACTTATGAAATCATTTGTAGACTATTCCTCAAATTCGGATTTTTCTATACACAATATTCCTTTCGGAGTCGCAGTTTTTAACAAAGAATATATCGGATGCTGTACAAGAATCGGAGATCAGGTCATTGATCTTGCTACCTTGTATGATCTTGGGTATTTTGAAGATATTGAAGGATTAGACGACAATGTTTTTGAAGCCTATACCATCAACGAATTTATCGAGCTGGGTAAGCCTGTTACCAATGCTGTTCGTACCAAAATCCAAACCTTATTACAGGAAGGATCCACTTTATCAAAAGATCAGAAAACTATTGAAGAGGCTTTCTATGACCTGGATAAAGTAAAAATGATGATGCCTGTTCACATCCCGAATTATACAGACTTCTATAGCAGCATCGAACATGCTACCAACGTAGGAAAAATGTTCCGTGATCCGGCAAACGCTTTATTACCCAACTGGAAACATCTACCGGTAGGTTACCACGGAAGAGCATCCTCTATTGTAGTTTCCGGAACGGAGATCAATCGTCCGAAAGGTCAGACAAAGCCTGCCGATGCAGATAAACCGGTTTTCGGACCATCTAAACAACTGGATTTCGAACTGGAAATGGCTTTCATCATCAATAAAAATACAGAGATGGGAGAAAGTATTTCTACTAAAGACGCTGAAGATGCCATCTTCGGAATGGTCGTTTTCAACGATTGGTCTGCAAGAGATATCCAATCCTGGGAATACGTTCCGCTAGGGCCTTTCCTTGCGAAAAACTTCGGTTCATCCATTTCTCCCTGGGTAGTTACCCTTGAAGCTCTGGAGCCATTCAGAACCGCTTCTCCAACCCAGGATCCTGAGGTTTTAGACTATTTAAAATTTGAAGGTGATAAAAATTACGATATCAACCTTGAAGTATATATCCAGCCTGAAAACGGAGATCAAAACCTGATCTGCGAAAGCAACTACAAACACATGTACTGGAATATGACCCAGCAACTGGCACATCATACGGTAAACGGTTGCAACGTAGAAGTTGGTGATATGTACGCCAGTGGAACCATTTCCGGAAGTGACCCGAAATCTTTCGGTTCTATGCTTGAACTTACATGGAGAGGACAAAATCCTTTATCATTAAGCAACGGAGAAGAAAGAAAATTCATTGAAGACAATGATACGGTTACCATGAAGGCCTGGGCTGAAAAAGACGGTGTGAGAGTAGGTTTCGGTGAAGTTTCAGGTAAAATTATTCCAGCACTTTAACTTTTTTTTACCACAAAAGTCACAAAAGAATTTATGATTACGCAATCATTTTTAACAGGTCTTTAAAATAAATGGTGCTTGTATAGAAGTTCACAAAATTTTAGGGCCTGGTTTATTGGAAAGCGTATATCATAAATGTCTGGAAGAAGAATTCAAATTAAGAAATATTAATTTTAAATCTGAATTGAAAGTTCCGGTACATTATAAAGGAAAAGAAATTAATTGTGATTTCTTTTGCGACTTTTTAATTGAGGACTTAATTGTGGTAGAATTAAAGTCAGTTGCGAAGCTTAATGATATTCATAGAGCTCAACTTCTTAACTATATTAACTTAATGAAGAAACCCAAAGGCATTTTAGTCAATTTTAATGTAAAAAACCTATATCACGAAGGGCAAGAAACCTTTGTAAATCAATATTACGATATGCTTTTTTAAACTTTAATGATTAAAAGTATTTTACTTAAAACTTTTGTGCCTTTTGTGGTTAAATAGAATATGAAAACAGTAATCCCCTCCGAGATAACCTCCGTACAACTGCAGACCATCATGCAAACCGCCGTTTCACCACGTCCCATTGCATTGGCTTCTACAGTGGATAAAAACGGTAATAATAACTTATCTCCGTTCAGTTTTTTTAATATGTTCAGTACGGTTCCTCCGATTTTGATTTTTTCACCATCGAGAAGGGTTCGTGACAATACTACAAAACATACGCTGGAAAATGTTCTTGAAGTACCGGAAGTAGTCATCGGAACAGTCAATTTTCCGATTGTACAACAGATTTCTTTAGCCTCTACAGAATATGAAACCGGAGTGAATGAGTTTATCAAATCCGGTCTTACCATGAAAGAGGCAGATCTTGTACAACCTAAGCTGATTGAAGAATGCCCTGTTAACTTTGAATGCAAAGTTTTAGAAGTAAAATCATTGGGTGATCAGGGCGGTGCAGGAAATCTGGTGATCTGTGAAGTTCAGAAAATTCATATCAGGGAAGAATATCTGAATGAAGCCGGAAATCTGGATCAGAAAAAACTGGATATGGTAGCCCGTTTAGGCAGCAACTGGTATTCCAGAAGCAATGAAAACAGTCTTTTTGAAGTACCTAAACCTTTGGTAACAAAAGGAATCGGTTTTGATCTGCTGCCGGATTCTATAAAATACAGCAAAGTCTTTACAGGAAATGACCTTGGAATGCTTGCCAATACGGAAGTATTGCCTGAAGGTGACTTTCATGTTGATGAAAACATTCATCTCGACGCACAGAAATTACTTCTGGAAAGCAAAGTGGAAGAAGCGTGGGTTTTGCTCACTATTAAATAAAAAAATAAGCCTGAAATTTCAGGCTTATTTTTTATGCTGGAAGTAAGAAGCTGGAAGTATATAAAGTCTTATGAATAGCTTTTTGTCCAAATTAATACCCTTTGGAAAATAATTCCATTTTGATTTCAATAGATACTGAATACTATTATCTTCCAGCTTCTCACTTACGTTCTTATTTTGCTTTCAGCGATTCTGAGACCGTAATTTTCCCTTTTTCAGCAAATTCTGTTGCTTTACCGTTTTTATCAATAGAAATATTCAGGTTGTCATTTTTAGCATCATAGTAAATGCTTGTGGCATATCCCGGACAGTCGTGTTGTTTGCATCCTGTCAGTTTGTAGATTCCATTTTCTGATGCAACAGGACTTTCCACGTTGAAATTCTTTACCATCTCATCATACTGAGCACCGGTAAGTTTTTTCAGTCTTTCTGAAATACCTTTATCTTCAAAGAATTTAATATCATGAGGATATTTCCCAACGTTTTTGGTAATAATATTGTCCGGAGCGGGAGCAGAAGGAGCTGCAGTTGCTGCAGTTGCTGCTGAATCTGTTTTTGGAGTTGTTACGGAATCCTTAGGCATTACGGTTGCCAAAGTATCACTGCTTACAGAAGATTCTGTTTTTGTTTCTTTCTTACATGAAACAACACATAGTGAAAGCGCAAATGCGCCTGCAATAATTTTTTTCATAAATATATTGTATGGTGGTTACTATATAATAACGTAGTTTTAAATGTTTTATTTCAATTTTTCTTTGATAAAATCAATGCATTTTTCAGTTACAGTATGGAGATCTTTTGGTAAATCATTTCCTTCCCATGGTTCTTTTGCCCCGAAAGTATGGTTGGCATTTTCAATCAGAAACAATTCAGAATTGGGGTGAAGAATATGAAGATGTTCTGCCTGCTTCACCTCTACCGCTTCATCTTCTGTTCCATGAATAATCAGCATATGAGCCTTAGCCATTTCTGTAGCTCGTTCTACATCAAAACGGTGAATATCTTTTTCAAAATCTTCATAAAACTGATAATAATGAGGCATTTCCTGTTTTGTACGGCCGTTCAGCGCATAATACACTCCATTATTTTTCCAGTTCTCAAAGGCTTCTCCTTTTGGAAAACGATCTAAAGTATCCACACTGGCCACCGTAATCAACCCGTTGATTCTTTCATCTTCAAAAGTTTTGATAATGGATATTCCTCCTCCCCTGCTGTGTCCGATCAGTACAATCTTTTCATCATCCACATGAGGATCTTTACTGAAATGATCAATCACTACTCCAAGGTCAGAAAGTTCTTTAGAATAATTATTATTTCCAAAAGCTTCGAGGTCTCCAAAGTTAAACGGATCTTCTGTTGTTGTTCCGTTATGTGAAAAATTAAACTTGACAAAGAAAAAGCCTGCTTCGGCAAACTTTTCGGCCATCAGGCTCCAGGCGCCCCAATCTTTATACCCTTTATATCCATGAACAAATATAATCAGGGGAAGTTTTTTTTCAGTAGCCGGATAAAAAATATCAGCAAGAAAGCCTTTTGTTTCTTTATTTTCTAAGTATATATTCTTTTCTATAATCAAATTCATAAAACAAATGGGTTTTACTTAATATTATTTATATTTATAGGATGAATTCAAACTGAAATTTATGAAAAAAACTCTACTTTTTTTATCTTTAATTACATTTTCTTTCATCCTGAGCCAGACGACCAAAAGGGTCTTTTTTATTGGAAACAGTTATACTTATGTTAACAATTTACCTGGCCTTATTCAAAGCATTGCTGCATCTAACGGTGATGTATTCGAGCATCACAGCCAGACTCCGGGAGGTGCTACCCTGCAGGATCATGCCAATAACCCGAATGTCACTACAGACATTAATCAGGGAAACTGGGATTACGTGGTATTGCAGGAACAGAGCCAGCTTCCTTCGTTTCCTGATTCCCAGGTACAAAACCAGGTGTATCCTTATGCGCTTCAGCTTTCTAATTTAATTAAAGCATCAAATCCTTGTGTTAATGTTATTTTCTATATGACCTGGGGCCGTAAAAATGGTGATGCAGCCAACTGTCCGGGACTTCCCACAGTCTGCACCTATCGGGGAATGGACACTCAAATTTATAACCGTTATATGGAAATGGCCATGAACAATGAAGGCATTGTCTCTCCTGTAGGTAAAGTCTGGAGAACAATCAGAGAGCAAAACCCGGCCATTGAATTGTATGATCAGGATGAATCGCACCCAAGCTACATTGGTTCTATGGCGGCTGCGTATACATTTTATACTATTATATTCAAGAAAGATCCTACGCAGATTCCTTTTAATGGAAATCTTACTCCGGCACAGGCTCAGCTAATCAAAGAAATTGTGAAAACAGAGGTTTATAACCAGCCTGGTCAATGGTATGTGACCAACAATGATGTTCACAGCAGATTTACTTATCAGCTTACCGGAGCAGGAACCGTTCAGTTTACTAATACAACACAGAATGCAGCTTCTTATTTATGGGATTTTGGTGATGGTACAACATCTACTTTGGAAAATCCGACGCATACTTATACTGCAGGAGGAAATTATCATGTAAAACTTACTACAGATGCCTGCGGAGCAACTACAACGAAAACAAAACTGGTTGTTGTAAGTACATTGCAAACAGCAGAAACAACTATAGAAAACGGAATTCAAATCTATCCAAATCCGGTTCAAAACCTTATTAACATTATTTCTAAAAAACAATTTGAAGTCGTTTCACTGACAGAAGCATCTGGAAAAATCATTCCTTATCATTTGAATAAGACAGAGGACGGCTGCAGTATTTCACTTCAGCATTTAGCCAGTGGAGTTTATTTCCTGCAATATAAAACAGGAGAAAAGGAATTCACTAAAAAAATTATTAAAAAATAAGCTTATTTTTGCTGCATGCAGAATTTAAGAACTGTAACCGTGATGCGTTACATTCTGCCCCTGAGAGAAGGAGGATCTCTTCCGGCTCTGGCAGAAGCTGATGATGATTTCAAATATGTATTAAAATTCCGTGGTGCAGGCCATGGGGTAAAAATGCTGATCTCCGAACTGTTGGGCGGGAAAATTACCGAAGCTTTAGGACTTAAAATTCCTGAACTTGTTTTCGTTAATCTTGACGCCGATTTCGGAAGAACGGAAGCCGATGAGGAAATCCAGGATCTTCTGAAGTTTTCTGAAGGGCTGAATCTCGGTTTACATTATCTTTCCGGATCTATCACCTATGACCCGGGAGTAAGTGTGGATCCGCTGCTGGCCTCAAAAATAGTATGGCTGGATGCATTCATTACCAACATCGACCGTACTTTTAAAAATACGAATATGCTGATGTGGCATAAAGAACTTTGGATCATTGATAATGGTGCTTCGTTCTACTTCCACCACTCCTGGCAGAATTTTGATGCAGCGGCCAAAACGCCTTTCAAATACGTGAAAGATCATGTGCTTCTTCCTAAGGCCAAAATGCTTGATGAAGCGGATAAATTTGCCCATGAAGTTTTGAATGATACTCTTTTCAGAAATATTGTCAATATGATTCCTGAAGACTGGTTACACTGGAATGATGCCGACGAAACACCGGAAGAAATCCGTGAGATCTATTTTCAGTTTATGAAAACCAGATTAGAAAATTCTCAAATCTTTGTAAACGAAGCGAAAAATGCAAGAGGATAAAATATATGAATATGCGGTAATACGCCTGGTACCTAAAGTTGAAAGAGAAGAATTTTTCAATATCGGACTGGTGATGTTTTCCAAGAAGGAAAAATTCATCAGAGTGGAATTCTATTTGTGTCCGGATAAATTCAAACTGATGCACAGCAAACTGGATTACGATGATATCATCCACAATCTGGAAAGCTTTCAAAAAATTGCTAACGGTGAGAAAGATGGCGGTCCTATTGCTTTTCTTGATATTCCGGAACGTTTCCGATGGCTGACAGCGGTAAGAAGTTCTGTCGTACAGACCTCAAGACCTCATCCGGGAAAATCAAAGGATCTGAATGCCACTTTTGGTAAGCTTTTTGAGGAGTTAGTAAAATAACACTCCTTAAAAATTTATTATGAAATTACACATCAACAACATATCAACATACAGGTTTTTCACAAACCTGTTTTTTATTTTATTTTTAAGCTTTACAAATTTATTTTTTTCACAAGAATTACCATTAAGACCAAACAAAGCTGCTGCTGTAAAAAGTACATTACTCCCTGAAATTGCAACAGTTTCCGAAGATATCGTGTACAAAACAAACAGAAAGGGCAAACCTCTCGCTCTTGATCTCTATACTCCCAAGAATGCCAACACTGAAAAACTTCCGGTATTGATCTACGTTCATGGAGGCGGATGGGTAGAAGGTGACAAAGTGGTAAATTCAGATAATTATCTTGAAACAACTGTAAAAAAACTGATAGACAAACAGTATGCGGTGATCAGTATCAATTATACGCTTTTAAGTGACAGCATTCATTTTCCTTTGCCTTTGGAAGACACCAAAGATGCCACAAGGTGGGTAAGAAAAAATGCAGAGAAATATCATTTCGACCCCAATAATATAGGGTTATTCGGGGCTTCTGCCGGAGCTCATCTTTCTCTGATGGCAGCCTATACACCAGACAATACTTATCTGGGTAATCCTGAACTTTCCTCTTATTCGGCTAAAGTGAATTATGTGATTGATCATTATGGCCCTTCAGACCTCAACAAACTTTTCCATACAAGATTAGGAACAATTCCGGTTGGAATGATCGGATTAATGTCTAAAAAAATTGTCGGTTTACAGGAAAATCTTGTCAAAGGAATTTCCGGATATAATATCAGAAAAGATCAGGACAGCGCTATTGACTATCTTAAAACGATTTCCCCTGTCTATTTTGTTTCCGGAGGAGTTCCAACTTTAATTGTCCAGGGGAATAATGATAAAATTGTCCCTTTAAGCCAGTCTAAAAAGCTCCACAGAAAATTAAACAGAGCCAAAATACAGAACTCCCTGATCGTCGTTGATGGCGGAGTGCATGGCTTTGGCACTACTGATAAAGCTTATCTGGATCAACTTACGGATCAGATGGTGGAATTCATTCTATCACAAAAGAAATAAGATATATCCATCTATCAGAGTACAACATAAAATCCTATAAATCAAATTAATAATATAAAGAACAAATACAAATTTGCTAGATTGATATACATATTGTTACTTTTTCATTGAGAATTAATTACCTTGGCTATTGTTTAAATTATTAACAACAAAAACACCAATAGTTTAATTTTTTATCAACAAAAATAAGCAGTATGGAATCTTTAAACAATATCAACGCACTTACGCTCATCTTTGTATCTGTTCTTCTTTTTGCGATAGCTTACCGTTTTTACGGTATTTTCATTGCCAATAAAGTTCTCCGGCTTAATGACGGGAATACAACACCTGCTGTAGAATTTGCAGATGGTAAAGATTATGTTGCTACTAATAAAAATGTACTTTTTGGACATCATTTTGCAGCTATTGCAGCTGCGGGACCTTTGGTAGGCCCTGTTTTGGCGGCACAATTCGGGTATCTTCCCGGCGCATTATGGATATTGATAGGATGTGTACTGGGAGGCGGAGTGCATGACATGATCGTACTTTTTGCATCAGTAAGACATAAAGGTCAGAGTCTTGCCACCATCGCTTCCAAAGAAATCGGGAAAGCAACAGGTACAGTGGCAGGCTTTGCTATCCTTTTCATATTGATTCTTACGCTCGCGGGTTTATCACTGGCCTGTATCAATGCCATGCATGAAGCTTCGTGGTCTCTTTTCACCGTTGTGATTACCATGCCTATTGCCATTATTATGGGTCTAATTATGCGTTATAAAAAGAATAGTGTCCTGTTTGCAAGTATTTTAGGAGGTATTCTTTTGGTTGCAGGAATTATCGGAGGACACACCCTGATGCAGAATCCTACGATGAATGGTTTATTTTCCTGGGATATTAAAACCATTTCTATAGCGATTCCTCTCTATGGTTTTATTGCTTCGGTATTGCCGGTATGGCTTCTTTTGGTTCCAAGAGATTATCTTTCAACTTATTTAAAAATCGGAACAATTATCATGCTGGCTATAGGGGTAATCGTTATCCATCCAACGATACAGATGCCGGCTGTTACAGCATTTGTTAACGGTGGCGGACCCATTATTGGCGGTCCTGTGCTTCCTTTTATCTTCATTGTAATTGCCTGCGGAGCGATTTCCGGGTTCCACGCGGTGATTGCGACGGGAACCACTCCAAAAATGCTTAATAAAGAAAGGGAAATTCTTTTTGTTGGTTACGGAGCAATGCTGGTAGAAGGTTTTGTCGCATTAATGGCGCTTATCGCAGCCTGTACACTGATGCCGGGTGATTATTTTGCGATCAACACGCCCAAAGAAGCCTATGATTCATTTCTTGCAGCGCATCCTTCCCTGCACGGGGTAGACATTGATTATTATTCGCAGAAAATAGGCATTGATCTTTACGGAAGAACTGGAGGCGCTGTATCTCTGGCGGTGGGAATGGCTCATATCTTCAACAAAATCCCTTATATGGATCAGCTGACAGCTTACTGGTATAATTTCGCGATTATGTTTGAAGCGGTATTTATTCTTACAGCTATTGATGCCGGAACCAGAGTCGGACGCTTCTTCTTACAGGAAATGCTGGGGTCTGTAGTTCCAAAGTTTAATGATAAAAACTGGATTCCGGGAATCATTATCAGCAGTCTCCTTTTCACTTTTGCCTGGGGATATCTGGTATATACAGGAAATGTAAACAGTATCTGGCCGTTATTCGGAATCAGTAACCAATTGCTGGCAGCCTGCGGGCTTATTGTCTGTACAACGATGCTGATCAGAATGAACAGGGGAAAATATGCTTTATGCTCGGCCATTCCGGGTGTATTCATGGCTGGAATTACCTTCTGGGCAGGGTATATTCAGGTGACCGCCATTTACATTCCTAAAGGACAGTATTTACTGGCCGCTTTAGCGGTGACAGCTATGGTTCTGATGCTTGTTGTATTTGCAGGAGCTTTCAGAAAGTGGTATCAGCTTCTTCAAATCAAAACAACTGAAATTGACCATTATGGTGAACCAGTGAAAGAACTTGTGGAAAGATAAAGGCAGTCATTAAATAAAGAAAAAACAGTTCAGAAATTCTGAACTGTTTTTTTATAAGCACTATCTTTTGATTTATTTAAAAATTAAAATTAAGTCTTGCGAAGACATATCTACCATTCTGTCCAAACTGAGAAGTGGAACGGGAATAGATAAACTGATCATTATTAGTAGAAGCGGGAAGGTTTTTCGTTGGATAGATATCAAACAAATTGTTTACTCCTAAAGTCAGTCCTACATTTTTGGTAAACTGATAAGCAGCAGATAAATCCGTAATGATTTTATCTCCGATCTGCTGATGTTCGTTAAAATCAATGATTCCGTCTCCGTTCACATCAATAATATCAGCACCTGTTACTTTTCCGAAATAGGTATTTCTGAGATATAAACTTGCATTCTTCCATGAAAGGGTGTGAGAAAGACTCGCTTTTACTCTAGGCACAGCCTCTTCAAGATATACTCTTGATTTTTCAGAAAAATAAATCTTTTCAAGCGAAGGAGACTGCAGCAGTCCTGCAGAATGGATATCACCAACCTGTTTTGTTTTATTAAGGTTAATGGCAAAATTGTTATCCAACTTAAATCCAGAGAATCTGGCATTATGTGAAATTACAACGTCAACTCCTTTTGTTTCCGTATCAATGGCATTCGTAAAGAACTGCGCTGCATTGATTCCTAACTGATCATAAGCTTCCTGTGCTTTCTGAGGAACATTCGCTTTTAAGAACTGGTCTGTAAGAATAATACGGTTGTCAATTCTCGTGAAATATCCGTCTGCTGTAAAGGTAAGACTCGCTGAAGGAATTCTGTACGTAAATCCTACACTTGCTGATTTGGATGTTTCCTGCTTCAGTTTTGGCATATCCAAAAGCCCTGCAAGCTGAGAATCATTACTGAATGTTCCTACTTCCAAAAGCTGATTATTCGTAAATAATGTAGAGGTTACATTATAATAAATCTGGTGGATTGATGGCGCTCTGAATCCTGTAGATCCTGCAAATCTCACATTGAAATTAGGCGCTACTTTGATTCTTGAAGCCAGTTTATAATTGAATGTAGACCCGAAATCCGAATAGTTTTCATATCTGGCTGCTGCATCCACTAACAACCAGTTGGTAAAGTTGAATTCCACATCTGCATAGGCTGCTACCGACTGTCTGTTTTTATCGACTGCATTTCCAGGTTTAAACCCGTTGAATACCTGAGAACCTCCCGGAAGGGATGCTCCAAAAAAATCTGTAGGTCTTACAGAATTTCCGTTCCAAACATTTCCAGAAACATCATAGGTCGCATAAGAAGCTTCTTCTCCCTGGGTAATTTTAAAATTCTCATAACGGTGTTCTCCGCCGAAGGCAACGTTAATCCCTTCCCATACATCATATTTTTTAGAGAAATCTAAATTGATGGTATTCTGAGAAAACCTTAAACCTCCTGCATTAAACTCTCTTGGTGAAGCAAAACGCAAAGAAGTATTTCCTGTATTCTGAATATTATAGGTAAATGAATTCTGTCCGTATGTATTACTGAAATCAATATTCCAGCCTTCCCATTTTCCTTTGATTCCAGCTGCTAATGAGATATCCTGAATATCTGTTCCGATCTGTGGAAGGTAACCATTAGGATATAATCCTGTAAAAGTTCTGCTTTCACTTGGTCTTCTGTAAAATCCTCCGGAAGTTCCGTGTCTTATACTATAACCTCCAAAAGTATATACTTTCCAGTTGTCACTTACAGGAATCTCAGCATTCACAAAAAGCTGGTGATTGTTAAGCTTAGACTGCCCTACCTGCATATTAAAATCCTTTCTTGTCTGTCCTCTGTAAGCCAATTCCTGATCAGTGATATAATTAAGTTGATCTCTTGTAAAATTGGCAGATTTCAAAACATTCTGTAGCGCAGAAATAGTATTCGCTCCCTGGATTGAATTTTGCAAATCCTGAGAAAAATAATTTACATTCTGTGCATACTGATGGATATAATTCACAAGCTGCTGTGAATTGGGAGTATTATAGATATTCGTAAAAAGAGATGAAAGGTTCACTCCGTCATTCAAGGCACGTTGTTCAATGGCGTTATAAGCATTGTAAATAGGACCACTTTCTGTTCCTGCTCTGTACGTTGGATTTCTGAATTGTGAAGACCAGGTAATATTAAAGAACCCTCCTTTGGTTCCGATTTTATTCCCATAGTTTAAATCCAACTGAATATTTTGTCCGTCAAAATCTCCGGTGTGGTCATTAGCTGTTGGTGTAAGATTTCCTCCATAGCTTATCTGTCCTGCCAGTTTTCCTGTATCTCTTTTCAGGTCAAGGTTGATAACACCGGCAATAGCATCAGATCCGTATTGTGCAGCCGCTCCATCTCTTAATACTTCTATTCTGTTTAAAGCAAAAGAAGGAATGGCGTTCAAATCTGTACCAACAGTTCCTCTTCCAGGTGTTCCGTTGACGTTCACCAGTGCTGAAGTATGCCTTCTTTTTCCGTTAACCAAAACCAAAACCTGGTCTGGCCCCAAGCCTCTCAGCTGTGCAGGATCCAGGTGATCTGTTCCATCTGAATTCGTTTGAATGGTAGAAGTAAATGAAGGAGCAACCGCATTCAGAATTTGTCCGATATTGGTTTGTGGAAGGATAATAGAAGATTCTTTTACATTGAATACATCTACAGGAACCGGACTGTCTACTTTAGATCTGGCACCGGCTCTTGAACCCAGCACGACTACTTCTTCTACAGTATTGGTTTTTATGGTGTCTTTATTTGCTTTTATGCTGTCTTTTTCCTGTCCATAAGTAAATACACCGAGGAAAAATAAAACAGAGGCCGAAAGAATAGTTTTCTTATTTTTCATAGTTTAGAATTTTGATAACATTTATGTTTTTACAGGGTGCAAATGTAAAACTTATTTATTAGTCTACAAAACAGATAGACTTTGTTTTTATAAAAAATAGTTATCGTTTCTTTCTATCCCTTATTTAAAGTTATGATAATTTAAGAACATTTCAATAAAAAAACATTGTTTTATAGAAGGTTAACAGTAAAATAAATTTTGAAAAAACGCTATATGCGCTAAGAAATTCTTACTTAGTGATTATTTTTACGATCGCAAGGGCACTTCGTTCAGCAAGGAAAATTATCTCTGCTAAGTATACGCCTTTGCGATCGAAAAGATCTAAACACCGTAATAGCTACATTGTGAACTTAGCGCTTAAACAATAAAAAACGGACTCAAACTTTGAATCCGTTTCTTTGTATCTTTATTTTTAAATTTAAATCTTAGTCAGTTTAGCATATTTCAGGATCAGATTTTTTTCTCCTTCATGCATGAAAACTACTTTTGCTTTGATGTTCTGAGGATCTGTTCCGTCTAAGAAAGTAACTTCTCCTATTCCAAAACGGTCGTGTCTCACTTTATCTCCTACTTCAATATCCTGAGAAGAAGCTCCGCTTGGATTGATAATTTTAGCAGTGCTTACCGGTTTCAGCTTTCTGACTTCCGGAGCAGGTTTCGAAGTATCACCTCTGTCGATGGTCTTTTTCTCAACCTTTTTGAAAGATCTCATTTCAGATGGATGCTCATCAAAGATATTGGATTTCACTCCTGAATTATTGATAAACCTTTTTTCCAGCGCAGGATTAAGGAATTCAATATATTCATCATCAATTTCGCTTAAGAATCTTGAAGGTTCAGCATCTGTAATTTTCCCCCACTGAAAACGGGAAACCGCATAGGAGAAGAAAGCTTGCTTTTCTGCTCTTGTCAATGCCACATAAAATAATCTCCTCTCCTCTTCAAGGTCTTCTCTGGTTGCCGAGCTCATAAAGCTTGGGAAAAGGTTTTCTTCAAGTCCTACCAGGTGAACCACCGGGAATTCCAGTCCTTTTGAAAGGTGAATCGTCATCAGAGAAACCATATCATCTTCCAGTTCTTTATCCTGAGTATCTGCAGAAAGGGCAATATTTTCAAGGAAATTGGAAAGACTCGGATCTCCATCTTCAAGCTGCATCTGTTCTTCAATGAACCCCTGCATAGAGTTCATCAATTCCTGTACGTTTTCTACTCTGGAAATTCCTTCAGGAGTCTGATCATCTTTTAAAAACTTGATTAAACCGCTTCGCTTTGCCACTTCCATAGCAACACTGTAAGCCGTTTCTGTTTTCAGCAATACCTGAAAAGCTTTGATCATGGACCAGAAGTCATTCAGTTTGTTTAAAACTCCATTGTTCAAACCTAATTGCGGTGCATACATCGGAAGATTCTCCAATACTTTTGAAACAGCAATGTTGTGGGCATCAGCAAAAACGATCAGTTTATTCTGTGTCGTTTCTCCAATTCCTCTTGCAGGATAATTGATGATCCTCATCAATGCTTCAGAATCATTTTCATTGATCAGCAGACGAAGGTATCCAATAAGGTCTTTTACTTCTTTTCTTTGATAAAAAGAAAGTCCTCCATACACTTTGTACGGAATATTTTTACGTCTCAGGGCATCTTCAAAAGCACGTGTCTGAGAGTTGGTTCTGTATAAAATAGCAAAATCGCTGTATTTTCTCTGGTCACGGTTACGAAGTTCCCAGATATTTCCTGCCACGAAATTGGCTTCATCAGCATCGGAAAGGGAACGGTATATTTTAATTTTATCCCCTTCTTCATTATCACTGAACACATTTTTCTTAAATTGCTGCAGGTTTTTAGCGATGACCACATTAGCAGCGTTTACAATATTCTGTGTAGAGCGGTAATTCTGCTCCAGAGATACCGTTATAGCATCGGGATAATCTTTTTTAAAGTTTAAGATATTGTAGATATTCGCTCCACGGAAAGAGTAAATAGACTGTGCATCATCTCCTACCACACAGATATTTTCAAATTTCGAAGCCAAAGCTTTTACAATAAGATACTGGGAGTGGTTGGTATCCTGATACTCATCCACCATGATGTATCTGAATCTGTCCTGATATTTTGCCAGTACTTCCGGAAAACGGGTCAATAGTTCATTGGTTTTCAATAAAAGATCATCAAAATCCATAGATCCGTTTCTGAAACACTGATCTACGTATTTCTGATAAATCTGCCCGATGAATTTCATATTCGCTTTTTCATCCGCTTCCATCAGTTCCGGATTGTTGAAATAAGCTTTTACTGTAATCAGATTATTTTTGTATGTTGAAATTCTTGCCTGAACTTTTTTAGGTTTATAAAGATCAGCATCAATATTCATATCCTTCAGTACCTTTTTGATCACGTTCAAAGCATCCTGCTGATCATAGATGGTAAAATTGGAAGGATACCCAAGATAATGGGCTTCAATTCTTAAAATTCTTGCAAAAACCGAGTGAAAGGTTCCCATCCAAAGGCTTCTTGCATTGCTGTCCCCTACTACTTTGGCGATACGTTCTTTCATCTCACGTGCTGCTTTATTGGTAAAGGTAAGCGCCAGAATATTGAAAGGGTCTATTCCGTTGTGTATCAAATGGGCAATACGCATGGTCAGTACACGCGTTTTCCCGGAACCTGCTCCGGCAAGTACCATCAGAGGTCCTTGTAAAGAGGTAACAGCTTCATATTGTGATTCGTTGAGTCCTTTCAAATAGTCCATACAGCAAAAAAATTTTGGGAACACAAAATTAAGGTATTCGGAGGAGAATTCAAACTTTCATAGAGAAGTTAGGAATTTGAAGTATTCAGATAGTATTTGTCAATGGTCAATTTTGCTTCGCAAGTGAATTGCGAATGATTAGTCTTGGTCTCAAATCCCGCAACCCGAATCACGTAACAAATTGACAAGCGAAGCGAATTCACCATTCACTATTCACCGTCACCTTTATATTTATACACATTCTGTAACATTTAATTCACTTTTCATACTAATTGGTAAACAATTTCTAAATTTTATGAAAAAGCGACTTCTTTCTGCTGCTGCCGTAGCTTTTTTCGGGCTAATGCTGAATGCACAGCAAATCAAATTCGAAGAGTATGACCTTCCCAATGGTCTTCACGTAATTCTTCATCAGGATAACTCGGCACCGGTGGTAACAACAGGTGTAATGTACCATGTAGGTGCAAAAGATGAAGTAAAAGGCAGAACTGGTTTTGCTCACTTCTTTGAACACCTTTTATTCGAAGGAACTCCTAATATTAAGAGAGGAGACTGGTTTAAAATCGTTTCTTCAAACGGAGGGCAGAACAACGCCAACACGACCAATGACAGAACGTATTACTATGAAACATTCCCTTCCAACAATGAACAGCTTGGTCTTTGGATGGAGGCAGAAAGAATGCGTCACGCTGTTATCAACCAGATTGGTGTAGATACCCAGAGAGAGGTTGTAAAAGAAGAGAAAAGATTAAGAATGGATAACCAGCCTTATGGAAATCTTTTCACTACTATTCAGAAAAATTTATTCACAAACCACCCATACAACTGGCCGACAATCGGTTCAATGGAAGATCTGAACTCTGCTAAGTTAGAGGAATTCCAGGCGTTTTATAAAAAATATTACGTTCCGAATAATGCTACTTTAGTGGTTGCAGGAGATATCAAGCCTGAGCAGACTAAGAAATGGATCGAAACCTACTATGGAGGCATTCCAAAAGGAACCCTTTATCCAAAAGATTTCCCGAAAGAAACTCCTATCACTCAGGAAAAAGAAGTAACTGCTACAGATCCTAACATCCAGCTTCCGGCTTATGTGTTCGCATACAGAACTCCGGCTAACAAAGAGAAAGATGCTTATGTTTTAGATATGCTTTCTTCTTATTTAAGCAGCGGTAAATCTTCGGTTTTATATAAAAAATTAGTAGACCAGGACAAAAAAGCACTTCAGGTGGCTGCTTTCAACCAGGGACTTGAAGATTACAGTATTTTTGCCTTCTTCGCAATTCCAATGGGACAAACTACAAAACAGGCGTTACAGACTGACATTGATGCTGAAATCAAAAAGCTTCAGACTACTTTAATTTCTGAAGAAGATTATCAAAAACTTCAAAACCAATACGAAAACCAGTTTGTAAATGCCAATTCAAGCATTGAGGGAATTGCTGCTTCATTGGCAACCAACCATGTATTGATGGGTGATACGAATCTGATCAACAAAGAAATCGACATTTACAGATCTATCACCAGACAGGATCTTCAAAATGCTGCTAAAAAGTATCTTAATTCCAACCAAAGAATAATCATTAACTACGTTCCTGAGAAAAAGTAATTATTCAGCTTCTTAGGAGATAATATGATTATTAAAAATTAAATTTTTACAAATGAAAAAGCAATTAACATATATAGCTGCAGCATTTTTCTTTACAGGAATGGTTTCAGCACAAAAAATAGATCTTAATGCAATGCCAAAACCAGGACCTACTCCCGCGATTAACATTGCGAAGCCAAAAACTTTCCAGCTAAGCAACGGTCTTACCGTAATGGTGGTTGAGAACAACAAATTACCAAGAGTAAGTGCCAGCCTTTCTATGGACAGACCTCCATACAACGAAGGAGCAGTAACCGGAGTAAGCGGAATTATGGCTGAGCAGTTCGAAAACGGAACTACCAATATCAGCAAAGACGACTTCAACAAAAAAGTAGATTATCTTGGAGCAAACCTTAATTTCTCTTCGGGAGGTGCTTCTGCCAATTCACTTTCAAAATATTTCCCTGAAGTTCTAGGTTTAATGGCTGATGCCATTATTAATCCTAAATTTTCTGCTGAAGAAATTCAAAACTCTAAGGAGAGAACGATTGAAGGATTAAAAGCTGATGAAAAAAATGCTTCTTCTATTGCTGAAAGAGTATCCAACGCTTTGATGTATGGGAAGAATACGTCAAGAGGTGAGTTTGAAACGGTTGAATCTATCAGCAAAATCCAGCTTGCTGACGTACAAAATATTTATAAAAAATACTACGCTCCGGATAATGCTTATTTAGTAATTGTAGGAGACGTAAAGTTTGACCAAGTAAAACCTTTGATCGAAAAAGCTTTCAGTGGCTGGAAAAAAGCAAACACTCCTATTACACCATTAGAACCTGCTTCTAATGTTGCTAAAACAGAGATTAACGTAGTAGATGTTCCTTCTGCAGTACAGTCTGTTGTTTCTTTAAACAACCTGAACACCCTGAAAATGAAAGATGCCAACTACTTCCCTGCTACAATCGCCAATTACATCCTTGGTGGTGGCGGTGAAGCCAGACTTTTCATGAACCTTCGTGAGAAAAACGGATTTACCTATGGGGCTTACTCAGAAATGGTGGCCAGCAAGTATTCTCCACAATTCTCTGCGAGTGCAAGTGTAAGAAATGAGGTTACAGACAAAGCTGTTAAGGAATTCATGAATGAACTTAATGCGATCTCTACCATAAAACCAGAAGAATTAGCGAACGCTAAAGCTAAATTAAAAGGAGCATTCATTCTTGCCCTGGAACAACCTGCCAATATCGCAAGATTTGCTTTAAACCTGAAGGTTCAGGATTTACCTGCTGATTTTTATACCAATTACTTAAAATCTATTGATAAGGTAACTGCAGCAGATGTTTCCAATGCCGTAAAAGCTACCATCCTACCCAACCAGAGCAGAATTTTCATTGCTGGTAAGGCATCTGATATTTCTGAAGGATTGGAAAAACTGGGTTATCCTGTAAAATATTTCGATAAAGAAGCCAACCCCGTTGCAAAACCAACTGTACAAAAAGTGGATGCTAATATAACCGTTTCAACTGTTGTTGACAAGTACATCAATGCTATCGGAGGAAAAGCTAATCTGGCGAAAATCACGTCTTATACAACCAATGCTTCCATGTCTATGCAAGGGCAAAACATCGATTTTAAAATCGTTAAAGCACAAGGCGGAAAAGAACTTACCACGGTAACTGCAATGGGACAGGTTGTTCAGAAGCAGGTATTCGACGGGAAAACCGGCTATTCTATGCAAATGGGACAAAAGGTTGACATCACACCGGAGGAAATTGCTGAAAAACAAAAAAATCCTGAGATTTTCGAAGAATTGGGGTTTGCAAAATCTCCCGACTATAAATTAGGAGGAATCGAGAAAATCGGCGGGGAAGATTCTTATGCTATTAAAGGTGGAAATACTACGTATTACTACAGTGTGGCAACGGGATTAAAAACCGGAGAGACTAAAAAAATAAAAGCTAAAGGTCAGGAAATGACCATTCCGACAACCTACTCTAATTATAAAGATGTAGAAGGCGTAAAAATGCCTTTCACGATCTCTGTAAGCCAGATGGGAATGGATATGACCATGACTGTAAAGTCTTATGAGATCAATAAGGCTACAGATGCTGATTTTAAATAATAACATCCTATTTTTATAGAAAGAACGGCAACAAATGTTGCCGTTTTTATTTTTATCAACATTTGGCGGTATCTTTTTTTGTAATTCAGTAAAAAAAGATTAAATTTGCCCATTCAAAAAGATATCAGAATTAATGGATACTATATTTACACTATTGATGGTTCTTATTATGATTGCCAGTGTCTTATTGGTAATTATTGTTATGGCACAAAATCCAAAAGGAGGAGGCCTTTCCAGTACATTCGGAGGTGCATCATCTGCACAGTTCGGGGTACAGAGAACCAATGATTTCATGGAAAAAGCAACATGGACTCTGGGCGGAACTATCATCGTTCTTATCCTTTTAAGCGTTGTTATTACAGGTAAGCCTTCTCAGGCACTTCCTACACAACAGCCTGCTAAGAAAGAGGCTCCGGCAAAACAGTCAGCTCCTGCTTCTTCCACAACCACTCCGGCACAGACTCCTGCACCGGCAAAATAAGAAGAATATCATCTTACATACAACAAAAGCAACTCAAATTGAGTTGCTTTTTTATTTTAACCTGATCTTTTCAATCTGATGCCGAAGCTTTAATCCTGCCTTTAAAAATGAATACTGTACAGGCTTCGATTCTTTATAATATTTATCAATAAAGATCTGCATGGCTCCGTAAAATCTGTTGAGGTATACTTCATCTTTAATGGTACTTTCCCCTTTGTGATGAAGAATTGAAACTTTCCCGTAATAGAAGTTTTGATATCCGTTTCTTAAAAAAGTATAACAGAGATCAATATCTTCTCCATACATAAAATAAGCTTCATCCAATCCTCCTATTGCCTCGTAAACATCTTTTTTAGCCAATAAAAATGCTCCGGTGATTACTTCCACTTCAGCAATAGCATTTTCTTCTACATCGTTTCTGTAATAGGATTTCGAGTTGTTCTTTTTAAAATTGGTAAACAGCTTTTCAAATGAATTGAACATATCCGGAACCGATCGCTTGCTTTCAGGAAGAAAATTTCCTCCGGCATCATGCATTCTCACCCCCAGACATCCGAATGAAGGCTGTGCATCTGCAAAATCCAGCAGTTCTTTCATGTAAAACCCTTCAAATTCCGTATCAGGATTCAAAAGCAAAATATATTCTCCTTTTGCCTTCCGGACAGCCTGGTTATTTGCTTTTGCAAAACCACCATTTGTTGCAGAAGATATAAAATGTACGTTGGGAAATTCAGAAATAAGATCTCGCCATGAGCTATCCGCAGAAGCATTATCAATGACAATCACCTCATAATCTATATCCTGTACATACTTCCGGAGCGACAGTAGGCAGCTTCTGAGCAATTGGGTAACATTATAATTAACAATAATAACGGACAACTTCATATTAATCCTTTTCGTTGTAAGGCAGTCTGTTGATAATAGATCTCCCCAAAGAAATTTCATCTGCATATTCCAGTTCATCCCCTACAGAAATTCCTCTTGCAATGCTGGAAAAATTCACATTGAAACTTTTAAATTTCTTGTAAATATAATAAGCCGTTGTATCTCCTTCCATCGTAGCACTCAGTGCGAAAATAAATTCCTTTACCTGTCCGTCATTCAGTTTTTTTTCTATGCTTGGAATATTCAGCTGGCCTGGCCCTACTCCTTCCATGGGAGAAATTTTCCCGCCAAGAATCAGATATTTCCCGGTGTATTTTCCTGTATTTTCTATGGCAATCACATCCCGTACATCTTCAACGATACAAATCAGTTCGCCATTTCTCTTTTCATTGCTGCATATTTCACAGATGTCAAAATCCGAAAAATTATGACATTCTTTGCAGTACTTTATTTCATTAACAAGATTAATCAGGGAGTTGCCAAGGCTTACAGCTCGGGAATTGGGCTGCTTTAGCAAATGTAATGCTAATCTCAGAGCCGTTTTCCTGCCAATTCCAGGCAGCCCGGAAATTTCATCTACTGCCTTTGCCAATACTTTACTAGGGTAATCCATAAGTACAAAAATAAGGATTAAAGTTGATAATTGATAGTGAATCGTGAATGGTCAATTCACTTCGTTTGTGAATTTGTATAAAGTGATTATTGACTATTGACTTTGCGCAGCAAAAATTGACAATTGACCATGAAATTAATGTCCCATTATGATATTTTATATTTCCCGTGTACCTGAGAACACTAAAAAAACCTTTATATTTGCGCCTTAAATTAAATATGAAAAAAATAAACTGATATGGTACTTAACAATCTTAATTATCCTCTGGATTTCAAATTCAAAATCACTACTTTAGCAAGTGACTTCAACATTACTGACAAAAACGGAAATTATGTGGCATATGTTCGTCAGAAAATGTTCAAGTTAAAAGAAGATGTTATCGTCTTTAATGATGAAAGCAAGTCTAAGGAACTTTTCAGAATTAAAGCTAACCAATGGATTGATTTCAACGCTTCTTATTCTTTGAACGACCTCATCGACAACAAAAACTTCGGCAGGCTGGCAAGAAAAGGAATGCGTTCTATCTGGAAAGCAAGTTATGATATCCTGGATGCACATGATCAGCCTAAGTTTAAAATTCAGGAAGACAGTGCATGGGTAAGATTCTGGGACAGCTTTGTAGGAGAACTTCCTATCATCGGGATGTTTACAGGGTATTTCCTTAATCCATCTTACACCGTAACAGGAATTGATGGAAAGGCTTATTTTAAGCTTAAAAAAATGCCTTCATTCTTCGGAAGAAGATTTCAGCTGGACAGACTGATTGATATTGATGATGAGGAAGAAAGCCTGGTAATCCTTTCTTTGTTGATGATGACACTTCTTGAAAGAGCAAGAGGATAAACAAATAATAAAACCACAAAGACATGAAATATGTAATCATTGTATTTTCCGCATTTCTATTAGTAGCTTGTAAAAAGGAAAAAGAAACTGTGTCAGGTTCTGCTCCTGCTGATTCTTTACATATCACTAAAGATACTGCTTCTATCGGACCTTCTTCAGGAAATATTCTGGTGGGAACCATTCCGTTTCCAAAAGAAATCAAAGAATGTTCATGCTATTTTGCAGCCAGCAAATCTGATTTTGAAAATGAAAGATATATCTATGCGGATGATGCCGGAAAAACAGCATACATGATGCTTGACGGTAAAAGACTGGCGATGAATCTCATTTCATCAAGTGACATGGAAGTAGATGAATTGCTTACCAAGGAAATAGAAAATGATGATTACAAAATTTCTGTAAAAGGTAAAAAAATAAAGGGCGAAGAAGCTTTACTGTTTGAAGGAACTCTGACTATAGAGAAACCGGACGGAACTACATTTACCACTCCGATCTATGGAGAATGCGGATGTTAATAAAGCTAAATCCTACAAAAATGCTTCTGTATCTCACGGAAGCATTTTTTATTTCGTAAATTTGAGAAAAATAAATTTCAATGGAATTATCTAATATAGAACCGCAGATTATATGGAAAAATTTCTCCAGATTAAATGCTGTTCCAAGACCTTCAAAAAAGGAGGAAAAAGTAATAGCTTTTATCAAAGGATTTGGTGAAAATTTAGGACTGGAAACTACGGTAGATGAAGTAGGAAACGTTATTATTAAGAAACCAGCCACGGCAGGAATGGAAAACCGTAAATCTATTGTGCTTCAATCGCACCTTGATATGGTTTGCCAAAAAAACAATGATGTGAATTTCGATTTTGAAACCGAAGGAATCAAAATGGAAATTGACGGTGACTGGGTAAAAGCAAAAGGAACTACTTTGGGCGCTGATAATGGTTTAGGAGTAGCAACCATCATGTCTATCCTTGAGAGTTCAGATATTCCACACCCTGCATTGGAAGCTCTTTTCACGATTGATGAAGAGACTGGAATGACAGGTGCTTTAGGATTAAAACCAGGACAATTGACAGGACAAATTCTTTTGAATCTTGATACGGAAGAGGATGATGAAATTGATATTGGCTGTGCAGGAGGTGTAGACGTGACAATCACTCAAACCTATGCTGCAGAAACTTCAAAAGGACAAATTGTAAGACTTGAAGTAAAAGGGCTACAGGGTGGACACTCCGGAATGGACATCCATAAAGGTTTCGGAAATGCCAATATCATTTTGGGAAGACTTCTGTATACAGGATTGGAAAACCAGAATATTGAATTGATCTCTATCGACAGCGGAGGGTTGAGAAATGCTATCCCAAGAGAAGGAGTTGCTGTAATTTCAGTGAGAAATGCTCAGGAATTTATTGAAAATGTAACGGTTCTTAAAAAAGAGATCTTAGAAGAATTTGCTGCTGTAGAACCGGGAATCCAGATCAATATTGAAAACTCTACGTCTTCCGACAAAGCGATTTCAGAAGCAGATTCAAAAAAAGTGATCCTTACTTTAAAGGCTCTTCACAACGGAGTATACAGAATGAGCCCTGATGTGGCTGATCTTGTAGAAGCGTCTAACAACGTAGCAAGAGTAGAACTGAAAGGCGGGGAACTTAAGATTTTAAACCTTACAAGGTCTTCTGTAGATTCTTCGAAATATTCAGTGGCAGAGCAATTGAAATCGGTAGCAGAGCTTGCTGGAATGAATGTTGAATTCAGCGGTTCATATCCGGGATGGAAGCCAAAACCTGGTTCAGAGATTGTACAGCTGATGGAGAAACTTTATATTGAAAAGTTCACTGAAAAACCTCATGTAGTAGCTTGTCATGCTGGACTTGAATGTGGAATCATCGGTGCCAACTATCCTGAAATGGAAATGGTAAGCTTTGGACCAACCATCAGAGGAGCGCACTCTCCTGATGAAAGAGCGAATATTCCTTCAACTCAGAAATTCTGGAGTTTCCTGAAAGATATTTTAGCGAATATCCCTCAGAAATAGAACATTAAAATAACGATATTAATATCCAAAGTCTTATGATTTTGGATATTTTTAGTTTTAATGAATATATTTAATTAATTATAAAAATGCTTCGACAGGCTCAGCATGACGCGGCTAAAAATTTATCTCTAAAAAAAGCAGTTAGTATTAGAGATGTCATGCTGAGCTTGTCGAAGCACCCCAGCAATAGAATAAAAAAACAAATCATATACAATGAAAAGTATCACCGTATTCTGCGGCTCAAGTTTTGGCTCGCACGACATTTACAAAGAACAGGCATTTTTATTGGGACAAACTTTAGCTCAACAAGGGATACAGCTTATTTATGGCGGTGCTGATGTGGGTTTGATGGGAACAATAGCAGACGGAGCATTAACCGAAGGAGGCAAGGTTATTGGAGTCCTTCCCCACTTTTTACAATCCAAAGAAATTGCCCACAAGAACCTGACAGAACTTATCATCGTGGAAACCATGCACGAAAGAAAAACCAAAATGAATGAACTTTGTGATGGAGTTATCGTTCTTCCCGGCGGCTATGGTACATTGGAAGAGTTTTTTGAGATGGTCACCTGGGCACAGCTCGGGCTTCACAAAAAACCAATCGGAATTCTGAATATTGACGGATTTTATGATGATCTGATCAATCTGGTTCAAACCATGGTGGATAAAGGATTTTTAAAGCAAATAAACAGAGATATGCTGCTGATCAGCGATACCATTGGTGGCCTGCTGGAAAAGATGAGAAATTACCAGGCCCCTATGGTTGGGAAATGGATTTCTAAGGAGAAAATTTAAGTTTTATAGTCTTTCACATGAATAACTACAACGTTAATAAAGAAATGCTCGGAGTTGCCACAGTATTTGTAACTATATTCGTTATTGTTCCTGCTCTTTCTTCTTATTTTATGGAAGATTGCAAGGCTTCTATGGAAAGAGTTAAGAAGCAAAAATGTAAAATTAGAGTCGAAAGCATTGAAGGTATAAAATCTATTAAATTAAAGGGAACTATTCCTGAAAGCATTCTACCTTGTGAATGCTATGACAACGGCCAATGGTGGATTTCCTATAAAGATGAAATAGAACTGGGAGATTACTTTATAAAGAATGAAGGTGAAAGTTACTTAGAAATCATTAAAGAAGACACTCTAATCAGACACGAGTATATATGTTCTCAGAAATAAATATAAAAACAAAACCCGTCCGGAAAATCCGGACGGGTTTCTTATTAAGATTAAAAAATATTTTCTAAGGATAAGGAGCAATTTCCACTTCGAGCCCTTCCATGGCATCGGCAATATGTAACTGACATCCTAATCTGCTGTTGTCTTTCACGTGGAAAGCTTCAGCCAGCATGGCATCTTCTTCATCTCCCATTGGTTCCAGACCCGGATCATTGATTACATATACCTGGCATGAAGCACACATCGCCATTCCTCCGCATACCCCAATAGTACCTTCTTCTGCCAATTCATAGGAACGGATAATTTCCATTAAATTCATGGACATATCCGTAGGCGCTACGACATCGTGGGTTACCCCTTCTCTGTCGGTGATTTTAATATTAACGTCTGACATAATTCTGCAAAATTAGTCAATTTTTTTCACAACTGCCTTCTCTGCTTCTTTACGGCTTCCGTCAAATCCGTCTACACCACTTACCGTTGTATATTTTAATACGAATTTTTTACCAGGATTTAATCTGTTGTAAACACTCTGACACATTAAAGTAGCCTCGTGGAAACCACAAAGGATCAACTTTAATTTACCTGGATAGGTGTTGATATCCCCGATAGCGTAGATACCATCAATGTTAGTTTGATAATCAAGAGCATTGTTTACAACGATTGCATTTTTTTCGATATTTAATCCCCAGTTTCCGATCTCACCCAATTTTGGTGTCAATCCGAATAAAGGAATGAAATAATCAGTTTCAATATCATAAGCATCCTGTCCTTCCACTTCTACCGTGATGGCTTCTACTTTTCCGTCACCTTTAATACCGGTAACTTCAGCAGGCGTAATTAATTTGATTTTTCCCTGGTTTTTCAGATCCTGAACTTTCTCTACAGAATCCAAAGCTCCTCTGAATTCATTTCTTCTGTGGATCAAAGTTACTTCACTGGCAACATTGGAAAGGAAGATGCTCCAGTCTAACGCAGAGTCACCTCCACCAGCAATCACCACTTTTTTATTTCTGAAGTGTTCAGGTTCTTTAACGAAATATTCAAGACCTTTTTCTTCATAGTCAGCAATATTTTCAAAAGTAGGTTTTCTTGGCTCAAAAGTCCCTAAACCTCCTGCAATGGCAATCGCTTTACATCTGTGAACGGTTCCTTTGTTGGTAATTACCTCAAACCATTCATCGTCTATTTTTGTATAAGAAACAGCGGTCTCCCCTAAAGTAAATCCAGGCTGGAACTGCTTGATCTGCTCCATCAGATTATCCACCAATTCTCCGGCATTCACAGAAGGATAACCAGGGATATCGAAAATAGGTTTTTTAGGATAAAGTTCAGCCAATTGCCCTCCCGGCTGTGGAAGTGCATCAATAATATGACACTTCATTTTTAATAAACCAGCTTCAAAAACTGCAAAAAGTCCTGTAGGTCCCGCACCTATGATCAATATATCAGTGGTTATCATAATCTTTAAGATAATTTAATTATACATGTAACTGCAAATTTACTAATTTTAATGCGAAGCATATTTAATTGATTCTAAATAAAAACCTGAGATTTGTCAAATATCTATCTTTTAAGATTTTAAATTTGGCAATATTTTTGTAAAAGTCTTGTTATGAATAAACTTTTGAACCTTTTTGCTGTATTTATATTCTTTTTAGGCTCGGCCCAGATTGATAATATCGCAGATGGCGAATCTATTACTCTTAGAATTCACTATGGTTTCCTTAATGCGGGAACTGCCAATCTTACTACCAAGCAAACCACCTACAAAGGAGTACCACATCTCTATGTGAAAGGAACAGGACAAACTACAGGTGCCGTAAAAGCATTCTTCAAAGTAGAAGATTTATATGAAAGTTTCATCAATACACAGACGGGATTACCAAGCTTTTATGTAAGAAATGTACGTGAAGGAAGTTACCGCCAGCATTTTGAAACCGTTTTTAATCACGATAACAACACTTTAATTTTAACAGATAAAAAGACACCGGCCAATGGTTCTAAAGTTCTGAAATCAGTAAAAGGGGTTCAGGATATGCTTTCCTGCTTTTATTATTTAAGAAGTAAAAGTCCCGATGAATTGAAAGTAGGAACGGTTATCAATATGAATGTGTGGATTGATGATGAAATGTTTCCTTTCCAGCTGAAAGTAACAGGAACAGAAAATTTAAAAACCAAATTTGGAACTATTAACTGTTTAAAAATTATTCCTTCTGTAAAAAGCGGAAGAGTGTTTAAGGAAAAAGAAGGCGTAACCATGTGGGTTTCCAATGATTCCAACCACATTCCTATGCTGTTGAAGGCTGAACTTGCAGTAGGATCACTGAAAGCCAGCATTGATGATTACAAAAATGTGAAGTACCCTTTAAAGTTCACTAAATAACAATCCTTATTTTTAAAGATATAGCCTGTAAATTTTACAGGCTTTTTTTCATTTCTTATGTAATATATTCTTAACACAGATTGTCTTTATAATAGAGGCAGGCTAAAGAGCCGCAGCATGTCAATACTTCAATTCAACAGATCCGAAGTATGGGCATAAGAAACAGACACGTGTAAATTCTTCAATAAGATCAGTTTTTAATTACGTTTTGTTTCTTAGGTCAGTAATTAAAAACAAAAAACCTCCGGAGCTCCGGAGGTTTGATTTTTTATAGCGTTTTGAATTGTTCAAGTGTTCTGATATCATTTTCGAAGAACATTCTGATGTCACTCATCTGGTAAAGAAGCATCGTGATTCTTTCAATACCCATTCCGAATGCATATCCTGAATATTTCTCAGCATCGATATTCACATTTTTCAGTACGGCAGGGTCTACCATTCCGCATCCCATAATTTCCAGCCATCCTGTACCTTTTGTAATCCTGTAATCTGTTTCTGAGTTTAATCCCCAATACACATCAATTTCAGCACTTGGCTCTGTGAAAGGGAAGAAAGAAGGTCTCATTCTGATTTTAGATTTTCCGAAAAGCTCAGTAGTAAAGAACTGGATTGTTTGCTTCAGGTCTGCAAAGCTTACATTTTCGTCAATATACAGTCCTTCAATCTGATGGAAAATACAGTGAGAACGTGAAGAGATTGCTTCGTTTCTGAATACTCTTCCCGGAGATAAAATTCTGATAGGCGGCTGGTTTTCTTCCATATAACGCGTTTGTACGGAAGAAGTATGCGTTCTCAAAAGAATATCAGGATTCTGCTCAATGAAGAATGTATCCTGCATATCTCTTGCCGGGTGATATTCCGGAAGGTTAAGCGCGGTAAAGTTATGCCAGTCATCTTCAATCTCTGGTCCGTCTGCCACTGCAAAACCGATAGATTTGAAGATTTCAATAATTCTGTTTTTTACCAGATTGATCGGATGTCTTGAACCCAATTCCAATGGAAAAGCAGGTCTTGTAAGATCTTCCTTTTCAATCACAACAGAAGATGCGGAAGCATTTTTCAAATCCTCCAGTTTTACAGCCACTGCCTGCTTCAAAGTATTGATTTTCTGTCCGAATTCTTTCTTTTGGTCGTTAGGAACTTCTTTAAATTTTTCAAAAAAATCATTCAGAACCCCTTTTTTACCGTTGTACTTGATTCGGAAGTTTTCGATCTCTTCCTTAGAGGTAGCATTGAAGCCGTTTACTTCGACCAGTAGTTCTTCTATCTTTTCTATCATTATTTTACCCTTTCAAAATGTTTTGCAAAAATACGATTTTAAGTTGAATAATAAGTCCGTCAAAAAAAAATCTGCCTCTTTTTCGGGAGGCAGACTTCAATCACTTATTTCACTTAAATAAAAAAATTATTTCTTTTCTAAAGCTTTAACGCTGATCTGAAGAGTTACCTCGTCTTTGATTACACCGTTTTCAGCAGGAGCCTGGAACTTTACTCCAAACTCTTCCCTCTTGATATCTTTCGGCTCAGTAGCTACACTTACTTCTCCATCTTTCACAGAAACATTAGCTTTAAACTGAACAGGTTTTGTAATTCCTTTAATGGTTAAATTACCATCAAGAAGAGTATTATAATCCCCTTCTGTAGCCGGAGTAACCTTTGTAATCTCATAAGAAGCTGTTGGGAATTTTTCAACTTCAAAGAAATCTCCGCTTTTCAGGTGGCCATTTAATTTCCCTAAATCTTCCGGGCTGTCTTTCAGGTCCACAGAAGTTAAAGAGTTCATATCAGCAACGAATTTTCCGCTTTCCAGTTTTCCGTCTTTCACCGTCACATCTCCGCTTTCAAACCTGATGGTTCCAAAATGGCTTGTATTCTCAGATTTAAATACTTTATATCCCTTCCATTCAACCTTACTGTTTAGGGTATCCAAAGTGAACTGGCTACCTTCTTTGGTAGTCGTCACTTCATTACTTTCACTCGTAAGTGGTTTGTCTTTTTTACAAGAAACCACTACAGCAGCAATAAATAATGCAGGAATAGCTAACGAAAACAGTTTTTTTCTCATTTTTGATTTATTTTTATTAGTTCCGCTAATATAATAAAAAAAATTATGTTTTCATAAAAACCTTACATTTGTAATATGCTATTAGAAATAAACAATTTATTTTTCTCTCATAACAAAGAAAATCCCCTGTTTCAGAACCTTAATCTAAGGTTTGAAGAAAACAGGATTATAGCGCTGGCCGGTGAAAGCGGATGTGGAAAATCTACTCTTCTCAACCTTATCTATGGTCTTTTGGATTGGGAAAAAGGAGAAATAATTTTTAACGGAACAAAACTTTTGGGACCGAAAGGAAATCTTGTTCCCGGAGAACCTGAAATGAAATTCGTAGCCCAGAATTTTGATCTTATGCCTTACGCTACGGTTGCCGAAAACGTAGGAAAATTTATTTCTAATATCAATTTAAAACAGAAAAAAGAAACCGTAACGGAGCTTCTGGAGGTGGTGGGACTTCAGGAATTTGCCAACGTACTACCTAAATTCTTAAGTGGCGGACAACAGCAGAGAGTGGCTATTGCAAGAGCATTATCTGTACTTCCCAAACTTCTTATTTTAGATGAACCCTTCAGTAATCTGGATTTTCCTAGAAAAATTGAACTGAGGGAAAGACTTTTCAGATATGTAAAACAGCATGGAGTTTCTTTAATAATTTCCACGCATGAGCTTCAGGATATTATGCCATGGCTGGACCAGATTGTCATTCTGCAGGATGGAAGATTGATTCAGAATGACAGTCCGGAGGAAACCTACAGACACCCTTACAATTCTTATGTTGCTAAGCTATTCGGGGAAGTGAATATTTTCAGTGAAGCAGAAGCAGAAGATTTCCAGCTTACCAAATTCTCTTATTATCCCAAAGAAATCAGGATCACAGAAACCGGTCTGGAAGCTGAAGTACTTGAAAGCAGATTTGCAGGAAATTATTATTGGAATAAGTTAAAAGCAAAAGAAAAGGAGCTTGTTGTGTATACGGATGAGAAAATATCAGGAACGATCTGTATTTCGTTTATATAGGGGAAATACAAATTACACATAACTTATACATTCACTTATACTTATCAATAAAAAAAGCACAAACGCAAGAAGCTGTTTTAAAACTTTTTCTTACATTTGTACCTCTAAAGTATAAGGAAATTTTTGGTTAATTCTCTTTCTGCCTTCCAGACGGACATTAGCAATCTTGCAATTAAGTCTGTTGAAAGATTACACTGTCCAATTTTTTCCTTTTCTTTATTTTCAGGGAATAGAAAAACGTTTTCTTATGCTTTCTTTACAAATTCTGACTTAAGAGCCATTGCTCCGAAACCATCAATTTTACAGTCAATATTGTGATCACTTCCCGGTCTTAAACGAATATTTTTCACTTTAGTTCCTGCCTTTACCGGTTTTGGCGCTCCCTTTACAGGTAAATCTTTGATTACCACTACAGAATCACCATCCTGAAGTTCATTTCCATTGGAATCCAAGATTTTTCCTTCATTTGCGGCTTCTGCAGCGGCTTCTGCCGGATCCCATTCGTAGAAACACTGGGAACATACCATCATATTATCGCTCGGGTATGTAAACTCAGAGCTGCATTTTGGACAAATTACTGTGTCACTCATATTTTTATTTTTTGCAAAGGTAGAACTTTTTAGAGGTTGAAGTCAATAGATAAAGCTCAGTATAGTAGATCATAAGCCCCTGTTAATTTTACACAGGTAGGTGAATTAACACAAATTAAATAAACTTGCTGCAAAGAAAATAAAGTATAGTAATAAACAGTGTATATTTTGTCAGCAAATATTTTTCATTAAGCAAAAAACACAGGTTTATCCGTCTTAGAGAAAGGCTATCGTCAACAAATAAAAAATATAAATAATCAGAAAATCTTTACAAATTCAGCATTAAAATTTATTTCCACTATACAAAAAATTAATAAACACACAGACCATTCACTACTGAATCTCAGATTGTCAATAGTCAATTTTTGCTTTGAAAAGTGAATCGTGAATGCGCAACCTTCCATTAGAAAACTGATCTGTATAATATATAATTACTCATAACCTCGCAACTGGAAACCCGAACTCCAAACCTCGCAACCATAACCCGAAAATTTACAAGCGAAGCGGATTGATCATTCACAATTCACAACCCTTCATCAACTCTCCCCACCCAAATTCCAAACTCTCAATTAAAAGTCGTATTTTTGCAGATTCAAACAGCGAAGCAAATTTATGGAACTTATTCACAGAAACTTGGCAATCGGAATTCACGATGCCTTACAGGAGACATTTTTTGAGAAAAACAAATATGCCGATAAAGTTATTGAAAGACTTTTGAAAGCCAACAGAAAATGGGGAAGCCAGGACAGAGCCGTTGTTTCTGAAATTTTTTACAATATTATCCGTTGGAAAAAACGCCTTGAATACTATATGGGTGAAGGTGTAAAACCCAACAATATCTACAAACTGATTATTGCGTATTTACTTTGGAGTAAAACCAATTATAAAAAATTCGAAGAATTTGACGGAATCAAAATCGCCGATATTCTTACCAAACTTAAAAAGAACACTGTTCCTACAAAAGCGATAGAACACTCTATTCCTGAATGGCTTGCTGAAACTCTTGAAAAAGAACTGGGTGCCAGCTGGGAAAGAGAAATGATTGCTTTAAACGAGCAGGCTCCTACGGTTTTAAGAGCCAATTCTTTAAGAACAACCACCAAAGAGCTTATCTCTGATCTTTCAGATGAGGGTGTTATTTCTTATCCTGTTAAAGGTTATCCTGACGCTGTTCAGCTGGAAGAAAAGAAAAATGTTTTCCTTACCACAGCTTTCAAAGAAGGATTATTTGAAGTTCAGGATGCTTCTTCTCAGAAAATCGGGTATTTTCTTGATGTAAAAGAAGGACAAAGGGTAGTAGACGCCTGTGCAGGTGCGGGAGGAAAAACATTGCACTTAGCTGCATTAATGAAAAACAAAGGTCAGATCGTAGCATTAGACATCTTTGAATGGAAGCTTGCTGAACTGAAGCGTCGTGCCAAAAGAGCCGGAGCCCACAACATTGAAACCCGTATGATTTCCGATAACAAGGTGATCAAAAGACTTCATGAAAAGGCTGACAGACTTCTTATTGATGCTCCATGTTCAGGTCTTGGGGTTTTAAAAAGAAACCCGGACAGTAAATGGAAAATTGATCAGGATTTTATTGACAGAATAAAAAAGGAACAGCAACAGATCCTTCAGGATTATTCTAAAATGCTTAAAAAAGGAGGAAAAATGGTGTATGCAACATGTTCTATCCTTCCATCTGAAAACAATCTTCAGGTAGAAGAATTTATCAAAAACAATCCGGGATTCAAGATGATTAAAGATGAAAAAGTAATGCCTAGCGAAGGATATGACGGGTTCTACATGGCTTTGATTGAGAGAGTTTCTTAATCTGATCCTAATAACAATATATTAGACTACTCTATTTTTTGGAGTAGTTTTTTTTATTTAAAATCTTTCAAAAAAAATGTAACATTTTTTGTAACATTTACAGTACGTTTTCTACTAACTGTATAGATTAAACCGGTTTGACGCTGTGAGAAGTTAAGAGTAACTTTGCAGCAAACTCATTTATTTATGCATACAAGAATTGTTTTCAATTTTCTGGCTGTTTTTTTATACTGTCTGTTTTCTGCACAGACCTATGAAATTCAGTACTCCAGTTCTTATAACGGAAAAGCATTAACTGATCAGCCTTCTACAATTATCTGGGTCAATGAAAAAGAAAATTTCATTCTTAACAGTACAATCAGAGAACAAAAAAGCAGCTATCCTTATGAAATCACTAAGGTGGAAAAGCCATCCAATACTATAGTTTCTTATGCCTTTTTAAAACCCGGCTCAATCATCTCAACCTCAGATGCTGAATCTGTAGGAAAACAGGATTTTGAACTGGCCAATGAAACGAAAAAAATCCTGGGATACAACTGCAAAAAAGCCGTTACGAAAGTCAATTCGAATACCATTGAAGTCTGGTATACGAATGACTTGAAGCTGAAAGGCGGCCCATCTGTATTGGGGCAGAATTTAGGATTGGTTCTGGAAGTGGAAAGAAATAAGAACTCTTTAACGACTGCCGCTTCAATCAAAAAAATAAAGAATACCGGAATTGAAAGTATCATAAAAGGAGAAATACAGACAACTGATCAGCTGGGATATAAAGACCTTCTTTGGAAAAGCAGATTTACCACGCTGAATGTTTTTGAAAACGAAATCATCAATTTCTCTGATGCCTCAAAATCTGACGGCCAGATAAAAAGATACGCCAAGGGAACTATTATCCTAAAAAAAGTAAAATTTCCTGCTATTACAGAGGGAGAGACTATTTTTGCAGAACTAAAACAGCAGTCGAACGGAGATGCGTATGACAGAACCGGAACTGTATTTTTTATTCCGCAGGATAAAGAAAAGTCTTTTTTTGACGGCCTGGAAAAGGGAGCAAAAACACTTCCTCTTTACGAAAACGGAAATGGGAAGCAATATTACGGAGTAGCCACTACCAACAATTATAGCCCTGCCATGGAAATGATGCGGTTCTTTACCGCTTTTGGCATTCAGAAATTTAATCATATTCAGCTTAAGGGAAAAGACTGGCAGACCATCAGCCCTTACCGGCAGGATATTACAGAATTGAAGCCTGCTCTATCCGGAAAAGAGCTTTGGATAGGAACTTTTATTGGAAATTATGATAAAGGTGGACACAAAGTAAGTCTTGATATTACGATTCATAAAAGCGATCAAAACGTTAATAAAAATAATGTAGCCATCCCGTTATTCAACACTTTAAACATTATGGAAATGGCAGGACAGGACTATTCTACCATGTTCAGTCAGGACAAAGGTCTTCTTGTTGATTTCACTTTGGATAAAGATCTTAAAAACGCTCAGCTAAGATATACCACAACGGGTCATGGCGGATGGGAAAACGGTGATGAATTTGTTCCAAAAACCAATTCTATATTGGTGGATGGAAAACCTGTATTTTCATTTGTACCCTGGAGAACAGACTGTGGCTCATATCGTTTATACAATCCGGCCTCCGGAAATTTCCAGGATGGTCTTTCGTCATCAGACCTCAGCAGATCAAACTGGTGCCCGGGAACGGTTACCAATCCTGATTTCATTCCTCTTGGAGATCTGAAAGCAGGAAAGCATACGATTCAGGTAAAAATTCCACAAGGTCCTACTGAAGGAACAAGCTTCAGTTCATGGAATGTTTCCGGAGTATTACTGGGGGTTCAATAAAAACAAAACCTTCTTGCATGAGAATTGCAAGAAGGTAAAAACACAAATGATGAAAAAAAATTATTTCGAGCCACAAAGTAAGGGGTAAAATTCATATAATTACTTACCATAGATTAATAAATATGTCATTTTTATTTCGTATGGGGATTATGCAATTTTAGTCGCGACGAAAAAAATTAATCAAAAACATCATAATTCAAATAAATAGTTAAAATTTTTAACTTCAAAACACAAATTGATTAAAAATTTTCTCATTTAAACATTTTTAATTGTTATTTATAAACATCACTTCTACTTTTGTCTCATAAATAATAAAAAATTATGTGTGGAATTGTATGTTTATTTGACGCCAAGCAAAAAACCGAAGTATTAAGACCTCAGGTATTGGAAATGTCAAAAAAAATCCGTCACAGAGGACCGGATTGGAGTGGAGTTTTCCAGGATGAGAAAGTCATTTTTTCTCATGAAAGACTTGCCATTGTAGATCCAACTTCCGGAAAACAACCTTTATTTACGAAAGACGGAAAAGTAGTATTAGCCGTAAACGGTGAAATCTACAACCATAGAGAATTAAAAGAAGAATTTCCTGATTATGAGTTTCAGACTCAGTCGGACTGTGAGGTCATCCTTGCACTGTACAGAAAATACGGAAAAGATTTCGTAGAGAAACTCAACGGAATTTTTGCCTTCGCTTTATATGATACTGAAAATGATGTTTATCTTATTGCCCGCGATCATATGGGAATCTGCCCGCTTTATCAGGGTTGGGACAAAAACGGAAACTATTATGTCGCTTCAGAATTAAAAGCTCTTGAAGGGGTATGTAAAAAAATAGAAACATTCCTGCCCGGTCATTTCGTTTACAGCAAAGATGGTGCTGAGCTTCAGCAATGGTACACAAGAGACTGGGACAGCTTTGATCATGTAAAAGACAATGAAACGGATATTTCAAAACTGAGAAAAGGTCTAGAAGATGCCGTTCACAGACAACTGATGAGTGATGTTCCTTATGGAGTACTTCTATCAGGAGGTTTAGATTCATCGGTCATTTCCGCTATTACTGCAAAATTTGCCCGCCAGAGAATTGAAAGCGGCGATACACAGGAAGCATGGTATCCGAGACTTCACAGTTTCGCCGTAGGATTGGTTGGTTCTCCGGATCTGGCAGCAGCTCAGAAAGCTGCAGAACACATCGGATCTGTACACCATGAGGTTAACTTTACCGTACAGGAAGGACTGGACGCTGTACGTGACGTTATTTACCACCTTGAAACCTATGATGTAACCACCATCAGGGCATCCACCCCAATGTATCTTTTAGCAAGAGTGATCAAATCTATGGGGATTAAAATGGTTCTTTCAGGAGAAGGTTCCGATGAATTGTTCGGAGGTTATTTATACTTCCACAAAGCTCCTGATGCAAAAGAATTCCACGATGAAACAGTGAGAAAACTGGGCAAACTTCACCTTTATGATTGTTTAAGAGCCAACAAAGCGTTGATGAGCTGGGGAATTGAAGGAAGAGTACCTTTCCTTGATAAAGAATTTATGGATATTGCGATGACGCTTAACCCTAAAGATAAAATGATCAATACCGCTGAAGGAAAAATTGAAAAATGGGTATTGAGAAAAGCTTTCGAGGATCTGCTTCCTGATTCTATTGCATGGAGACAAAAAGAACAGTTCTCGGATGGTGTAGGCTATTCATGGATCGACACATTAAAAGAAGTAGCAGAAAAAGAAGTAACGGATGAAATGATGGCGAATGCAAGATTCAGATTCCCGCTAAACACCCCTCAGAACAAAGAAGAATACCGATACAGAACGATTTTTGAAGAACATTTCCCAAGTGAAACCGCTGCAGCTACTGTTCCATCGGTTCCATCGGTGGCATGCTCCACTCCTATTGCTTTGGAATGGGATGAAGCCTTCAAAAAAATGAACGATCCAAGCGGAAGAGCAGTGAAAGTGCATGAAACGTCATATTAGAGAATCGATTGATGAATCGTCAATGGTCAATTCGCTGCGCTTGTGAATTTGTTGCGGGATTCGGGTTTCGGGTTTCGGGATATTTTAACGCAGAGTACGCTAAGATATTTCCATTAGTGTTTAAGAACGATCGCAAAGGCGTTTCACTTAGCAACAGACAAACTGATATCCTCGCTGAACGAAGTGCCCTTGCGAACGAAATATATGGGATTAAAATATAAACCTTGCGACCATAGCGTTTATTTAACCTTGCCAATAATATTAATTCACTAATTAAAATATATATTTTTTTATTCAAACATATAACTCTCTCTGTTATAATTTATCAATCCTGTAGCAATACAGGATTTTTTCTTGAATTAACAATAACAATATGGCATAATTTAACTCACAATCCAAAATAATATCTAATAAATAATTATATTTGGAAAACGAAAATATCAATTATAAAAAAATGAGAAGAAACCTTACTGTTTTATTTGCCTTATTAGCGATTAGTTTTGCTTTTGGACAAGGGAAATACGGCAAATATCTGAATTCAAAGAAGCTTGCTTTGGCTTACAAGAGTGTGAAAGACCAGGATAAGGACGACTACTATCAACAATTCTACTGGCTGGTAAAAGCAGAGCAACTGAAAACTTATCCTCACCTTAAAGATATAAAACCTGTCGTTTTATATGAATTTGTAAAATACGTAAACCCTCAGAATCCGACCAAAAAACTGGATGCAAGAGGCAAAGAACTGAGAGCAACTGCAGAATTATCATTAAATCAATATTTTAAAAATAAAAAATTTGAAAACAATTCTGTATTAATGTACAATCTGGAAACGTATGTAGATCCTTCAAAAGGGCAATATTATACTAAGGTTGATCCGGAAAAAATCAAAGAGCTTGTACCAAAGGAATTATTTGCTTTCAACTCGTTCAACAGAAATATAGGAGAAGAAAAAACCTATTATCTCTGGATTGACAAGAAAAAAGATGATCTTAATATTGTAGATATCATTCCTAGCGAAAAAGAAGACAAAGCTTTTTATACCAGATTAAGACAATATCTTCCAAGCTATAAATTCTCAAAATATGTTCCTACTGTAAAAAAAGGGAACAAGTCTGACAAAACGGATATTGAATATTATTATATCATGCCTTTTGAACAGAATACCGATAACATCGAATACAAAACCAAGGATTTCAAAACTTTCACTTTAAGCCAGTACAGAAAAGCCGGAGATGAATGGAAAGGAGTAGAAAAACCTAGAAAATAAATCAAAAAGTCCTGTGAAATTTCACAGGACTTTTTTAATTTTATATGGATTTCTTTATCTAAGAATCAAAACGCTTAGAGTAAGCGGTTCTTCAAATCAAATAAGTCTGGGAATTTTTTATAACCCAGCCGGTACAAAATGACAGAAGCAAATACACAACAAACCTCCGTAAAAAAAATACTTCCCTTAATTCTGGCCACTGCTATTTTCATGCAAATGCTGGATTCCACAATCCTGAATACTTCCCTGCCTGCAATTGCAAAAGATCTGAATGAGTCTCCCCTCAATATGCAGAACGCTATCATCAGTTATGTTCTGACCCTTGCTGTTTTTATGCCCGCCAGCGGATTTCTTGCCGACCGGTTTGGAACAAAAAAAATATTTATATTTTCTCTGTTATTATTCAGTCTGGGCTCGCTATTTTGTTCTTTGTCTCAAAACCTTACCCATCTTGTTATTTCAAGGGTCGTTCAGGGAGTTGGAGGAAGCCTGATGACTCCTGTCGGAAAACTGGCACTCATCAAAACATTTGACAAAAACGAACTGCTCAAAGCCATGAACTTTGCCATTATCCCGGCACTTATCGGACCTGTACTCGGGCCTTTAGTGGGAGGTTATATGGTAGACTATCTTTCATGGCACTGGATATTCCTGATCAATATTCCGATTGGGGTGCTTGGAATTCTTTTAGGATTAAAATTCATGCCCAATTATAAATCCGATGATGTAGATTTTGATTTAAAAGGTTTCCTGATTTTTGCAGCAGCCTCTCTCCTGCTTTCTGTTTCACTGGAACTTTTCGGAGACATTCAGAATATCACACCTGTCTTATTGGTATTTATCATGGGATTTTTGTTCCTGTACTATTATTATAAACATGCAAAAAGAGGCGGAAATCCTATTTTCCCATTAAATCTGTTTCAGGTAAGAACTTTCCGTGTGGGTATTGTGGGCAATCTGGCGACCAGATTGGGAATCAGCTCTGTTCCGCTATTGCTGCCACTGATGATCCAGATTGCCTATAAACAGTCTGCAGTCACTTCGGGCTGGATCATTGCTCCTATGGCTTTAACAGCTATATTCGGAAAATCCTCGGTTATAAAAATTTTAGATAAATACGGCTATCGTCAGACCTTAATGGTGAATACATTCATTATCGGAACGCTGATCTGCCTGCTTGCTATTCCTGATATCCATACTTCCTTATATTGGTTTATTCCCATTATTGCGGTACTGGGCTTTTTCAACTCTATACAGTTCACTTCCATGAACACTATTTCCATTGCTGATCTCCGAAATTTCCAGACCAGCAGCGGAAACTCATTACTCTCTGTCAATCAACAGTTAGCCATCGGTTTCGGAATTGCTTTCGGACTGATTGTTTTAAAACTGTTCGAAAATACAGATCTGATTAAAGGAGAAATCCATAATGCCTTCCGGTTAACCTTTCTCACGGTAGGAATATTAACAATTTTATCCGGATTGGTGTTCAGAAGACTCCATATTTCGGATGGGAAGAACATGCAGTCTAAGGAGGATTAATCAGGAAAAAAGTAAAATTATAAAAATAATGCATCTATGGCGGATTACTAAGCGGTTCCGCCAATTTATATTCTGTATTCTACCCTTCTACGAACTTAACACAGATCAATGCTTTTCGCATATATGTATGGTAATTTTGTTTACATAAATCAACAATGTGATGGCAACTAAAAAAATAGAAATCGTAGTATCTCCAAAACCTGCGCACTTTGTAGGCGATGGATTCAGGGTTCACAATTTCATTCCGGGAGTTCCTGGATTGGATATGAAAAGAATGGATCCGTTCATTATGCTGGATTATAATTCAAAATTTCATTTCAACGGATCAGACAGACCGAGAGGTGTCGGGGTGCATCCGCACAGGGGTTTTGAAACCGTAACCATAGCATATAGCGGAAAAGTAGAACACCATGACAGTGCCGGCGGCGGCGGTGTTATCGGAGAAGGTGATGTTCAGTGGATGACAGCAGCCAAAGGAGTTCTTCACAAAGAATATCATGAAACAGAGTGGGCAAAAGAAGGAGGAATTTTCCAGATGGTACAGCTTTGGGTGAATCTCCCTGCAAAAGATAAAATGAGCTGCCCAAAATACCAGGCTATTGAAAACTCCAAAATGGAAAGAGTTGATCTCGGTGATAATGGTTTTATTGAAGTAATTGCCGGAGACTATGATGGTCATAAAGGACCTGCAAGCACTTTCACTCCGGTTCACATGATGAACGCAAAACTTAAAGCAGGAGGAAAAGCAGAATTTAATTTCCCTGCCCATTTCAATACTGCGGCTTTGGTTATTGAAGGAAGTATTATTATTAATGGAGAAGAGAACGTTAAACCCGATCATTTTGTATTGTTTAAAGATGAAGGTGAAACATTTACCATCGAAGCAAAGGAAGATGCTGTTGTTTTAATCATCAGCGGTGAACCTATCAATGAGCCTATTTACCCTCATGGTCCTTTCGTAATGAATTCCAGAGAAGAAATCATGCAGGCTTTTGAGGATTTTAATACCGGAAAATTCGGATACCTGGAAGATTAAAAGATTTAAATTTATCTTAATCTTTGATTATTCCTTTTTTATTAACTTTATATAATGGCAAACCTTATAGGTTTTATGAACCTATAAGGTTTAATTGTCTTAACAAGCAATTTCCTGCATTTATAGGAAATGCAGTACCCTTAGTACAAATATTATGAAACCAGAATTTGAAAATATACCTCTTGTAAAAGCTGAAAAAAGATTTGAAATAGAGTTCAACGGACATTATGCGTTCATCGATTACCGTGAAACCATGCACCAGATTTCTTTGATACATACAGAGGCAGAACCGGAACTGGCAGGAACCGGCGCAGCTGCTGCAGTAGTAGAGAAAACATTGAATTTTATTGAGGAAAGCGGAAAAAAACTTCTTCCCTTCTGTCCTTATGTTTTCGCCTTTATTAAGAAACATCCTGAATGGAAACGTATCGTAGATGAGAGATTTGAAGGCTATGACAAACTGTAAATCTTTATCAGAACTCATCATTTATTTTAAATAACAATATCTTAAAAGTATCACATCATTATGTCAAATATTGGACTTATTATTGAAGAAAAAGCAGCAGATATCGGAAATTTTCTGGTAGGAAGACTTCTTCCTTTCCGTGAGAAGAGAGCCGTTGGACCTTTTGTTTTTATTGACCACATGGGACCTTCAGAATTAAAAGATTATCAGAATCTCGATGTTCCGCCACATCCGCATATCGGCTTATCTACATTGACTTATCTGTTGGAAGGGTCTATCTTTCACAGAGACAGCATTGGAAGTGCTATAGAAATAAAACCGGGTGCCGTTAACTGGATGACTGCCGGAAAAGGAGTGGTACATTCAGAAAGAACACCTGAATATTTAAGACACAGTGATAAAAGACTTCATGGATTTCAGATCTGGGTAGGTCTTCCAAAGCATCTTGAGCAGTCTGAGCCTACTTTTCATCATATTGAGGCAGATGAAATTCCGGTTTGGGAGGAAGATGGCATTCAGTATAAATTAATTGCTGGTGAAGCATTCGGAAGAACATCTGCAGTTCCGGTACACAGCAAATTATTTTTCATTGAGATCAAAACAAAAGAAGCTAAGAAAATAAGCATCGGGAAAGATCTTTATGGAGAAGCGGCCATGTATGTTCTGGATGGAACAGTGACTACAGACGGAAACTCTTATGGTTCAAAACAACTGATGATCGCTAAGGATACCAAGCTTTGCGAATTCGAGATGAGTGAAAACGGAACGGTTTATCTTTTCGGTGGCGAACCATTCGATGAAGAACGCTTTATCTTCTGGAATTTCGTTAACTCTGAAAAAGAATTAATTGATCAGGCAAAAGTCAACTGGAATGACCAGAATCACGAAGCATTTCCTTTGGTTCCCGGCGATGAAAATGAATATGTTCCGCTTCCAAAGGCTATTTTAAACAGAAAATAATTTCAGTTCAGATTAACATGAAAATATTAGCATTTGCCGGAAGTACATCTTCCACTTCTATCAACAGGGAACTGGTAAAATTTGTTCTGAAAGATTTTCAGGATGAGGAAATCAATCTGATTGACCTCAACGATTTTACGATGCCTGTATTCTCTGTAGATCTTGAAAAGAAAGGTTTTCCGGATGAAGCCCACAAGTTTTTAAAAGCGATTGAGGAATGTGATGTAATCATCTGCTCACTTGCTGAGCACAACCGTTCTTACAGCTCGGCGTTTAAGAATCTTTTTGACTGGTCTTCAAGGATCAATGTAAAAGTATTTCAGAATAAACCCATGCTTCTGATGAGCACTTCTCCCGGAGGCTATGGCGGCGGAAATGTGATGAATACGGCAAAAACATTTTTCCCACAGTTTGCGGCAGACATTAAGGGTACTTTTTCATTGCCCAAATTCTATGAAAATTTTGATCTGGAAAGCGGGGTCATCAATCCTGATATGCTGAATGATCTGAAAGGTAAAATACAAAACTTTAAAAATCAGATAAAGTAAATGAACAAAGGAAGACTGGAGGCATTCAGTGATGGTGTTCTTGCTATTATTATCACCATTATGGTACTTGAATTGAAAGTACCTGAAGGAAATAGCTGGGCCAGTGTCAAACCTCTTCTTCCTAAGTTTCTGGCTTATATTTTCAGTTTTATTTATGTAGGAATCTACTGGAACAATCATCATCATTTGTTTCAGACAGTAAAGAAAGTAAATGGCAGCATTCTTTGGGCCAACCTTCACCTTCTGTTCTGGCTTTCTCTGATGCCAATTGCTACGGAATGGATCGGGAAGACAAATTTTGCAAAAAACCCCGTTGCAGTATATGGTATAGGGCTCATTATGTCGGCCATTGCCTACACTATTCTGGAACATGTTATTATCCGTTGTGAAGGAGAAGATTCAAAACTGAAAGAAGCCATCCATTCGAAATATAAAGAGTATATCTCAATTGTATTTTATGTCCTGGGAATCGCTACTTCATTTTTTTATCCTTATATTGCCATAGGTTTTTATTATATCGTGGCTCTTATATGGCTGATTCCGGACAGAAGAATCGAAAAAACATTAAAAGAAAATTGATATGGAAACACACGAATATCCTAATGGAAACATTACTGTCATCTGGCAGCCTAAGAAATGCATCCACTCTGCCATATGTGTAAAAACACTTCCAAAAGTCTATAATCCTAAAGAAAGACCCTGGATAAAAGCAGAAAACGCAAGTCCTGAAGAACTTAAAAATCAAATAGACTTATGCCCTTCGGGTGCATTAAGTTATAAATTCAATACAGAAAAATAATGGCGGTAACGGTAAAAGCAAGTTTAGGAAAAACAAAATATTATACAGAAGTAACAGCCGGCGAAAACACAATCATTACGGATGAACCGATTGATAAAGGCGGACAGAACAAGGGTTTCAATCCGCTGGAAATTCTGGCTACGTCATTGGCAAGCTGTACCGCAGCTACATTGAGAATGTATATTGAAAGAAAAGAATGGGATGTGGAAAGCATCAATGTAGAAGTAGAGCTTGAAAATTTCCCATTAACAAAAAGAGCAGTTTTCAAAAGAGAGATCAGCTTTGAAGGTATTCTGGATGATGAGCAGCGTAAAAGGCTGCACACTATTGCAGACGCATGCCCTGTTCACAAAATATTAACCAACGACATAGAAATACTAACTAAATTCTCATAATATGATCGAAGTAAAACAAAACAACGACGAAAAACACGGAAGTTTTGAAGCTTTCATAGATGGAAGACGCGCAGGAATGATGACGTATACCTGGGCAGGAGAAGAAAGATTTATTATAGACCACACCGAGGTGGAAGAAGCTTACAACGGAAAAGGTGTAGGTAAGGAAATGCTTCTGGCAGCCGTAGATTTTGCCAGAAAAAATGATAAAAAGATTATTCCCCTCTGTCCTTTTGCTAAAGCAAGTTTCCAGAAAAGTGAGGAACTTCAGGATGTTTTAGTGAATTAGTCACTGTATTACACCCTTACGATACAACCCTTCCGGACAGTCTCTGGAAGGGTTTTTATTTTTAATGAAAAACATTGGCTGAAAGTAAATTAACAATTGTAATCTGCCAGGAAATGAACAGGTTTTTAAATTCATGATTCACGACTGATCTTTTTTATATATTTGCTAAAATTTAAAAATCAAGAATGAATCCAGGAACTATCCTTTTGTTATTTGTTTTCGTCTATTTTATCGGTCTTTTGGTGATTTCTTATTTCACCAGCCGGAATTCTGATAACCAGTCTTTTTTTATCGGTAACAAAAAGAGTAAATGGTGGCTCGTAGCATTCGGGATGATAGGAACCAGTTTAAGTGGGGTTACTTTTATTTCAGTTCCGGGAACCGTCGGAAAAATGACCGGCTCCGAATATATTTACGGAGGTTTTGAGTACTATATGATGGTGATCGGTTTCTTCATCGGATATTTTATTGTAGCAGCGATACTTTTACCACTTTATTACAAGATGAATCTGACCTCTATATATACCTATCTGGGGAAAAGATTCAATGTGGAGGCACATAAAATTGGTTCTATCTTTTTTATTATTTCAAGAGCAATTGGAGCTACCGCAAGATTATACCTGGTAGTAAATGTTTTACAGATATTTTTACTTGAAGGGTTGGGAGTTCCGTTTTGGGTAACTTCCCTTGTACTTCTGCTGATGGTACTTCTGTACACTTTTGAAGGCGGTGTAAAAACGATTGTTATTACAGATACCCTGCAGACTTCATTTATGATCATCAGCCTTGTAGCTTGTATTGTTTATATTTTATCCAACCTGGATTTATCATTCGGTGAAGCTTATACGATTCTGGAACAGAAAAACTATACTCATTTCATCAATTTTGATCCTAATTCCAAAACCTTTTTCCTGAAAACCATTCTGGGAGGAATTTTCATTACCATTGCCATGACAGGCCTGGATCAGGAAATGATGCAGAAAAATATTTCTGTAGACAACCTTAAGAATTCAAAGAAAAACATGCTGACCTTCGCTGGAACACTTCTTATCGTGAACCTTGCATTCCTGTTCCTGGGAGGGTTGTTATACCTTTTTGCGCTGCAGCATGGAGCGGAATATGGGACTATAAACGGTGAAACGGTAACGAATATTTTCGGATTTAAAGATCCGGCAGGAAACATTAAAAACGTAATGGGAGACGATCTTTTCCCGGCTTTATCGCTTCAGGGATATTTTCCTATGGCTATTTCTGTTATTTTCATCATCGGATTAATTTCAGCCTTATTTCCTTCCGCAGACGGTGCTTTAACAGCTGTAACAAGCTCATATTGTGTAGATTTATTAAACCTTAATGAGGATAAAACCAAAACTGAAAATGAGAAGAAACGTCTTCGTATGAAAGTGCATTTAACTTTCACTGTCGTTTTCTTTATCCTGATCATGGTTTTCAAGGCATTAAATGATAAATCCATTGTGTACCTGATCATGGAAATTGCAGGTTATACGTATGGACCGCTTTTAGGACTTTTTGCTTTTGGAATTTTCACCAGGTTCCAGATTTCAAGAAAATATTCAATTCTTGCGGTAACTATTTTTGCCCCTATCCTTACCTATTTAATCAATCTTGCTGTTACCACGTATACAGATTACAGAATCGGTGTAGAACTGATTGTGCTTAACGGATTGCTGACTTTCATTGGTCTGTGGCTGGTAAAAAACAAGCAGCACTTAAAAGTCGTTTAACACTTATAAAAACATAAAAAAGGCTGTTTTCAATGGAGACAGCCTTTTTCTTTTTATTGGAATCAATGAAATAGATTATTCTTTAATCCACTTGATTGTTTTCTCTAAGTTCTTAGATTTAACTTTGATCAGATAGTCTCCCTGAACAAGATGTGACAAGTCAAAAGACCCTGTTTTATCATGATTCAATTTGTTATTTGCCTGAGTGAACACTAATTTTCCGCTTACGTCGTATACTGTAATATCATATACTTCATTTGAATTGGTAAATTTCACATTCAGAAGTCCTTTACTTGGATTAGGATATACTACAAATACATCTTTATTGGCAGCAGTCTCGTTCACACCCAATGTCTGAGTAATGGTGAAGTTGACAGGGTTAATGTTGTAAAATACGTTCGTTTCTGCAGCCACCATAATTCTTGCCTGTGTGGTATTTACGTTAGGAATAGTAACAGCTTCAGAACCATCATTCGGAGTAGAAGCCAGGATCAGTGTAGGATAGGTAAGACCGCCGTCTGTTGAAAGATAAATATTGACAGTAGCAGCATTCACAGGAAATGCCGTTGTATTGGCGACATCCCATGTTACCGTCTGAGTGGAATTACCAGCCCAGCTTACCGCTGTAGCAGGTGCAGTTACATTGAAAGGTCCGGAATTTCCATCAACGGTAATAACAGCATCATCATTGGCTACCCCGGCGCAACCCGCATTATTATCTCTTACGGTCAGTCTGAACTCCATCGTTCTTGCATAAGATGGTCTAACTTCTCCTTTGGAAACCGTACCATTGATTACATCTGTAAGTTTTGGGAAATATCGGTAAGGAACGGTTACAGGTACGTATGATCTGAACAGAGGTGCATTTCCTGTAGGAGCATTCCAGTCGCCTGCCGGGCCTACATCATTCTGCTCCCAGCTGTACGTAAGCGGATTATTATCGATATCTGTCGCAGAACCTTCCAATCTGAATGGTGTACTCTTCGGGATGGTATAATCACCTCCGGCGTTTACTGTTGGAGCAAAATTACTAACAGGAAGCGTAACCTGACATGTTGTTGACTGAACTTTTGTTGTGATAGACTGATATGATTTGGTATGGAAAGTCGGAATACTGTTAGGAGCCAGGTTATTGGTACTTCCACAAATTCCTGCGTAAGCCATTATGGTAATTCCGCTTCCAGGTTCTACAGCATTAGATGCAATACGGTTACCATTACAACTCCCTGTAATAGCATTAAATGTATGCGGACCACCAAACTGATGCCCTACTTCATGGGCTACATAATCAATATCATAAGGATCTCCAACAGGATTAGGTGAACCGGTGATCCCTCTACCTTTATTGGTTGCATTACAGATTACTCCTAATCCGGCTAACCCTCCGCCACCCGTACTGAAGGTGTGTCCGATATCATAATTTGCATTTCCTATCAATAAATCAATCTGAGTCTGGCTTTCATTAATTAACGTGCTGGCATTGTTATTTCCGTTAAACGGATCTGTAGCGGCATTTGTAAAGACCACATTGGCTTCATTATCCACCAGCACCAATCTTGAAGCAACTTCCTGTTCGTAAACTCCATTCACCCTGTTTACGGAGGTTACTATGGCTGAAAGTGTCTGTGCTACAGTAGGTGTGGCGGTACCCGTTGCTGCTACAGCATATTCTCCCGTACAAGCCACCGCAAGCCTGAAAACTCTAATTTGATTTCCTACGCTTGGTGCTATGGTCTTTTGAGCGTTTTTTTTTCCCAGGGGAGACTCGTCCTCATCCTTTACTCCACAAGACCTTGGATTTTTATCAATCAAATCACTTTTTTTATAAATGATATAATTGCTGATATCCTGTTTTGCATAGGGATCAATATAAGAATCTCCGGCTACTATAGATTTTATCTGTGCATGGAATCCCAGTTCTGTAAAATCCAGTTTTATGGTGGCGTACTTGTCATCAATTCCCTGTCCTGTAAAAGTAACAATCTGAGGAAACTGGCTGGCTAACCCGGGAGCCATCACTGAAGATTTCCAGATTCTGAATTTTGCTTTGGTGCCGTCAGGCATTGGCAGAACAATAATAGGTGCATTGTCTTTACGATCGCTGTCTTTTAACTCCGGAACGGAATTAAAATAGCTTTTCATTCCGGTTACATCCAGTGTGTATGTCAGTGCCTTTTCCGGCTGTACTGTTCTGTTTTTAGGATCTGCTTTAATGGATCTTTCACTAATTACTGTAAAAAAATCCTGTGCTTTCCCGGAGGAAACGGATATTATAAATATCCCCAGATAAAATAATTGTTTAATTTTCATATATAATGGTTTGTAATTTTTATTCATTCAAATAATAAGACCAAGCTAAAAAATAATTAAGCAAGGAATAATAATTCAAATAATCTGGAATTATAAAATTAATTAAATTAATCAGATTATTGCATACAAAAACAGAAAATTGAATATAAATCTGTAGAGAATGTAAAAATATGCCTGTATAAAGGCATTAAACTAAAATAAATTAATTATAATTTTTTCTTTTATTTACACAGATACTTTTACGATTTTAATATCTTTGAAATGTATAAAATAAACAGAATTAAAAATTAATAAAAATAAAAAAAAAATACAAACCTAAAAACTATGAAAAAAATTATCTCATTTTTCGCTTTCCTATTAACATTCAGCTTTATGAGTGCTCAGGACAATTTTGAACTATCAACATTAAGAATCGGGCCGTTTAAAGTCTTTATGCCGAAGGCTGAAGCTGAAAAAATTGCAGGAACAAAGCTGGTTAACACGGGTGGAGAGAAAAAAAACATGGTAAAGTATAATGGAGAAACCATACAGATTGATCTTTTTGATAATTACATTAATGAGGCCAATCCAAGTGTTCCTTCGATTACCTATATGACAACAACTAGTAAAAAGTTCAAAACCAAAAGCGGAATCGGAGTTGGAAGCACCCGCGACGACCTGATCAATGCCTACAGAAATTACCCTAACTTTAGTGTGCGCCCGGATTGGGACTCTAATGGAAAACCGATTAAAGACACCGGTTATTTTAATCTTGAAGACAGTCAGGCAGGAACGCTGTTAAGCTTTAAATTTGTTAATAATATAGTGACCGAAATCTCCGTTTACCTTAATGAAGGTTGTTAAAAGCGGAAAAATATTAAAATCATACAAAGATCGGGGTTTTATCTCCGGGCTTTTGCATTTCCGTAAGCCGGTAAAAAATTGTAAATTCGCATACAAATAAATCAGATATAATGAGTAAAAGTATTGAGGAGTTAAAGACTCTTACTACGCAGATCAGAAGAGACATTTTAAGAATGGTTCACGCTGTTAATTCAGGACACCCGGGTGGAAGCTTAGGTTGTACAGAATTCTTTACAGCCCTTTATGGTAAAGTGATGAACTATAAACTTCCTTTCACAATGGAAGGCAAAAATGAAGATCATTTTTATCTATCAAACGGACATATTTCTCCGGTATTCTATTCTACTTTAGCAAGATTTGGTTTCTTCCCTGTTGAAGAACTGAGCACTTTCAGAAAATTAGATTCAAGATTACAGGGACACCCAACTACTCACGAAGGTCTTCCGGGAATCAGAATCGCTTCAGGTTCTCTTGGACAGGGGCTTTCTGTAGCACTTGGAGTAGCTCAGGGTAAAAAATTAGATGGTGATCAGTCTCTTGTTTACTCTCTTCACGGGGATGGTGAGCTTCAGGAAGGTCAGATCTGGGAGGCATTGATGTATGCTTCTGCTAAAAAAGTAGATAACATCATTTCTACTATTGATTACAACGGGCGCCAGATTGACGGAGATACCGATGATGTATTAAGCTTAGGAAATCTTCATGCAAAACTAGAAGCATTCGGATGGACTGTTTTGGAAGAAAAGAACGGTAATGATCTTGAAGCAGTCATTGCAATCCTTGAGAAAGCAAAAACAGAAACCGGAAAAGGAAAACCTGTAGCCATCCTTCTTCATACAGAAATGGGATACGGAGTTGATTACATGATGGGATCTCATGCTTGGCATGGTAAAGCTCCTAATGATGAGCAGTTAGACACGGCATTCAAGCAATTGTATCTGGAAGCTCCGGCTGATTATTAATTATAAATGATAAATTATTATTGATAAATGATGCTTCTGGAACTTTATAATATGATTAATCACTCATCATTTATCAATGATCAAAAACTTTAGTAAAAAATGAAATATACATATACAGAAAAAAAGGACACCCGTTCAGGATTCGGAGCAGGATTAGCAGAATTAGCGGACAAAAATCCTAATGTAGTAGCACTTTGTGCAGACCTTATCGGTTCTTTGAAGATGGAGAAATTCATTGAAAAGGCTCCTGAAAGATTCTTTCAGATCGGTATTGCAGAAGCGAACATGATGGGAATTGCTGCAGGTCTTAGTATTACAGGAAAAATTCCTTTTACAGGAACTTTCGCGAACTTCTCTACTTCAAGAGTATATGATCAGATCCGTCAGTCTATTGCTTATTCTGACAAAAATGTAAAAATCTGTGCATCTCACGCAGGTCTTACTTTAGGAGAAGATGGGGCTACTCACCAGGTTCTTGAAGATATCGGTATGATGAAAATGCTTCCCGGAATGACCGTGATCAACACTTGTGATTACAACCAGACTAAAGCTGCTACCCTAGCGATTGCAGATTTTGAAGGTCCTGTATATTTAAGATTCGGAAGACCTGTGGTTCCTGTATTCATCCCTGAAGATATGCCTTTCGAAATCGGAAAAGGAATCATGCTTCAGGAAGGTACTGATGTAACGATTGTTGCAACAGGACATCTTGTATGGGAATCTCTTGTGGCGGCTGATGAACTTGAGAAAGAAGGTATTTCTTGTGAGGTGATCAACATTCACACGATCAAGCCTCTTGATGAAGAGATCATTTTAAAATCTGTAGAAAAAACAGGTAAAATTGTAACGGCTGAAGAGCACAACTATCTTGGCGGTTTAGGAGAATCTGTTGCAGGTATGCTTGCAAGAAGAAGACCTACAAAACAGGAATTTGTAGCGGTAAATGATACTTTCGGAGAGTCTGCAACACCAGCAGAATTGATGAAAAAGTATCAAATTGATGCGGCTGCAGTAAAAGAAGCTGTAAAGAGAATTTTAGCTTAAAATAAGGTATTATATAGACAAACTCCGGCGGTTTCTTCGAAACCGCCGGAGTTTTTTGTTATTGTGTATAAAACCACCCCGTCAAAAATTCTTTGAATTTCCGCCACCCCTCCAGCGGAGGGGAATGGTTATACACCCACTCTTCATTGTATTAGTTTTTACCCTGATTATTATTGTTCCGGTTGATTCAAAGGAATTCCAACAGCGATGAGAACAGGACATAATATTTCTTTGATGTATTCATCTTCTCTTCTTTCAGAAGCTTTAGATCCGGAAAAGTAATTGCTGATTCTGTAGTTTTTTACAAACTGATTTCTTTTCTTTCCGATGGAATAGTAATACCCACCTCTTTCATCGTTAATAAAATAGGTCATTTCATCAAAGTTCATCAGCTTTTTGGAAAGTAACAGTTTTCTGTAAATACACTTTTCTGATTTATCAAAAATATATTTCACAGGAATTATGAAAAGAAGGTCAAACAGGAAATAAATCATATAAATAGCCCATAACCCCATTGCTATTTTAAACTGGTCGCCAGACATCTTATCCCTAAAATAATACACAATAACAGGAAGTGCAATCACTCCCAATCCCAGCCACCATACCAGAGTGCGCAGGAAACTGTAATTCGGCATAAAGCTTATTTCACTTCCGTTTTCTTCAAATCTATAGCGGTCTCTGATATCCATTCTCAGGATTATTTAGATTCATTATATCTTCCGTCTCATTCACCATTTTCTGGATTCCTTTCTGAGTAAGAGCCTGACCTATGGTAAGCTGCTTTTCTTTTCCATCTACTTCAAAATACATAGACAGCATTACATTTGTGGTGATAAAACCCATATATTTTGTGGCCAAAACATGAAAATTTCTGAAATTCTCTATGGGATAGGTTTTTACCGGAACAAAAATGGAGTGTTTTCCGGTAATCGTTTTCCGGTCCATATCAATAACGAATTTCTTGGTAAAGAAATTGATCATAATAAGTACTACTACAGCAATAATAACATAACTGAAAGTTCTTACGCTATTAAAGAGTAATGCTGCTACAATCAGGAAAATAATACAGAGCACGGATACAAATACCGGCTGGTTTTTAAAAATATATTGGTTTCCTTCCTGTTTATAAAATTGGTAGTTGTTCATAAGTAATGTAATTGTTCTTTGTATTTTGGATGAGATTCTTCTGTTATTATTACTGTATAAGAGGGCTTCTGAGACAATTATTTTTATCGGGCTTCATAGGTATATATTTAAAGTGTTTTTTTATGCATCATATTTTTAATTGCCCCAGGCAGCCATCCAGTTCAGATATTCAATTTTGTATTCATTATCGTTAAGTCTGACGATAAGATCTTTTAGCTTTTCCTTCTCAAACTCATAGTCTGAGACTGTGAAAATCAGGAAAATCTCTTTGCCCGTGATCTTTGTGAAAAAGTTCTCTTTTTTAAGTTTTTCCAGCACTTCGATACAGGTAGAGTACAACTTCATCTGAAAACCTTCAAACCAATGACCATCGTCATCATGTTTAGTAAGCTCTGCCCTCAATTGGGTACAGATCTCATCAAATTCTTTATTGGCTCCTTCCATTTCATAGGTCCATTCTGCCGGTTCATATTTATAATAAAGAGCATCTTCGTCATCCGTATTCTCCATAGCTTTCAATGTATTGGCAGCAGGGCAAATCGTCATTGCTCCCTCATCACTGTACAAAGCAAAACTGTAAATACCTTCTGCTCCATGCTTTTCATACACTTCTAAAAAAGCTTTCCTTGCAGCGTCTTCAATTTGCTGTTTCAAAATTTCAAAATCCATACTTCCTTTCTTTTTTAAAATGGGCGTTAAAATTACCTTTATCCTGTCAAATCAGCACATTATATTCGTTATAAGACCAGCCAGTTTCATGATTATAGCTATCCTATTTTTACCATTTTTTGGCTGTCTGATTTTATTATTTTCAAAATGGTCTTTTTTACCCTGTTAATCATCAGATATTATCTAATGAAAGAAAACTTATCTTCAAACATTTTTCCGATCAAGGGTAAAGGTTTTTCAACATCGTTGGCTGCATTAATAATCCCGATAATCATTAACACCAAAGGAATCAAACCTAATATTCCCAGAATTCCGATTTTAGTAACCATCAATACAATATTGAGAATGACAGATAAAAAAATAGAAAAAAGAATTAATCCCAATGATTGTTTCAGATGGTATTTTAAAAGGCTGTTCGACTTTTCTTTTCCGATAAAGAAGGATATCAGCCATCCGAAAAGCGTAATGTAAGAAACAATTGATAAGGTTTTGTTGTCCATAGCTGTAAAATTTTTAATTAATACTCTTTGATTTTTTCTGGCCCAAAATTGCAGAAGAAAAAGATATCAGGCTTCTTTTCAGCAACTACAAAACATCTTCAATGCTGATTACAGATGACTACAAAATGTCTACAAAAACAATTAAACAACTAATATCCAACAAATTAAAATCGAAACATAGTTCTACTTTTTCAGACAGGAAATTGACAGGTGTCTACAATTTTTGTACTTTCACCTTATGAAATTAAAGTACTTACTTTTATACTGTATACTTTTTATCTGCACTTTATATCCCGCACAGAATACATTTATTGATGGTCTTAAGAACCAGTTGAATGAAGGTCATATTTCTACCGCAGAAAAATTCAGAATTTACAATGAACTTACCGAATATTACAGAGTCAGCGATCAATATGCTACAGCTGAGAAATATGTTCAGCAGCAAATTGATCTTGCTAAAAAAGAAAATGATTATGCTGAAGAAGTAAAAGCGCTTACTCAAAAGGGAATCATCAAGCTTAATCAGTCTGAATATGATAAGATTCCACCTATTCTGGATGCTGCAAATACAATTGTTCAAAAGAGTCATAACAAAACGGCTGAATTATATGCCAGCTATCTGAATATCTATTATAGAAATGCACTTGGCGAACTTGAAAGTACAATCAGGCTTGTTCAGAAAGTTCTTCCCACCGTTGAAAAACAACCTTCTGAAATCTTATTAAATGCAAAGCTCAATTATCTCCTGTATGGAATTTATACGGAATGGAACGATGCTGACAATGCCACCAGATATGCCAAAAAATCCATAGAGCTTGCTGAAAAGGCGGGAAACAAAAATTTACTCAGCTCTACCTATTCAGCGCTGGCTGTCTGCTACTCCTTTCAATATGAGAAAAGCGAAAACTTAAAAGATCTGAAACCCGTCATAGAGATGTGTAAGAAAGCTGTTGGCCTGTACCATCAATTTCCCGGTCATGTCTCAGCCCATGTGCATGCAATGGCATTGCTGAATCTTACCAACTATTATCTGAGCTATCCGGTTATGACTCCCGAAATCCGTAAGGAAATTCAGAATAATGCCCACGAAATCCTATCCCTTACACAGCACACCACTCTTAATCAGAGTATGCAGGCAGGTGCGCTTGGTATTTTAAGCAATCTCGCTTCACGGGATCAGAATGATGCTTTATCAGAGCAATACCTTTTGAAAGCTGAACAGATTCTGCTTACCCAGCAACCGGTTTATTATCACGTGATGATCAATGTGGTAAAAAACCTTGCAGAGCTTTATGCAAAACAGAAAAATTACCGGAAAGCTTATGAGTATGAGACAAAAGTAACAGAATACAGCAATCTTCTCTTTGATGAAGGCCAGGCTGAAACTGCAAAAAGATTGGAAGCTCAGTATCAATCGCAGAAAAAAGAATCTGAACTCAGATCTCTCACCGAAAAAACGGCCAGTCTGAAAAAGGAAAAACTTCTTTATATTATACTGGGAATCATAGGATTGATTGGAGCCTTCTTTATGTTCCGATCTTATCATTTTAAACTGCGATATTCTATAGAAAGGGAAAATAAGCTTGATACAGAAAAGCATGAAGCAGAGATGCAGGTCAAACTTCAGGAGGAAGAGCAGGCCAGATTAAGGGCAGAACAGGAACTACTTACCCTTCAGCAGCAAAAACTTCAAAGTGAGGTACTGGCGAGCCAGCTTCATATTCAGCATAAGAATGAGGTTCTGCAGCAGCTTCAGACCCAGCTTTCCGATACTGATATTAATATTCATCAGGTGGTAAAAGGAGAAAATCGGGTTGACAATGATTTTGAAAAAATCAGATTCACCATTCAGGAACTGCATCCTGATTTCTTCAAAAATATCAATGAAAAAGCTAAACAAAAACTTACTGCTCTGGATTTGAAATACTGTGCTTACCTCTATCTGGGAATGGACACCAAACAAATTGCCAACCTCCTCAATGTAGAACCCAAAAGTGTAAGAATGACCAAATACCGTCTGAAAAAGAAGTTCGGTCTGGATCATGATACCGCTTTAGAATCTTTTTTCCAGGGGGTGTTTTCTGAGTAACAATAAATATTTTACTTTATACTAAACTGAAAGCTTTTCATCTTGAGATTGAAAAGCTTTTTTTATACTTAAAATTCATTTGTTAATATCCAAAGTTTTAAAACCAGAGGTTTTTTATAAAAACTGAGGGGATACTTACGTGGTTTTTGGTGCTAAAAAAGTTGATTTTAAATAAAACAAATCACAAGAAGCATACAAATAGTACCCAAAACAAGTTATTCAACATCTTATTTCCAGGCTTACATCCCTTATTTTCTGGTATTGTACAATAGAAAATATTACCGTACAAACTATTGTTAGAGTCATTAGCTTTCTTTTTATAGCCGGTATGTAATTTATACTTTTTCGAATTTCAAATATTTCACCAAAGCCCAGCTCCCATTCAGAGTAAAATTTGCATTTGTACACAAAGCAAAATACAAATCATTTACACATTTTATCCCTATAAAGTGATCTAAATATTTATAGTTTTATCCCATCAACGTTGACAAAATGTATTCTTCAGATTGACAATACAAGTGTACAGTGTATAATAAATAGGAAGAATTATTCACCCAAAGTCAAGGGTTAATTTGACACAAATGATTTATATAAAAACAATTAAAAATTACACACATGAAAAAATTAAATGGAATGAAGAGAGACTTCTCTTCTTTGGAAAACAAAAAACTGAAAGATCTTAAATCAATTCAGGGAGGCAGCTATAATGTTAAATCTAATGTTCCCGCTGGAGAAGGCTGTGAAGAATACGACACCTATACAGCACCGGGAGGAACTTATATAGGCAGAATTACTGTATGTAGCCCAACAGCAACATTAAACTAATGAAGGAGGGGCAACCCTCCTTTTTTTCCTTTCAAAGTTACCATATAAATAACGTCCTTACAGGCTTATGAAACCATATACGTATTATATTCTTTTAATTATTTTAGTTTCTTTCTTATCATGCAAAAACAGGAAATTGAACTACATTACATATTACAGCAAAGTGAATGAAGTTGACAGTATTTACAGAATGGCTAATCAACCTGAAAAAGCGATAAGAAAATTCAAAAGATTGTTTCAGAAGTATGAACCCAAAAATCAGGAGCTTACTGAAGAATATAAAAATTATATTCAACTTGCAGATCATTATCATAAAGATTTTGGTGGAAAGAAAAGTCTATACAAACTTATTACACTGGCCGCTCCCTATGGTAATGACTATAAAAAACTTTACCCGCTCTGCAGGAAATATGGGATAGACAGTCTGGAAGTCGATCAAAAAGTAGCAGATTGGAAAAAAAACCTGAATAAAAGGCTTGTGGACTCCTTTACTATAGCCATGATCCGTGACCAGGATGGAAGACCGGATAATATACCTCTTGTATACAGGAATATTGAAAAAAATGCAGACCTTTTTTTCTGGACATTTGAACATTATGGATTTCCTGATGGGCAAAAAATAGGAAGATTAGGAAACAACGATGTTTTTATAGCCATGCCTACATTGCTAAGCCATATGATTGGCTCTAAAAAATATCCTGAATTCAGGAAAAGATTGTTCGAATATGTACAATCAGGCCATTGTTCTCCTCAGGAATATGCCTTAATGTCCGATACGTATGATTACTATAGAAATACTGCGGTACGATACAGCTTACGAAATAATAGTCAGGATTCTGTACGGATTAATCGTAACCGAAAAAGTATTGGCCTTCCCAGTATAAAACATTCATCTAAAATCAGAAAAGATAAAGTTAAGAAAAAATGATTCTCATCCTTTCCGCTAATCAGGAAACAACCACAAATGAAGTTATTAAATGGCTTAAAGCTTTAGGTAAGCCATTTATCCGTATCCATGAAGATGAAATTTTTGAAATAACAGCACATCAAAACAGAATCTTTTTGCAAAGCCAAAGAAATAGTTTTTATATTGAAGATATCAGCAGTGTCTGGTATCGCAGAGGAGGGTTACAATTTAGGAGAAAAGAATATAAGAATCCTTCCATTAATGCTCATATGAATGAAACTCAATATTGGCTTGAAGATTATGTAATAAAAATGCTTGAAATGAAAAAGCATATTAATAAACAAAGCAACAGCCATTTAAACAAGCTTCTGGTACTTGAAAAGGCTAAAAAAGTAGATTTGAAAGTCCCGAGCTATTACTTGGCAGAAAACACAGAGCAGCTAATTGTGAATAAAACTATTACGAAATCTATTGCTGAGAACATAATATTGAAATCAGTTGGTGGCTTTTCTGAAGGTATTTTGTATACTTCACTTGTTACAGAAAAGGAAAGGGAAAATTTCTTTATTACCTTTTTTCAGGAAATGATTGAAAAAGATTTTGAAGTGCGGGCCTTTTATCTTCATGGCAAAATCTGGGCTACTGCTATTTTTTCTCAAAATGATAAGAAGACTCAGCTTGATCATAGAAAATATAATCACGAAGTTCCGAATCGGAATGTTAGATATAATCTTCCAAGAGAGATTGAAGAAAAAATACATATCCTTATGCAGGAACTGGATATCAACTGTGGTTCACTTGATTTGATAAAAGCCAAAAATGATTTTTATTTCTTAGAAATCAACCCGGTTGGTCAGTTTTTAGGATTATCCGCAATTTGTAATTATGCACTTGAAAAAGAAATAGCAGAATATTTATGAAAAAGAAATTCAAAGAAAAAAATAAGTTACCTCTTACTCTGAAATATATAGAAAATTTCAGAAATGATTCAGCTGAGATACAAGATACCTATCAACAGAATTATGTTGTCTGTATACAATATCAAACTGACTTTTTAATGAGCATAAAAACTGTGAAACCTCTTGTTAGATTATTATGAAATGTTTTAGTATAAAAATATATGGTCTTACTAACCTATGAACTATTTCAACCTATTTGCCAATATCCTCATCACCAATGGAGCCACCAGAATTCTCATTTCGGATTACAATACAAGTGTACAGTGTATAATAAATAGGAAGAATTATTCACCCAAAGTCAAGGGTTAATTTGACACAAATGATTTATATAAAAACAATTAAAAATTACACACATGAAAAAATTAAATGGAATGAAGAGAGACTTCTCTTCTTTGGAAAACAAGAAAATGAAAAGTCTACAGGACATCAAAGGTGGAGAAGGAAGTGCTGTCAACTACGTCCCTACCAACCAGGGAGATTGTTATGATAAAGAAACGTGGATAGATCATGAACACAAATCAACCTTATTTGTCTGCTAAGATCAATAAAAAGTGTTAATATGTAATGTAAGGGAGGAACATAATTCCTCCCTTTACAAATAAGAGCATCATCAATCCAATAAATAATGGTTACCTAATGAAACAAAATTCAATTTTGATATACCTACTCATTATTATTTTCATTGCTCTTTCCTGTAAAAGCAATGATTATATTGTTTATTATAACAAAGTGAATGAAATTGATAGTCTATACCGGATAGCTAACCAACCCGAAAAAGCTATAAAGCAATACCGAAAGTTGTTCAAAAAATACACTCCTAAAAATCAGGAACGTATTAAAGAATATGAGACATATATTAAACTGGCAGATCAACATCAACAGAATTTCGGAGGAAGGAAAAGTTTATACAAGCTTATTCCTCTGATTGCTCCTTACGAAGGGTCATATGGAAGTTATTTCGGATTGTTTAAAAAGTATGGCATAGATAGCACCGAAGTAAAACAAAGAATTGCAGACTGGAAAAAAGGTTTAAATAAGCGACTGGTAGATTCTTTTAGCATTGCTTTTGTCCGTGATCAGGCGGAAGGCAGGAGAAACCCTCAGCTTATGGAAAAAAATGACAGAATAAATGCACAACTTTTGAAATGGACCTTTGAAAACTATGGCTATCCTTCAGTACAAAAAATAGGACTCATTGGAAATGACGGTGTGTTTATGCCCATGCATCCCTTGTTCAGCCATATGGTAGATGAAAAAGAATATCCATATTTCAAAGCAAAAATGCTGGAATATATAAAATCAGGAGACTGTATCCCAAAAGACTATGCCAATATGGTAGACCGTCACAATCTGCAAATAAGTAAAGAAGGAATCATATATGGTGTTTATCTAAGCTATGATGCTATTGTAGACACAATAAAAGCCAATCAGGAAAGAAAAAAAATAGGTATACCTAGTATTAAACATTCTTCTAAAATTACAAAAGATTACTTTAAAAAATGATTCTTATTATTTCCAACAACAATGAAAGAACCACTAATAAAATTATAAAATGGCTTCTTGAAATGGAAAAGGAATTCATCCGTATCCATGAAGATGAAATTTTTGAAATTACAGTGGAGAACAAAAAAATACTGTTAAGGAGTAGCAGAAGTTCTTTTTTTCTGGATGAGATCGCAAGTGTGTGGTACAGGAGAGGCAGATTAAAAATCAAACGCTTAAGGTATGAAAACCCTTCTGTAAATGCTCATATGAATGAAGTACAGCATTGGCTGGAAGATTATGTAAGAGCGATACTGGAGTCCAAAAAATATATCAACAAAGAAAGTAATAATGATGTTAATAAACTCCTGGTATTGGAAGAAGCTAAAAAAATAGGTTTAAAAATTCCGGAATATTTTCTGGCAGATAATACTGATCAGGTTTCCCTGGATAGGACTATTATAAAAACCATTGGCGGAAATCCTATTTTGGATGACATTGATAAAGATTTAAATGGTATCATGTATACCTCAACGGTACACAAAAGAGAGAAAGCAAAGTTCTTCATTACATTCTTTCAGGATAAGATTGATAAAGAATTTGAAATCAGAACATTTTATCTCAATGGAAAATGCTATTCGATGGCTATTTTTTCTCAAAATGATAAACAAACCCAAACAGATTTCAGAAAATATAATTTAGAAAAACCCAATAGAAATGTTCCTTATAAATTAACATTTGACATTGAAGAAAAAATACACCTTCTGATGCAGGCATTAGATCTTAATTGCGGATCATTAGATTTTATCAAAGGAAAAGATGGTGAATTTTATTTTTTAGAAGTCAATACTATTGGGCAGTTTCTGGGATTGTCTCATACCTGTAACTATTCATTGGACAAAGAAATAGCAGATTATTTATGAAAATTAAAGTTAAGGAAAAAAATAAGCTTCCGCTTACCTTCAAACATATAGAGCCGTTCAATGATCAGAAACTTAAAAAGCCTAATGATGTCGTCTATGTTTTAGAGTGCAAAAAATATCAGACCAATTATTATATAAGAGAAAGACCTATCAAATCATTGAATCGGCTACTATGAAACACTTCAATTATTCTCAAACATCCTCATCATCAAGGGAACTACCAGAATTCTCATTTCGGATTACAATACAAGTGTACAGTGTATAATAAACAGGAAGAATTATTCACCCAAAGTCAAGGGTTAATTTGACACAAATGATTTATATAAAAACAATTAAAAATTACACACATGAAAAAATTAAATGGAATGAAGAGAGATTTCTCTTCTTTGGAAAACAAGAAATTGAAAAACCTGCAAAACATTCACGGGGGAGATGATACAGCAAGAACTTCAGAGCCTAGTCAATGTGGCAATAATTGTTCTGATACAGCTTATTACAAAGATGGTGTTAAGACAATGACTTTAACGATTGAAGGTCCTAGTACAACCACTCCTTATTAACAGGAAGTAAAATCAACAGGACTGTATAATCAATCTACAGTCCTGTCTTTATAAGTTACTTCCAAATTAATAAATCCTTCTGCTCCCAATAATAATGCAATATGAAACAAAATCAAAATATTCATTTAAAATATATAAGCTATTTGATTCTTTGTTTATTCTCTAGTTCCTGCAAAAATCGAAATTATATTCAATATTATAATAAAGTAAACGAGATTGATAGTACCTACAGGATAGGAAAACAACCTGAAAAAGCTGTAGGCTTATATAAGAAATTGTTTAGAAGATATCACCCTTTGAATCAGGAACGTATTGAAGAATATGAAACCTACATCAGACTTGCCGACAAATACCATAAAAAATTCGGAGGAAAAAAAAGTCTTTACAAACTAATTCCTTTAGTAGCTCCTTATTGGAGATATAAAAAACAAGATGTGCATTTCATCAAACTTTATAAGAAATATAATATTGATAGTCTTAAAATAGAAAAACAAGTCGCAAAATGGGAAAAAAGTCTTGATAGAAAATTGGTGGATTCCTTTACTGTTGCATTTAAGCGCGACCAATATGGAGAACGAACAAACAAATTGGATATTTTTAAGAATGATAAAAAGAATGCTGAGCTTCTTAAATGGACATTTGAAAACCATGACTTCCCAACGATGCAAAAAATAGGTTTATGGAATGGAAATGTTTTTATGCCTATGGGGGTATTATTACTACATATGGCAGATTATGATGAATATTATACTTATTTCAAAACTAAAATATTACAATATGTAAAATCAGGTAAATGCAGACCTCGAGACTATGCTGCTATGATAGATCGAAATAACTTACATCACAAAGTCCCTTATACCTATGGAGTTTATCAGGGATATGAAAATATAAAAGATTCATCAAAAGTAAACCATAACCGAAAAGATATTGGACTTCCAAGTTTAGCATACCGAAATAAATTAGCAAAAGATTTAGCCGATAGTTTAAAAACCAAATGATACTGATTTTCTCAAATGATAATGACAGAACAGCGATTGAAGTTATGCGTTATCTCACTTCAATGAATAAAGACTTTATTCATATTCATGAAGATGAAGTTTTTGAAATAAAAATTATAAAAAAGAGATTTTTATTACAAAGTCAGAAAAATAGTTTTTTTCTTGATGATATTTATAGTGTGTGGTATAGAAGAGGTGGATTACAATTTAAACGTCTACAATACAATAATACCTCTATAAATATTCATATGAATGAAGCCCAACATTGGCTTGAAGACTATGTACTTCGTACTTTAGAATCTAAAAACCATGTGAATAAACAAACCAGAGCTCACATTAATAAGCTTTTAGTATTGGAGTATGCCCAAAAAACAGGTTTTGATGTACCCTTTTATTTCTTAGCTGAAACTACGGACGAAATCCCATTAAACCAAACAATTACAAAAGCAATTACGGGAAATGTAATATTAGATAATATATTTGATAACCAGAATGGTATCATGTATACAACTATAGTAAAGAAAATGGAGAGACAAAGTTTTTTCGTTTCTTTTTTCCAAGAGAAAATAGAAAAGGATTTCGAAATAAGGACATTTTATATCAATGGTGAATGCTTTTCAATGGCTATTTTTTCTCAAAATGATGAACAAACAAAAACTGATTTCAGAAAATATAACACAAAAAAGCCTAATAGGAACATACCATATAAACTTCCTCAGGATATTGAATTAAAAATTCATAAGCTTATGCAAATATTGGATCTAAATTGTGGTTCACTTGACTTTATTAAAAGTGATGATAAATATTATTTCTTAGAAATTAATCCTGTGGGACAATTTGCTAATGTAGATTATCATTGTAATTACCCCCTATTTAAAAAAATAGCAGATTATTTATGAAAATTAAAGTTAAAGAAAAAAACAAACTTCCGCTTACCTTCAAACATATAGAGCCGTTCAATGATCAAAAGCTTAAAAAGCCTAATGATGTCGTCTATGTTTTAGAGTGCAAAAAATATCAGACAAATTATTATATAAGAGAAAGACCTATCAAATCATTGAACCGGCTACTATGAAACACTTCAATTTATTCTCAAACATCCTTATCACCAAAGGAGCCACCAGAATTCTCATTTCAGATCTACAGAGAAATGTATCGGAACTGTATCCGCTGGAGTTGTATGAAATTATAGAAGAGCTGAAAAACAAATCCGTTGAAGACCTGATGACAAGTTATGATGAAGAATCCAGAGAAATTATTCAGGAATACATCAATCTTCTGTTGGAAAAAGAATATGGATTTATTACAAAGAATGATTGGGACAGAAATTTTCCTCCCCTTTCTTTTGAACATCATGAGCCCAGCGCTATCACCAATCTCTTTATTGAAATGGAAGATATCGGGATCATAAAGAAGATATATCCGTCAATAGAAAATCTTGGGATTAAGCATTTGGTTATTTACAGCTTGAAACCTTTACCCTTAAAAGATTGTATAGAAATTGATGAAATTTTTAAAACCTCAGTGTTGTCAGGAATAGAAATTTTCTCACCGTTTCACCAGGAAGTCAACCTATCTTTTATACAGGCTCTTCAAAAAAATACAGTCAGAATATACAGTCTTATTTTTTATAATTGTCCGAAGCCTCCTTTCAAAGCTAAAGATGAATACAGATTCTCGCTCCGTTTTCTGAAAGAAGACCTGAAAATATCTGCCTGTGGAAAAGTAGAACTCAAATACTTCAATACCAATATTACTAAAGTTATAGAAGCAGTGAACCACAATTCCTGCCTGTATAAAAAGATAGGTATCGATAGAAAAGGTGACATCAAAAATTGTCCACTGATGAATGAAAGTTTTGGGAACGTTGATAACAAAAGTCTTGAAGAAGCTATCAATCAACCTGAATTCACAAAATACTGGAACCTCACCAAAGATCAAATTGAAATATGCAAAGACTGTGAGTTCCGTTATGTCTGCACAGACTGCAGGGCATATACTGAAAACACGTTAAAAAACAAAGAAGGCCTGAATATATCAAAACCTCTGAAATGTGGCTATAATCCTTATACAGGCATCTGGGATGACTGGTCAAAAAACCCTTTAAAACAAGAAATTTTTAATTCCCTGGTACTCAGATAATTTTTTTCATAATCCCTGTTAATTGAAAACCGCTTTTAAATTAGATTTAAAAGCGGTTTATTATCTTATCGTATTGATTAAATTTTATTTAAAAAACTTCCATTTTGGGATAATGGCAAGCATTCCGAATCCTGTAAACAGAAAAAGATTGGTGACATCCGTATACAAAAATGTAGACAGATAGTAATTGTGCATAAAGAAATGCAGCACCAGTAAAGCCGGAAACATAAAGATTCCTGCCTTTTTATAGAAGAACATCAGCACAAGCCCTATCATCATCAGGACATCAATAGAAAAAATCACATAGAAGTACCACCTCGGAATCTGAAGGTATTCATGCTGCAGATATTCATCCACATCAATACCAAGTCCCATAATAGTAAACAACATCAAGGCTGCAAATGCCAGTATAAATCCCCATCCTTTCTTTGGGTCTTCGTCAAAATAGCTGTATTCTTCCATACCTACAAAAATAAAGAACTTATGAGAGATTTCATAAGTTCTTTTATAATTATTCGTTTAAAATTTGACTTACACAGAGATTGCGTTGATCAGTCTGTTTTTGTCACTTAAGAATTCCTCCATAGAGATCATACTTTCAGTTCTCATTACATCCTGAATGTCGTCGATCTGGTAAATAATTCTTTTGGCATCATCAGTATTCTTAGCTCTTACTTTACAGAAAATATTATATTTTCCTGAAATAACGCTAGCCTCGATTACGTTAGGAATAGTTGACAATTCTTTCAATACTTCCTGAGTACGGTTTGATTTTGTCAAAAGGATACCTATGAAAGCTGTAAAGTGATAATCCAGCTTACCATAATCGATGTTAAGAGATGATCCCAAAATAATACCTGCATCTTCCATCTTTTTCACTCTTACGTGAATTGTTCCAGCAGAAACATCCATCTGCTTTGCAATTTCAGTAAAAGGCATTCTTGTGTTTTCTACTAAGAAATCAAGAATCTTCTTGTCTATTTCGTCCAGTTGATAGTTCATATTAGTTAAATTACAATTTCTTTAAAAAATCTATGTATTTTTTGCAAATTTACGAAAAATAATTTAACTAAAAAATATATATCAAATATTAACAATAATTAACACAGATGATAAAAATCATTAAAATATTCTAATTATTTACCATTCGATTTTATAGAATCTGTTTTTATTTCACCTTTTGCGTCTGAAGTTTTTTTGTCTTTTTTCTTCTTTTTAAACAAAGAATTGAAGCTTTTACTCCACACTACCCCTCCTCCATAAGCTTGATTAGCAGAACCGTTTGTACTCACCATTCCGATGTTTGTAGGCTTGGAATACGCACGTATCACCAATGAGCCATCATTCTTTTTAGACAGATCATATTCTACAGATCCTTCCGTGGAAAGATAATTGTTTTGTGCACCATCCGTTTTTGATAACGGAATACCCAAACCAGTCTTGATATTGACTCTCGGGGAAAGGGCTACACTTACTCCCGCATTGGCCCTGTCTCCATAATTCGAGTTCTGATCTCCTTTTACATAATTAAGGTCAATCTGAAATTCGTTACTCATCGTATTAAGAACAGATCCCAACTGCTTCAGAAGTATATTATATCCTGAGGATTCCGCTACATTTCCTACATTTACATCGAACCCACCTGTATTGGATACGTTAAAGGTACTCAATAGCAATACAGATCCGAACTGGAGAACCTTCTCTCCTTCCTGGCTCATTTTCGCAGCTAGTGTTTCTCTTACCTGACTGGATACATCCATTGCCGTCACATTAAGATCAATCTGAGGGTCTACCAACGACTGGGTGATATGGGCCTGCAGCAGAATACTGATAGGCTGCAGTTTCCCCATACTAAGATATTCTCCCGCATTGGAAACCATTCTGATGTAGTTGGCATTAATATCCAGCATCGGTTTCATCGCATCACCATCCCACCTTATACTGCTGTTTCTTTCGATCTGGAATGTTTTATTAAGAATGGCCTTAGAGACAAATGTTCCGTTATCTACTTTATAGGTACCGCTCATCGCTATATTCCCCTGTCTGTTCATATGGAATCTCAACGGATCGGCTGATCCTTTTACCGTTATATTTCCCACATCGTCTCCTACCAGCACATTTACGGTGGTTCCTTTATCTACCGCGAGATTGAAGTCAATATTCATATTGGCTCCTGTTTTCTTCTTTTCTTCAAGCGTAATCAGACCATCTTTTCCTTCTTTCAGGAACCTGAGCATTTTAAATTCTTCTACATTGGACGTTGAGCTGGAATTAAAGGTAAAGGTACTTCCGTTAAGCGCCTTCATATTTGGAGTGGTTATACTTAATCCGGATACAGGTCCGTCCACGTACAGATCTCCCTGTCCGTACACTCTTCCCCAGAACAGATCAAAATCTTTTTGCGTGGTATTCAGCATCAACAGGTTGTCTGCTCTCATTACGAGAGATACCCCCATGGAAGAAAGGGTTTCAAACTGAATCGCTCCGGAGATATTCCCTTTGGAATTGGTTCTTCCGTCGTGTACTTCAATATTATTGAGGATAGCAAGTCCTCTGGAAAGCTGAATCACAGTATCATCAAATGAATAATCTACCCCGGTAAACAATAGTTTTAATCCAAAATCTTTTAATGCAATATCTCCGCTATAATCAAGATTGTTAAGCTTTCCATTGATTTTAAGATCTCCTGTAGCTTTTCCTCGAAGATTTCCGAAAACCGTCTGCACAAACTGCTGGGTAAATGCAAGGTCAAAATCACGCATTTCCGCAGTAAGATCAATAATCGGGGAAGAAGTATTATTATTAACTGTTCCTGTAAGGTTAAGGCTGTTGTTTCCAAGTACGCCGGCAGAATGAACTTTCACATCAATATCATACACATTCAGCGAGAATCCATTGGTGGCAGAAATAGAGATATCTCCCATATCATCACCATTCATCTTAATATCATCAATGTTAAGATCTACCAGTGGCTGAAGTGTACTTTTATCCATTTTGATCTTAACGCTTCCGTTGGCAAGACCTTTAATATCCATAGTATTTCCTCCGGACTGCATTTCAAGAAGCTTCTCTACCGCAAAATCGTTGATGTCTGCATCTACATAAAAGTCTTTTGCTGACTTAAACTGTGCTTCCTTAATAAACAAAGCACTTTTATCGGAATATACCCTCAGATTCCTGATATCAAAATCTCCGGTTTTCTTTCTGTAGGTAATAGAGTGATTCAGTTCAGGACTTGTATCTATAGCCCAGGTAACTTCATTGAATTTTACCTCGGTAGGTTCAAACCTGAATACATAATCACCAGCTGCATCCGTAGACTGATCTACGTTGATGGCGTATTCCTTAAGCTTTTCGTTAAGCTCATCATCAGGACTTCCATGCTTGAACACGGTTGCTAAATGAAGTGTATTTCCATTTTCATTATTCCCTTTAAGCTCAAAATCTTTAATTACATTTTTATTATAAATGACCCTGTTGATTTTAGCATACAATTGCTGGTTAAGGTCACCTGTGTTAATTCTCACTTTAACACTATCCACCATTGCACTGTCTCTGCTGAGATTTTTTCGGTCATTAATTTTATAATCAGGATTTGAAGATGCCAGCGCCTGGTCAGCATCTGTAATCTCCTCTTCCTTGGTCATTATATATTTTAAAGATGCCGCATCAAGATTCAGGATCAGGTTGTTGGAATTCCCATCATATTCCCCTTCTACAAGAGCTCCCTGTGGTAATCTCAATTCGGGTAAGAAATAATTAACAAGGCCCTGCTGGACATCAAACTTCAACGCAAAATTCTGTCCACGGTATAATTTTCTTGGCGGCGGTCCTACTAATATTTTCCCTACTCCATTTTCTACCATTCCTGCAAGATCTGCAAGGTTATATTTTCCTGAGATTTTACCTGTCGCTGCTCCCGGAGCATCTACATCAATGACACGACCTCCTGCTTCAACAAACGTTTTTAACCTGGCATTCGGAATATTATATTTTTGAGTAGCTGAAGCAAAGTGAAGGTTATTGGCATTTACATCTAAAGTAAGATCGTTGATAGAAGACATGGCCATTTTCCCTTCAACCTGACCACTTACCACCTGAGTGCCGGGCTTGTTGGTAAAGTAATTCATGTTCAGGTAAGTAACGTCTGCATTAACGTCCATAGCAATCCTTGAAGTACTGAAATCGATCAATCCTTTGACTGTAGCTTTAGCCTGCTCATCATTAACAGTGATGAGTCCGTTATATTTTTTATGATCCAATAAACCATCCAGATACAGATTATTGATCGTTTTATCCATAATTTCAATACTGGCAATCTGAGATGTCGTAGTCAGACGCATGGTATTGACATCAAAACTTTGTCCGTTAAGATCAAATTTACCGGAAATTAAACCTACTGCTTTATTCTTTGTAATGACTGAGGTATTCAGATCTTTTACATCAAGATAACCGGAATATTTCGGCATAGCAGTACTGTAGCCAGTCAAGGTAAGTTTGGAAATTTTCGCCTGCCCGATTCCTGTCATTAAGTTACCATTATCCACATAAATCTGATCCGGATTCACTTTTGCGGTTCCGTTATATTTCAGTTTTCCGAAATCATCTGCAAAGTTCTTCATCTTTTTGGAGATGAATGAAGGCATCATGGCTTTTAAATCCTTGTAGGTAAAATCTGTGGAAAGATCTTTTGTTTCAATAGCAAAATTTCCTTTCAGCAGATTGTCAACCTTCATCGTTTTGGTAGCAATATTGACGTCAGGATTTCTGATCAGAAAGTTTTCCAGGTGGAATTTATTCAATGGCCCTGTCATTACCCCTGAAAGATTAAAAGGTTTAATATTATCCCAGTTGGTTACAAAATAACTGATATCATATCCGCTTAGCTGGCTTCCCTGTTTAATATTCATATCCCAGCGTACTTTGTCTGCAAAATCTGCCCAGGATCCGTCGTGTAGATTAAATTTGATATCTCCCTGAAGTAAGGTATGATCTGTATTCAGGGTAAGGTCTTTTAACGACAAAAACTGCTTCGTTAGAGACAGTTCTGTTGAAAAGGTATCCACAAAGTGAGATTTTCCCCACCTCGAAGTTACAAATGACATATTATTAATCAGCGCCGAAACATTCGGTCCGTTGACTTTTACGTTCGGTGCTTTTAAATTGAATTTTGTTGCGGTAAGCCATTTTCCCTGTTCTCCGGGAGAATTTTCATTAACGATGGAAACCTTAGAATCAATAATCTGAATTCTGGAATTCAGTTGAAAAGGAGGTTTCTTGGGATCTCTTTTCTTACCATTGTCAAAGAGTTCTACAAACCTTACAAAATTGGATATACTGTCTCCTTTATAAGTAATCACCTTTACATCGGCATTCACAAGAGCCAGAGAGTTAAAACTTAGAGAATTGCTGCTTCCTGAGATGGCATTTACTGCCAGAGATATCCAGTCAGAATCTGCGCGAAACTCACGGGCTGTAATAAAATCAAAACCTTTATAATCTTTTACTTTTAAGCCTTTAATGGTTACATCACCGAAGTAATTTACATCTACACTTTCTGTAGAAAAATCAGATTTAAAATCGTTATTAACAAGCTTCAGAGCCTGATCAGCAGCCCATCTTTTTGTTACCGGAAGGTTGATGGCAATAAGGACTCCACCTACAAGGAAAATACCCAGCCAAAAGAGAATCAGGAGCAGTTTTGCCCACCAGGTATAGCTGGTAACATCCTTTACAGCCTGTTTCCCAAATTCTTCAGCTGTTTCTACAGGATGATGTATCGCATCCGAAGCAAGCTCAGAGGCTTCTTTTACTGTTTCCCTTACTTTTCCCTCTACATTTTCAACAGTTTTCTGTACCTGATCCCCTAGGTTTTCAGCTACTGATTTTTTATTCTCATTCTCGTTATTATTCTCTAACTTTGCCATTATTATGAGCGACTCTATAATTTTAGGTATTGAATCGTCCTGTGACGACACCTCAGCAGCTATCATCAAGGGAAATTCTATTCTTTCAAACATTGCCGCGAACCAGGCCATCCACAAAGAATATGGCGGCGTTGTCCCTGAATTGGCTTCACGAGCCCATCAGCAAAATATTATCCCCGTTGTTGAAAAATCTTTTTCTAAAGCAAATATACAACAAAATGCTATCTCTGCTATAGGATTTACTCGCGGACCGGGACTTTTAGGATCTCTTCTTGTAGGAACATCATTTGCTAAGTCTTTGGCGATGAGCCTGAATGTACCTTTGATTGAAGTAAATCACCTCCAAGCCCACATTCTGGCCCATTTCATCGAGGATGCAAATCCTGTGCCGCCTACCTTTCCTTTCTTATGCCTTACCGTAAGCGGCGGACATACCATGATTGTATTGGTAAAAGACTATTTTGATATGGAAATCATCGGCAAAACCATTGATGATGCAGCAGGAGAAGCTTTTGATAAAATCGGAAAGATTTTTGACCTTGATTACCCTGCAGGCCCCATCATCGACAGATTGGCTAAGGAAGGAAATCCCGATGCTTTTACATTCAACAAACCGAAACTGGAAAACTACGATTATTCTTTCAGCGGTATTAAAACTTCCGTGCTGTATTTCATTCAGAAAGAAGTCAGAAAAAATCCGGATTTCATTAAGGAAAATCTTAATGACCTTTGTGCTTCCGTACAAAAATCAATTATTGAAATTCTGATGAATAAACTTGAAAAAGCAGCCAAAGATCTCAAGGTAAATCAGGTCGCTATTGCAGGAGGTGTATCTGCCAATTCTGCACTTAGAAAGGCAATGGAAGACAATAAAGAAAGACTGGGATGGAGTATTTATATTCCAAAATTCGAATATACTACAGATAATGCAGCCATGATTGCCATGGTAGCAAAACTGAAGTTTGAACGTGGAGAATTTACCGATCTGAGAACTTCCGCAACGGCAAAATACGATTTATGAAAATACTCTTAGAAGAAAAAGTACTGGGAACACATTCTAAAAAGAACTCAAAATATTACTGGGTATTGGAAACTATCACAGGAAGACATGAGGGCTCAGAAACTTTTTCAGAGTTTAACGGAGAAAGTTCTGAGACTGGATATATTCAGGATATCAAAGAAGAAGTTTTAAAATTAATTAATTCTGAACATCTTTTTAGTTTTCCCTATATTCCAAAAGAAGGAGATTATTTATCCATCAAAAATAATTTGAGAAAACAGGAATATTTAAATCTGATTTTCATTAATAATGTATGGATAGAAGAAATATACATGTGTTCTTACCGGGAATGTGATACAGATATATATACAACCATCAAAACAGGAGTAGCATTTATAAACCAGGATATATGAAACTATTCTACGGAGACATCAACAGAAATAAAGTTATAATCAACGACGAAGAACAGCAGCATATTGTAAAAGTTCTTCGCATGAGAGATGGTGAAACGATTCACGTGACGGATGGAAAGGGAAAACTGGCTTCCGGAAAACTGATTATAGAAGGCAAGAAAGCGGGGATTGAAGTTTCTGAGATCAAAGAAAATCTGCCGGAATTCAATCCTCAACTTCATATTGCGATTGCTCCCACCAAGAATATTGACAGAATTGAATTTTTTGTGGAAAAAGCAGTGGAAATGGGGATTTCAGAAATAAGCATTATTATCACTGAAAAAACGGAGCGTAAAAACATCAACATCGATAAAATCAGGAAACAGGCTGTTGCAGCATCCAAGCAGAGCCTGAGATTTCATTTTCCGGTTATCAATGATGCTGTAAAACTGACGGATTTTCTAAAAAATATTGATCCGGAGCATACCTTTGTAGCGCATTGCCATCAGAATCTGCAAAGAATTGATCTTAAAAATATTCCTCAGCTGAAGCAGCTTACTTTTTTAATAGGCCCCGAAGGTGATTTTTCTGAAAAGGAGATTGCATTTCTGGCAGAAAACAAAGTAAGAGCGGTTTCTCTAGGAAGTCAAAGACTGAGAACGGAAACGGCGGGAGTTTTTGTGGCCGCATGGAATTATTACAATATGATATAAATACAAAACGAGAAGGCACAAAACCTTCTCATTTTTATTTCAGATTACTATTTCCAGTCAATATTATTTTCTCTCAGATATTTTTCAAAAATCTGCTGTCCGCTTCTGATTGAATTGACAGCCCAAAGGATTTTCATTCTCAGAAGCTTTTCCTCATTTAATTTATAATCAATATCAGACTTTATCAGTTTTTGCTTTAATTCATACATACAGATTGAAGCTGCGACAGAAACGTTAAAACTTCTCGTAAATCCATACATTGGAATAGCCAGTGTCTCGTCGGCAAAATCTAAAATTTCCTGGGAAACCCCTTCCATTTCAGTTCCGAAAACCAAAGCAATAGGTTCTGTCACTTCATATTCAGGCAGCATTTTAGCATTTTTCTCCAATGAAACAGCCACTATTTTATATCCTCTGTCTTTAATATTCTGAAAAGATTCCATATTTCTGGGAAGCTTTTCTACTTCAACCCACGTATCCGCCCCTTTTGTTACGCGAAGATTGGGTTCGAAGCTGTATTCTTCCTGCAATGCCACTACTTTATGGAAACCGCAGGCCTCCACAGAGCGTACAATTGCAGCTGCATTTCTGAACTGGTAGACATCTTCTACAACCGGAAGTACAAAGTCTGAACTTTCCTGCGAGAAATGTTCAATTTTCGTCAGTCTTTCTTCCGTTAAAAACTGCTTTAAATATTCAAAAGTTTGCGATAAATCACTCATCTGCATTTCGTTATTTTTTTCAATAGCCCCTATGAAACCTTTTCATTTCTCATCCTATTTTTATAAAATTTCATGATAAACGTTTCATTCATTTTCAAATCTTTGCAAATTAACGTAATTTTGACCTATGAACCCTAATCGGGCTACAATTCTTAATAAAATTAGTACATGAAGCGAAAAGTCCTGCTCATCTATACCGGTGGAACCATCGGAATGGAAAAAGATTATGAAACCGGAAGTCTCCGCGCCTTTGATTTTGGAAATATATTCGAAAAGATGCCTGAAATGAGGCTTATGGAATGCGAAGTCTTTGTTCATCCTTTTGCCAAACCGCTGGACTCTTCAGATATGGGACCTGAGGAATGGAGAGTGATCGCCAATTATATTCAAAAAAATTATAACGACTACGATGGTTTCCTGATTCTTCATGGAACGGATACCATGTCTTATACGGCATCTGCGCTTAGTTTCATGTTGAAAGGATTAAGAAAGCCTGTCATCATGACCGGCTCCCAGCTTCCGATTGGAGACCTGAGAACAGACGCCAAGGAAAACCTTCTGACCAGCCTTTATTATGCCAGCCTTTATGAAAATGACGAAGCAGTCATTCAGGAGGTTGCTATTTATTTTGAATACAAATTATTAAGAGGAAACAGAACGCTGAAATATTCCGCAGAATATTTTGATGCTTACGCAAGCCCGAATTATCCTATTCTCGGGCAATCAGGAGTTCATTTGAATATTATTAAAGATAATCTGTTCCGTTGTGATCCGACCGTAGAATTTCATGTGGATGAACATATTTCCGAAGATATTTTATTCTGGAGAATTTTTCCGGGAATGCATCTGAGTCACTTCAGGGAAATTCCTAAAATGAAGGTTCTTATTCTTCAGGTTTTTGGTTCGGGAACCATTTTCAGCAGTGCAAAAACGCAGGAAACGCTTCAGGAAATCCGGGATAACGGAACTGAAATTGTAGTGGTAAGTCAGTGTATTTCAGGAGGCATCTCATTCGGAAAGTATGAAAACAGTAATATTTTCTCCAGAATCGGAGCGATCAGCGGAAGAGACATGACAGCGGAAACAGCGATTACCAAAGCCATGCACTTAATAGATAACCCTAACTACTCCGGAAGCTTTGCTGATAATTTCACCAGAAGCCTCTGTGGAGAAATTACAGATTAATTTGTAAGAATAATTTGGATATTCCAGAAAATACACTATTTTTGCAATCTCAAAAAGAAAGGTGTCCGAGTGGTTGAAGGAGCTACCCTGGAAAGGTAGTATACGGGTAACTGTATCGAGGGTTCGAATCCCTTCCTTTCTGCAAGAAACCAAAGCCTGTGCTAATGAATAGCACAGGCTTTTTTATGATCAAGATTTCCGGATTATTTTACATGCATTCCTATAAGTATTTATACTCAGTTTAATAATTGGTCATTTATACGCTACTGCAGGTGCCTTGTTCTTCGTTACTTTGAAATATAATCTAACAAACTAAAAACCAAACCAAAATGACATCAACAAGTGTAAATGCAAATTCTTCAGGTCAGTTAGTACTTGGAAACGGAGCACAATTCTGGGTGTATCTTTCCCCACAAAACGATACCTCTAAAATGATTTCTACATGGCGTGTAACTTTTTCACAGGGAGACTGGAGCGACTTCATCTCAAGTGAAAATCCTACCAAACAGATTCAGACGCCCAATCTTTCCGGGATCTTTGAAATCAGAGTAGAATTATTAAGCGGTTCAACCGGTACATGACGCCAGATTCCACCTCAGGCTGGAAGTCATAATGAAATAGGCTGTAATTCCAACTGTGCTTCTATGGTAGGAATTGTTGCAGACAGTACCAATCCGCCTATCGGAGCTATTAATGCCCATTTCTGGACAACATGGGATGCTATGTGCGGAGTAAGACAGAATTAACAGTAAATAAACCAGTCCATAAACCAATTTGCCACAGTATTTATATTGTGGCAATTTACTTTATATACCATACAAAATCAAACAATTATATAATAAAGCAATAAATAAACAGTGCTTTTCCATAAATTACTAACAAGTTACTCACATTTTATCCACAATTAAAATATTATTGAAACATCCAGTTTTTCCATTAGAAGTCTTATTCCTAATTCTATCCTAAATCAGGTCTTTACTTTGTCTTGTTTTTAAACAGTATTACAAGATTTTGAATAAACACTCTATGAACAAAGCCTCTAATTTTGCTATCACGAAAGATTCTCTCTGCGTATCAACAGTATTCTCATCCGTCATATGGTTTCGCAGTTATTTAAAATTACCCCTAAAACAGGTATCCAAATTATTGAGCATGAAGAAATTTTTTGCAGCATTATTTTTAATGGGATGTATAGGAACATCGATCAAAGCGCAGATCAGTCCACCTGGATTAGGAGATGCCAACAATGCGTTCTGGGGAGCCTTCGGGGTGAAGCGACAACTTGATTCCCTGGGAAAAAAGCAAACTTTGAGCTATGTTGCCATCGGAAGAAAAAGCAGTCCGGATGATCATAATCTGTTTTCGAAGCAAGCGATCATTGTTTTAAATCATGAAGTTTACCATTCCTTTGCTCCACACCAGCAGTATAGTTATGCATTAAGTTACAGACGTCAACCACAATATGAAAATACGGCTCCTTATGCTATGGAAAATACGGAACAGGAATTCAGAATTTACGGAAGATATGCCTATAATTTTGATCTCGACTGCAAATGGAAACTTAAAAGTACCGTACGGCAGGAATTCAGGAAGTTTTTCGATGCAGACTTTCATAAAGTCGAAGAGGATTTTCAGTTGAGAACACGGATCAAGAATCAGCTCACCTATAATTTATCTCCAAAAAACAATCAGAAACTGGCCTTGAGTGCAGAAGCCCTGTTTTCTATAAGCCATCTCAATGAGCAGGATTCTGAATGGAGTTCGTTTGGATATCGTGAAATACGTATTGCGGCGTACTATATGTTTACAATTCCGAACTCTCCTTTTACTGTAGACATAGGATATATGGACGATCTGATCAGAGACAGCAGAAGTATTCATCATGGAGGCGTTCATTATCTGGCAGCCGACCTGGTATGGAATATTCCTTATAAAAAAAACAAGTAATACACATAAGCAAGTATTCATACAATTGCAATACAAAATCCCGATCATTACTGACCGGGATTTTTGGTTGAAAACATAAGTTTTCCGCAATATAATTAAGTATGAATGTTTGGTGTAAAATTTAGTTGCACAAAGTCAGAAACTGACGGCTCAGCTGCACATTGAATTTGGCTTCCGCTCTTGAGCGTGCATAAATAGTCTGTTTAAAAGCATGCACAGTTTTTAATTTCTGGTCTATAAACTCTGCAATCTGAACAACAGAAAAAAGAAAATCCCTGTATACTGCCATATTAACGGTCTGTCCATAATAGGGAAGATAAGCTTTTAAAAATGGAATGGCTTTCTGATGACGGTTGTAGCTGATACAATACCCTACTCCTTCCATTGAAGTAATAATACTGTAATTATTAATATAGTCCTGAATATTTTTACTGCCATCAAGAGCATGAGCATTTTTTGAACAGAATTTATTGATCTTATCCAGAATATGCTGGGCATACTCCATCATGGAAATATTTTTAAATTCAAATACCTGATTCATTCCATTGGATGGAGAAGTTTCACTATCACAATCAATACAGAAAGAGATTCCTATTTTTTCATGATAAGGAAAAAAGCAGTCTTTCACTTCAATGGAAGCATCTGGCTTTAGCATGTCATCTGCAAAGTTATAATACACATAGGGCCTGTAAAGCTCAGCAAGCGCTTCCAGATAATCTGTTTCGCTGGTATTATGATATTCTTCAAACCATTTTTCAAGGTTATCGTAATAATTACTTTCAAAGTCGTTAAAGTTTAAGTAAAATGGCAATTCCATAGCTCTGTAATTTTGATATGACAAAGCTATAGCCGTAATGCGACAAAACTTGACGTAATATATTTTTTTGTAAAAAGATTTTTGTCAATGGTCAATTTTTGCTTCGCAAAGTCAATCGTCAATCATTACTAACGCTAAAGTTCGCAAGGTCTATTAATATACAGTATTTATCAGTTCGTAAAGGCACTCCGTTCAGCCAAGACATTAGTGTGTACATTGCTGAGTGAAACGCCTTCGCGATCGTTTTTTATAATAAAATATCGTAGCGGACTTTGTGTTAAAATCTATGTAAGTGTATCAAAAACTTGACGCAATATATTTTTTGTGAAAAAGATTTTTGTCAATGGTCAATTATAATTAACGCTAAAGTTCGCAAGGTCTATTAATATACAGAATTTATCAGTTCGTAAAGGCACTCCGTTCAGCCAAGACATTAGTGTGTACATTGCTGAGTGAAATGCCTTCGCGATCGTTTTTTATAATAAAATATCGTAGTGGACTTTGTGTTAAAATCTATGTAAGTGTATCAAAAACTTGACGTAATATATTTTTTTGTAAAAAGATTTTTGTCAATGGTCAATTTTTGCTTCGCAAAGTCAATCGTCAATCATTACTAACGCTAAAGTTCGCAAGGTTTATCAATATGCAGATTTTATTGGCTCGCAAAGGCACTTCGTTCAGCCAGGATATACGCCTTATCATTGCTGAGTGAAACGCCTCTGCGGTCGAAAAAAAGTAAACATCATAAAAACTTTGCGAACACCACGTTTAATTATATACGAGCTTATAAAATTCACAAGCGCAGCGAATTGCCCATTCACCATTGACACTTATTTATCATAATTCTTCATGATGTACTCAAAGTAGTGAATCATCTTCAGATAGTTGTCAATACTAAGGTATTCATTGGTACTGTGAATACTCTGCTGCTCGGCACTGTTGATCTTGATCGGCATGAACCTGTAGACGTTTTTGCTTACAATTTCATATTTACCGGCATCGGTTCCAGCCATAGTAAGATAAGGCGTAACAATAGCTCCGGGATGAATTTCTTTCACTCCGGCTTCTATCATTTTAAAAGCTCTTGTATTGGTTGGGGAAATAGCAGAAGCTTCCCTTGTATTATCAATTTCTTCTACTTCTACATCAAAGCCTTCAGTCGCTTTAGCAATATGATCTTTTACATCTTTCACCGAATTTCCGGGAAGTAATCTGAAATTAACAACAAATTCCACTTCGGGAGAAAGTACATTGGTACCATCACTTCCTTTCATCATCGTTAAAGCTGTTGTGGTTCTCACCAAAGCATTGGTTGTATTGTTTTTGGTAAGCTGGGAAATCAGTACCGGTTTTAAAAGCCATTGATTAGCCAATGCCATTCTTGTGGCAAAAGGCATTTCACCTCCGATATTCGTAAAAAATTCTTTGATTAAAGGGGTAATAACAGGCTTCATCTGATGATCTTCCAGACGCTGCATGATAACAGCTGCTTTCCCGATAGCACTTTCCATTGGTGGCATTGATGAATGCCCACCCAGTCCTTTAACCTTTATCTTTGCAGAAAGAAAACCTTTTTCAGCACATCCTACTACGGCAACGTCTGTATCAATTCCGGCTACATTTCCTTTTCTCATAATCAATCCCCCTTCGTCATAGACCGCATCGAACTTCAATCCCTTTTTCTTAAAATAATCGGCAATCTGAATCGCTCCTTTCTTTCCGCCTACTTCTTCATCAAAACCGAAAGCCAGATAAATATCACGCTGTGGAATCTGTTTGTTTTTAATCATAGAATTCATGGATTCCATCAAGGAAAAAAGCATTCCCTTCATATCTATGGCACCTCTTCCGTAGATTCTTCCGTTGGCAACAGCGCCGGAAAAAGGAGCAAAATCCCAGTCTTCGGCAACTTTTGAAACAGGCTGTAATGGTTTATCATCCGGACGGAAAACATTTTGTTCATTATTTTTAATATCTGCATCTCCCGGCGGAACAACATCCATATGGGAAAGAAATAAAATGGGTTCCAGAGCAGGATTGCTTCCTTTAAGCCTGAACACCAGTCCATATTGGTTGACCTCAACATTTTCTGTATTCTGATAGACTAACGGATAAGATGTTTTTAAATAGGTTTTGAACTGTTCAAACGGTGCATAATCAAATTCACCCAAACTTCCTGTAGAAACGGTGGGTACTTTTATTCCTCCTGAAAGTCTCATGACTGCAGAATCATTTTTTACCGGTTTCCAGCCCTCGTCTGTTCCGATATTATTTTTCTTAAATGGATAGGTGTAGGTTTTGATCAATACGACAGCAGCCAGAATGACAACGATTCCCAAAAGGATTAAAAGAATTTTTTTCATAGCGGATAGTTTGTGAAGTGATTTTATTCTATAAATATAACAAAGTATTTTATGCCCAACAATTTAAAGCCTGGTTTTTTCATCAATGGAACATTTACAACAGATTCTTTTGGGTATAAGATGACGGATCGTTTTTATAGTAAACGTAAAGTTTTATATTCCTAAAACTGAATATAAGAGAGCTAAGCAGTAATCAACAAGTTGATTCGATGAAGCTTTGAGTCTTTCTAGTACTTTGTATTTTTCTTTAACGCAAGGGGGCAAAGTTTTTTATTACTGATATATATTTAAGGCAATCGTTTTGCGGTTTCTTTTAATCCAGGATTTCGTTCATTTCGGTTAAAATGATAGGTTTTCCATCAGTAATTACAATGGTATGCTCATGCTGGGCCATATAACCGCCTTTATTGCCTATCATAGTCCATCCGTCTTTTAATTCTACAGCAATATTGGAATCGGTGGAGATGAATGTTTCAATCGCCACGACAGAGTTCTTCTTAAAACGTCTGGAATCATAACGGTTTTTGTAGTTCAGCAATTCGTCAGGCTGTTCGTGTAAGCTTCTCCCTACTCCATGGCCTGCAAGATTCTTAATAACTTTAAAACCTCTTTTCTTCGCTTCTGTTTCCATTAAATGTCCTATGTCTGCTATTTTAACACCGCCTTTGATATTGTCGATAGCTTTTCTTAAAATATCTTTGGATGCCTCCACCAGTTTCTGATGTCCGTGAATATCTTTTCCAATCACAAAGGAACCTCCGTTATCTGCCCAATATCCGTCCAGTTCTGCTGAAACATCAATATTGATCAGATCGCCTTCTTTCAAAATCCTTTGATCTGTTGGAATCCCATGGCAGAACTCGTTATCCACGCTGATGCACGTCCAGCCTGGAAATCCATACGTCAGATAAGGTGCTGATTTTGCTCCGAAACCTTCCAGTATTTGGGCTCCATATTCGTCCAGATCTTTTGTGGTCATGCCGGGTTCAGCGTAATCCATCATTTTCTTCAAAGTATAGGCAACGGCTTCACTTACTTTTTGCATTCCCAGCATCTGATCTTCGTTGGTGATTGACATAGTTTTGTTTTGATTGTTATTGAATATTACAAAGTTAGGAAATTAAAACGTTCTTAGATAGCCTGTTTCCATAAAGTAGCAGAGAGCGTTTATGGTGTGGCTCGTAATGCTTTAAGAAAAGAGTAACCGCAATGCGAATATTTTACCGGACATTTTTTCACCTTTACTTTACAGAATGTATTATCTTTGAATCTTCACAAATTGATTAAAGAATGGACCACAAAATACATCAGGGAAGAAATGTAAAACGTTTCAGAGAAATGCTGGGCATCAAGCAGGAAGCATTAGCTCTTGATTTAGGTGATGACTGGAACCAAAAGAAGATCTCTTTACTTGAACAAAAAGAAACCATTGAAAACCAGCTGCTCGAAAAAATATCCGAAGTACTGAAAATTCCTGTAGAAGCTTTTCAAAATTTTGATGAGGAGCAGGCTGTGAACCTAATTTCCTGCACATTTTCAGATAATGCAATGTTTAATAATAGAATCGAAGTTCAAAATATTAATCCTATTGATAAAATTGTTCAGCTTCACGAAGAAAAAATCGCTTTGTATGAACGTATGCTGAAGGAAAAGGATGAAATGATGAGCAGATTGGAAAAGCTGCTTGAGAAGTAAAGGAATTTATAAAAATGCATCTTAGAATAAATAACAAAGAGGCTGTCCAAACTTTTCGGACAGCCTCAATTTTTGCTGATTTTATTCGTACCCTTATACAGGAGGAGTATATAAATATCTGAATATCAGAATGTGTTACCGACTTTTCGGACACTCCCTTTGTTTTATCTGCCACACGATACAATCGTGCGGAAGCGAGGGATTCAATCGTGCGGCAGCGAGGATTATTTGTAATAGCCACGACTTTATCTGACAGTTAGGGGTTAAAAATAATTGTCAGTTATCCAATATTATCCTTACTTCCAAAAGTAAGGATTTTTTGTTCCTCTGCAAGAGTTTCCAATAATTTCTCTTTTGCCATAGGTTTACTATCTAAAAACGTCTGCATCGGTGTTT